>CAZHUE010000010.1:0-10020 GCA_964535875.1 uncultured Methylomarinum sp.
AGTTATGCTGAATTTTTTTAGTAGGGATAAATTCAACTGATTTTTCTAGGTTTAAACCCAGTAAGATCATTAGAATATCATCTCGGAAGGTCACATCGATGACGATGTCGGCAATATCGCTTTGACCTATTTGCATTTGCGGTGATTTGAGTGTTCTCATGGGTGGCTGGTCACGAAGTTTTTAAATGTTTGACGGTTACTTTGGTTTTAGGCTTGTTCGAGGTTAAAGCCAGTCTTTTAATATCAATGTGTTATGCGATTTACGAGCTATTCTTGAATTATATTGAGACAAACCTTAAATCCATTGTTTTTCCGTAAGCAGTTGTATTTAAATGAAAATATTGTTTTCGTCCAGGCACTAACGACTTATCCTCTCATATTAGAGATTAATAATAAGCAGTTACACAAAATAATTTACATTCTCACTCATGGGACATGGATATTGACTATAAACCAGCATCAAAGTTAAACTAAATAAGTTGGTGGTTGACCCTGCTTAGTTCGATTCCAGGTGGTTTTATAACATTGCAGTCTGCCGTATTATTGACGCGTAACGTCCTTATTAGATCTACAAAAAAAGCAATAATAATCCAATACTTAATTGATGACTCAGTATTATGGTTGGCGGTTAAAAATTGCCGCTTTATTTTTTTATTAAAAGAACCAGACTGGTGTTGAATAATGATCTTTATTATTTAAAAATAATGATTTATTTTAAGTTTAATCAGTTGATTTTAATAACTTTATATCATTGTAGACGCTGTCTTTTTTATTGCCTATCCAAAAAGTTTTCCTGCTCGAAATAAAAGTATTTCTGATTTTCTCGGTTGATAAAATGAGAAATTTGAAAAATTTTATTTAAAACCTGCATATCCTACTGATTATAAATCTTTAATTAAGTATGGCATGGCTCATGCTTATTACTTTTGTAACATAACTCAGGTGGTAACGATGGCTATTAATTTTGACAACGCATTAGGTGTTCATCCTCATGCTTTAACTTTACGTGAGAAACGAAGTGAGGTTCTTGCTTCTAATTTAGCTAATGCTGACACACCGGGCTATAAAGCACGGGATCTTGATTTTCATGCGGTATTAAAAAAATCTATGCCTGCAACTAATAGTATAGAACGAACTCAGGAAGGCCATTTTTCACCAAATGACCGGTTATTAGGAACAACGATGATGTTTCGGAATCCTCAGCAAGCTTCTTTAGATGGAAACACAGTTGAGTCTCATATAGAACAAGCTAAATACGCTGAAAATGCAGTGCAATATCAGGCTAGCTTGCGCTTTATTAATGGTAAGTTTTCAGGACTCATGTCCGCACTTAGAGGGGAATAATTATGCCGTCTATGAATATTTTCAATATTGCAGGGAGTGGGATGAATGCGCAATCACTAAGATTAAATTTGGTTGCCAGTAATATATCCAATGCAAATAGTGTCAGTAGCAGTATTGATGAGGTTTATAAATCCCGTCAGCCTGTTTTTAAAGCGGAGTTGAAAAATGTGATGGATATGAACAATGCTTCTAGCAAAGTTAATGTTGCAGGGATTGTAGAAAGTCAAGCTCCGGCAGTTATGGAATATGCGCCTCATCACCCAATGGCGGATGATAATGGTTATATTTTTAAGCCTAATGTTAATACAGTGGAGGAAATGGCAAATATGATGTCGGCATCACGATCATATCAAAATAATGTTGAAGTTTTAAACACTGCTAAGCAGTTGATGTTACAAACCTTAAGAATGGGGCAATAGGAGATAAAAAATGGCAATAAATTCAATCGAAACTTATCGGGATTTAGGATTAGCTCCTGTAGCGGATAAGGTCGAAACTAAAAAACAAGAATTAGGACAAGAACAATTTTTAAAATTAATGACAACGCAAATGACTCATCAGGATCCAAGTAAACCGATGGAAAATGGGGATTTTTTGGCTCAGATGGCTCAGTTCAGTACAGTAGAAGGTGTAAGTAGTTTAAATGATTCATTTGCAGAATTTGCGGGATCAATAACCTCTGGGCAGGGGTTGCAGGCAGCAACTCTTGTGGGTAAATCTGTGATGGTTCCTTCTGATCAAGGTGTTCTTTCTGTCAATAATAATTTATCGGGAGAAGTTGCATTAAAAGGGCCGACTGAGAATCTTAAAGTATCTATATTAGGTTCAGATGGTGGCATATTAAAAACTCTTAATCTAGGGAAGCAGGACAAAGGCAATATAGAATTTGAGTGGGATGGTTTATTAGAGGATGGAACTCAAGCTGCTCCAGGTTCATACAAAATAGCAGCGGAATCGACCATTGATGGAGAAAATACCGTTTCTCAAACGCTCATTAATGCAGAGGTTAAAAGTGTGGCATTGGGAGCAAGCGCAGAGGGTGTGTCATTAGAATTAGCTGGTTTGGGTAAAGTGAAATTTAACGAAGTCAAGAAAATATTTTAAGGAGAATAATCATGGGGTTTTCAGTTGCATTAAGCGGCTTAAGTGCTGCATCTAAAGACTTATCAGTCACTGGGAATAATATTGCAAACGCAAATACAGTTGGGTTTAAAGAATCAAGAACTGAATTTGCTGATGTATACGCAGCGAGTGTGAGTGGTGTTTCTAAAACGACTGCTGGAGCAGGTGTTCGTGTAGCTAATGTTGCACAGCAATTTAATCAAGGAAATTTAAATTTTACAGATAACAATCTGGATTTAGCGATTAGTGGACAAGGTTTTTTCTCTTTATCAGAAGACCCTGCCTCATCTAAACCTACTTTATTTACTAGGGGAGGGGAGTTTAAACTTAATAAAGATGGCTTTGTCGTTAATAATCAAGGTAGTTTTTTATTGTCATTTAAACCCAATGGAACAACGGTTGATGAAGGGTTTAGTGAGGGTGTTTTTCAGCCATTAAAAATTACAGCCGCTCAAGGTGCCCCGGTTGCGACAACAAAAATTGCAATAAGTACAAATGTAGATGCTACTGAGATTTTGCCTGTTAATTTTCCTTCAATAACAACAGCGAGTAGTGTAGACCCTACAGATCCTAAAACATATAATCATACTTCATCGGTTACTATTTATGATTCCCAGGGTAATTCACACATAGCATCTACTTATTATGTGACAAATAGAGAAAGTGCCGGAGGGGGGACTTCAAATCAATGGGATGCTTATTTTTTTATTGATGGAGTTCCATTTAATGCCGATGGTACAAAATCGACTTTAGCTGATCCAGCTGCAACACCACCAACTGCGGTTTTAGCACATACACCAAATAGACTAAATTTTGATGATTCTGGCGAATTGATTACTGATGTTGCTCTAGGAGGCCAGCCAGCTAAAGTAGCGATTGGCCCCATTGAATCAACAGATATTGATCCCTCTTTAAATGTTGCAAAACTGAATTTTACTTTTGACTATGGCGATACATCGCAATTTAGTACTAGTTTTTCAGTGAAAGGGCTGTCTCAGGATGGTTTGCCTGCAGGAGATTTAACCGGAATAGATATTAATGATGAAGGTGTTGTCGCTGCAAAATTTAGTAACGGTGGGTCAGATATATTGGGTAAAGTTGCCTTGACACGGTTTGCAAACCCGCAGGGCTTGACTAAAAAAGGTGATACGTCATGGAGAGAAAGTACTGCATCGGGCGATGGTGTGCCAGGGCAGCCAGGCACTGGTAGTTTTGGTAAGATTCAGTCGGGTTCATTAGAAGCTTCAAACGTCGATTTATCTGAGCAATTAGTACAACTTATTATTGCTCAACAAGCTTATCAGGCTAATGCTCAGTCGATTACAACTGAAAAAACCATTATGCAGACAATTCTTAATGCATAGATAAATATCTGAATGCGTAGGTTGAGTAAAACTCAACAATTTATCAAGTGTAAATATTGGGTTACCAAATATACAACAGCACAATCTACGCAATGCATGATTCTTAAATAATTTTATTAAAGAGAAAGTCAATGGATCGTAGTTTATTTATTGCCATGAGCGGAGCCAAGCAGACTTTGTTGGCTCAAGCCTCAAATGCCAATAATTTGGCAAACACTCAAACCACGGGTTTTAAATCTGATTTTGAACAATTTCGGTCTATGCCTGTTTTTGGTCCTGGATTTCCTACCAGAGTCTACGCTATGACAGAAAGACCTAGTTCGGATTTGAGTAGTGGCTCACTTCAAACTACAGGCAATGAACTGGATATTGCCATAAAAGGTGAGGGCTGGTTGGCTGTACAAGATGGAAATGGTAACGAGGCCTATACACGATCCGGTGATTTACAAATTACTCCTGAAGGGCAGTTGCTAACAGGCAATGGACTGCCAGTCTATGGAGAGGATGGCCCTATTGCAATTCCACCTGCAGAAAAAATTACTATTGGAACGGATGGAACAATCAGTATTATTCCTTTAGGAGGCAACGAAACAACACTAGCGGTTATTGATCGAATTAAAGTGGTTAAGCCCGAAATAGGGAATTTAGAAAAGCTTAATGATGGGTTAATGCATACTAAGGATGGGATTGAGTTAGAGGCAAGTGCTGATGTCAGTTTGATTCAAGGTGTTTTAGAAGGAAGCAATGTAAATGCTGTCTCTTCGTTGGTTGAAATGATAGAGCTGGCAAGAAATTTTGAGCTACAAGTTAAAGTGATGAAGACAGCAGATGATAATTCGGGTGTATCGGCCAAACTTATGACGATGGCATAGTAAATGCTAGTTCAGTAATAAAAGAGTGAATAAGACAAAAAATTGTCATTTTATATTAGGAGATTGTTATGACAGAACGTGCATTATGGATAGCTAAAACAGGTTTAGATGCCCAGCAAACAAGAATGGCGGTTATTTCTAATAATCTCGCCAACGTAAATACTATTGGTTATAAAAAATCCAGAGCTATTTTTGAGGATCTGGTTTACCAAAACATTCGTCAGGTTGGTGCTCAAACCACACAAAATACAGAATTACCGACTGGTCTGCAACTGGGCACAGGTGTTAGAACTGTTGCGACTGAAAAGCTACATTCTCAAGGCAATATGCAACAAACAGACAACTCACTGGATATAGCTGTGAGTGGTCGAGGGTATTTTCAGATCCTGATGCCTAATGGAGATATTAACTATACTCGTGACGGATCTTTTAAGTTAGATTCAACTGGACAGATAGTGACTGCTGGAGGAATGACTTTAGAACCTAATATTACTATTCCTGAGGATGCCTCAAGTATTTCAATTGGACGGGATGGAACAGTTTCAGTGATACAGCCTGGTAGTCCGGATTCAGTTGAAGTGGGACAAGTTCAATTGGCAGATTTTATAAATCTTTCAGGGTTAAATCCTATAGGGGAAAATTTATTTTCAGAAACTGTTGCTAGTGGCGCGCCAGCGACTGGTGTGCCAGGAGATGCGGAGTTTGGCGCAGTATTACAAGGCTCACTGGAAACATCCAATGTCAATGTGGTTGAAGAATTGGTCAATATGATTGAAACCCAAAGAGCTTATGAGATGAATTCTAAAGCCATTTCTACTACCGATGAAATGTTGTCATATGTATCACAACAACTATAGAAATAGGCAGTAAAATGAATTTTAAAAAAATTATGATCATTAGTGTTGTATTTTCTGTTTTAGTCGGTTGTGAGTCATTGCCTAAAAGAGACCCTGCTTTTGCACCTGCGCAAGCAGTAGACTTACGGCCTCCTCAGGTTGCAAATGGCTCTATTTATCAATCGGGATATGATGTGCGTTTATTCGAAGATCATACCGCCAGACGAATAGGCGATATTTTGACGGTAAAACTGGCGGAAAAGATGGCTGCTAAGAAAAAATCTGACCTTGCTACGGCTAAAGATAATTCAATTTCTGCTACTGCACCTAATATTGCAGGTATTGATCCTTCCCTGTTATTAGGTAAAGATTTAAGCGCAACACTAGCATCCAATCATAAATTTGGTGGCAAAGGTGAAGCAAAGCAAAGTAACAGTTTAACAGGAAATATCAGTGTAACAGTGGTTGATGTATTACCAAATGGCAATCTGAAGATTCGTGGAGAAAAGCGGGTAACACTTAATGACGGGAGTGAATATATTCGTTTATCAGGCATTGTTAGAACCATTGATATTGATGCTTCAAATACAGTTTTATCCTCTAAAATTGCTGATGCAACAATGATGTATACCGGTGAAGGCGCTGTTGCAGATTCAAACAAAATGGGATGGTTTGCCAAGTTATTTTTAAGCCCTGTGTTTCCATTTTAAAGGTTATGGATATGAAATTTTTTTCTATTGTAGTATTAACATTGTTATTGAATTTTCAGACAAGTTTTGCAGATAGTAGTCATTCTTTATCTGGCTCTCGAAGTACTCGATTAATGAACTATAGTTTGCTTGTCGGGATAAGTAAATCCAAAGCTAAGCTGAAAATTAGTAAAAAAAGAATGCGTAGCATGATAGCCAGACTCAGTCGGGCGCTACCGGCAAAAGTTAGCCGTAAAGCCAAACTCAATCGAGAGGCTAATATTATGATTTCTTCAGTAGAAAATCATATGCAATTATCTAATGAGATTGCTTTAGAGGAACAGAAGTGAAGCATCTTTTTTTAACAGTTTTATTTTTATTTTTTGCTAATCAGTCTGTTTATGCTGAACGGATAAAAGATTTGGCATCTATAGCCGGGGTACGTAGCAACCAATTGGTTGGGTACGGACTGGTTGTTGGTCTAAATAAGTCAGGTGATAAAACAAAGTTTACCGGTCAGAGTATGCGTAGCATGTTGGCCAGACTCGGTTTAACTTTACCGCCGGGTATTGACCCCAAGTCTAAAAATATTGCAGCAGTTGCGATTCATGCGGAATTACCGGCCTTTTCAAAACCAGGACAAAAAATTGATGTAACAGTGTCCTCAATTGGGGATGCTAAAAGCTTACGCGGTGGATCTTTATTAATGAGTCCTTTAAAAGGTGCTGATGGCAAAGTTTATGCGGTTGCACAGGGAAATTTAGTCGTTGGTGGTTTAAGTGCATCTGGGAAAGACGGTTCAAAAATCACAGTCAATAACCCGGCAGTCGGTAGAATTCCTAACGGAGCAACAGTAGAAAGGCATGTTGAAACATCTTTTGGTAAAGGAAATTCACTGGTCTTTAATTTACATAATTCTGATTTTACAACGGTACACCGGATGGTTAAAGCGATTAATAAAGTATTAGGGCCAGATACGGCGAGAGCTTTAGATGCGACCTCAGTAAAAGTCAATGCACCATTGAACCCATCTCAGCGAGTTAGTTTTGTTTCCATAATAGAAAATATGGAAGTTTTCCCCGATGCTGCACCAGCAAGAGTAATTGTTAACTCTCGTTCTGGAACAGTGGTTATTAATGGTAACGTTCGGATTCAGCCTACGGCGGTTTCCCATGGTAGTTTAACCGTTACTGTTAGTGAGAATGACCAGCTTAGTCAGCCTAACGCATTTGCTGTTGGAGATACAGCTGTAGTTCCTCAGACAGAAATTACAGTGGAAGAGCGTAATTTAGGCGTGGATGGAAACCATATGTTTGTATTTAATCCGGGCGTCTCTTTAGATCAGATTGTGAAAGCAGTTAATAAAGTGGGAGCCGGACCAAGTGATTTAGTGGCTATTTTAGAAGCTTTAAAGTCAGCGGGTGCCCTAAGGGCAGAACTTATTATTATCTAGGCTGAATAGGATTAATGTCATGCTAAAAGTACAAGATACACCTGCATATACGGACTTTAATAGCTTGGCTAAATTAAAAAATGAAGCTAAAAATAACGCGCCGGAAGCTATTAAGGAAGTGGCGAAGCAATTTGAATCAATCTTTGTTGGAATGATGCTAAAAAGTATGCGTCAGGCAAGTTTGGCTGAAGGTATTCTGGATAGTAGCCAGAGTGATTTTTATAGAGATATGTACGATCAACAATTATCGGTAAATTTATCTACAAAGGGTGGTATTGGTTTAGCTGGTTTGATTGAAAAACAGTTGAGTCCTGACCAATCTGCTACCGTGTTAAAAGATCAAAATATTGGTGACTATGCAAGAAAAAGTTTAATTAGAAACTCAGCACCTATTATAGATGAAAGTAATCTGGGTGGAGTGTTAGCAGGTTCTAATGTCAAAATCAGTAAAACGTTTGATTCAGCAGAAGATTTTATAAACCAATTGCGACCGTATGCAGAACAAGCTGCAAAAAAGCTAGGTGTAGATGCCAATGTTTTATTGTCACAAGCTGCATTAGAGACGGGCTGGGGTAAGTCAATCATCCAAGCCGACGATGGTATAAATAGCCATAATTTATTTAATATTAAGGCAGATAAATCATGGAATGGTCAGCAAGCGAACGTTTCAACTTTAGAATTTAAGGACGGAGTGGGTAAAAAAGAAATGGCAGGGTTTAGGTCATATGCTTCATACCAGGAAAGTTTTGATGATTATGTTAATTTTATAAAAAATAATCCACGCTATAAAAATGCTCTCGAAGTGGCTGAAAAACCGGAGCAGTACATGCAAGCGTTACAACAAGCAGGGTATGCGACTGACCCGGATTATGCCAGTAAAGTTATGAGAATAGTTCAAAGCAAGCAAATGACGAATACGACTCCAGACCTACTTGCATTGAAACAAAATCAATTCATTAGGAGATAGCAAATGGCTGGTGGAATGTTAGGTATAGCTGTATCAGGATTGATGGCTTTTCAAAGATCAATAGAAACTACAAGCCATAATATTGCCAATGTTAATACGGAAGGCTATAGCAGACAACGAGTAGAATTAGATGCGCGAGCACCTCATTATACAGGAGGCGGTTATGTTGGTTCAGGGGTTGATATTACAAATATAGCTAGAAGTTATGACCAGTTTGTAAATGGTCAATTACGCTCCAGTACAGCAGCCTTTGGTGAAGTAGATAGTTTTAGAAATTTTGCCTCGCAAGTTGATAATTTATTGGCAGACCCAAGCACAGGAATGGAGCCTGCAATAGAAGGTTTTTTTAAAGCAGCTAATGATGTAGCTAACGATCCATCATCCCTTACTGCTCGCGATGTAATGATAAATGAAGCTGAGGGTTTAACGCACCGTTTTTCAGTCGTGAGTAACAGATTTGAGGAATTAAGAGATCAAGTTAATTCTGATGTGAAAAGTACTGTAGAAACAATCAATTCATATACCAAAGCTATTGCCGATTTAAATAAAGATATAAGTTCAGCCTTGGGTAGAGCTAATGGAGAGCAACAACCGAATGATTTAATGGATAAGCGTGATCTGCTTTTAACTAAGCTCTCGGAATTAGTTGATATTACAGTAATACCTCAGGTTTCAGGTATGGCATCAGTGGTGATGAAAAATGGACAACCCTTAGTCATGGATGCTCAAGCTTATACCTTGGGAACACAAGGCAATAAATTTGATCCGACAAAATTGGAAATTACACTTGAACCAATTAGTGGTCCTCCGCAAGTTGTGACCCAACAGTTAAGTGGTGGGAAATTGACAGGTACTCTACGTTTTAGAGATGAAATTTTAGATCCTGCTCAACAAAAGCTAGGGTCAATTGCATCAGCAATTGCCATGGAATTGAATGCAGCACATAAAGATGGATATGATCTGGATGGGAATTTAGGTGATCCATTATTCAAGTTTTCCGGTGTAAATGAAATTCCTGCATTATCAGTTACTAGCAATACTGGAGCTGCAACACTAACCGCTGCTTTTGGTACTAATAGCGCCGATCTGGATACCAGTGATTACTTATTAAAATATGATGCAACGGGTTATACTTTGACTCGCATGGCTGATGATACTGTTATTCCGTTAACAGCAACAGGGTCACCTGCAATATTAACGGCTACAAATCCATCTGACAAGTTGCCAGGCATTTCTCTGGGAATTGATTCAACACCCAATGTTGGAGATCAATTTTTTATCAGGCCATCTTATCGGGCAGCAGAGAATCTATCAGTGAACATCACTGATCCACGTAAAATTGCTGCCGCATCATCATTAGCTACAGCCGGGGT
>CAZHUE010000010.1:10049-27243 GCA_964535875.1 uncultured Methylomarinum sp.
AAATATGTTGAAACTAGCTGACCTAATGAATCACTCAGGAATGTTTGGAAATTCAACAACGTTTCAAGAAGCCTATGCACAAGTTGTATCAAAAGTCGGTGGCTTAACTCATTCAGCAGATATAAATGCAACGGCACAAGCTTCGCTGTTAGAAAGAGCGACAGAGGCACGAGAAAATATTTCCGGGGTTAATTTAGATGAAGAAGCAGCAAATTTGATTAAATTCCAGCAATCTTATCAGGCTGCGGCTCAGTCGATATCAACCGCCAGTTCATTATTTGATTCTTTGATTAGTGCGGTAAGGTAACTCGAAATATGGGTAGGTTATTTATAGCGAGTTACCTTGGTTTTTGATTTTAAAGGCTTAGTTGGTATATTCAAGTGCTAAAAAAAGGGCGGTTAATAATGCCTTTTAGTGATTTCATTGATAAAACAAAAGAAACTTGATGCTATTTCTTTAGGTTCATAGAGATGCCCTTAATTAGGTGTTATGAGGAATTATTATTATTTGTCCAATTTTAAGTTTACTTTTTTTTGAAATAGTATTTGACTGTAATAAGTTATTTAGGCTTACGTTAAATCGGCGTGATAGTGAATAAAGGGTATCCCCATTTTTAATTCTATATTGTTTTAACTTCTTGGTGTTAGGTTTGTCTGTTCTGACAATATGTACGGATTTAACTTTTGACTTTTCTAAATTAGCTGTCTTAGTTGCAACCAAAACTGATTGTTTTATCGGTTTTTCTATCTGGGTAGAAAATGAGTTTTTATGTTGGGTGGAGAGAGCTTTCGTTGGTTTTATATCAAAATCAGAAATGGAAGTTTGAGGTTGTTGTGTTTTAGATGTTTCTATTTGATCAAGTGGTTTATTTGCCTGTCGGCTTGATATTGGTAACGAGACTTGAATTGAATAGTCCTTCTGCTCTGCGTTATTATCGTACAACTGCCCATCACCATTTTCAATATTTGTCTCTGGAGTAGTCTCTCGGTCGTTTAATAATAGTTTTTTATAATCATTAGGGTCAGAAATTGTTTCTGGGTTATTTTTGTCGTTCAATAATAGGTTTTCATACTCAACAGGGTCATAAACATTAGAAATTTCCACAAAAGCTTGATTTAGATTATTTATGGCTGGTTCTTTTGATGTAGGAATTAGTGCTAGGTCTTGTTTAGAGATTTTTTTTGTTTGAGATATGTTTAAACTAGCTAACTTTTCTGATGGTTTTACTTTAATTGCTGCTTTAGATTTTGGGTTTACTCTTTCGGATTTATTGATTCTTTTTGAGATACTAGCTTGGTTGGAAAAAGTAGTAGGCCATCTTTTTTTAGAAATATTATCAATTTGTGGTGTTTCAGTGAGTGAGTTTAGGTTTTTTTTTGACCCTCTGTCCTCAATAAATTGCCATAGAAATAAAACCCCAGCAAATAAAAAAACAGCAATAATAGCAGCTTTATTTACTGATTCTTGTTCGGATTTTATGAGTAATATATCAGTCATTTTAGTATTCTTTATTTAAGACTAAGTAACCTAAATTATTGATATCCTTGTGGGCATAGAACTACTATTTTTCCAAGAAGTTTTAGCTGAATTTATAATCAGGCTTTACTTTCTTCTTTTATAGGGTGAGGAGCTGGCATTAAATATATCATATAAGCATCTAATAAGTATAGATAAAAGATGGGGTTAATTGTTTGCCATCTATTTATCTATTGATAATACACTGATTTATCTTGATTTTTTATAATATATGTGTATCTAAGATAATGAGCTAAAGGTCTTCGCCTGACGCTATTAAGGCAAGGTTATTTAGAGCAGTGGCTATTGCTTCTAAACGATTATTTTGGCCTTGTAAATTAATTCTTTTGGCAATAAAGATCGGATCGTTGTAAGTAATATTTACTTGTCCCGCTTTGTCTTTCCAAACAAGAAATTTGAGAGGTAAATCAATGCCTATTCGAGGGTCAGTTTGCATTAACGGAGTCCCAACATTCGGGTTTCCAAAGACGAGAAGTATCGGAAATGATTTTTTATATCTTCCATGGTTTTTATTTTTTGTGCCATACTCCAGTATCAGCGGTATACCAGCGGCGGGGTTGGCGGAAATAGCATTTTGTAATGCTTGAATGGTATCTTTAACAGACTGTGAGCTTTTAACTGTTATTAAACCTTGTTTTTCGTTATCTGTGGTGTTGAATTGTGTGAGTAGTTTAGTTGTTAACCTTAATACAAGATCTTTTATATGGATTTTATGTCGATCAATTAAGTACCCTAAAGTATTTACAGATAGTTTTATATTGCCATCATCTTCGAAGACTAAAAATTTAAAAGGTAGGTCGAGACCTATGGTATTACTCTTTCGAAGTAGACGTTTTTCTAGAAGTTTTGGTGGTCTTGCAAATATAACTTGATTAGGAGCAAGGTCAAGATTTACATTTTCTGCCGCGGCAGAATGATTTACAACTAACGGAATGGTGAAACCTTGTTGTTCTAATTCAGCGGTTAATTCAGCAACGGCGCTAGAAACATCAGTTTTATCCTCCAAAATGATTGTAACTATCCCATGTCCAGTTATATTGTCTGTTTCAGCTATAACTGAGAATGAAAATATGCTTGCTATTAAGATGGTCAGGGCAGGTAATAAATAGGGTCGAAAAAACATATTGATTCTCCTAATTTAGAAATTTAGTTAAAAGTAAGCCTTGTGTTACTAGCTTTAAATAAATGAAAAAGTAAAGTTAAATCAATTACTTTAATTTAGTAATGATGTCATAAAACTTATTAAGTTCATTATTTTCATAGACAATTTTCCCTTATATGTATTAGAGGTGTCAAGTTGTTCAAACTGAAAAAAAATTGTAAGGTTTAATACGGTACATCGACAAATGAGTGTTTTATATCTGAGGAATAAAAGGAATGAAACAGAGGGTTTTTCAAATTTAGAAATTATATGTCGCCTCAATATAATTGATGAATGGATGGTTTGGTTCTCAATTTTTTCACCCATAAATATAGCTAGCCTATAAAGAATATTACTCATGGAATAGTAATGTTAAAGATTTACGTGAATAGTTAAAAACAATGAGTCATCTTTGTTTAAAATAGAAAGATACTATCAATTGTTTGAAAGGATATAGCAAAATGGCTCATGAATTATCATCGCCTGAGCAATGGCTACCTTTATATGGAGATGTACTCTATCGCTATGGGGTTTCTCGTGTGCGTAATTCAGATGTCGCGGAGGATCTTGTTCAAGAAACACTGTTAGCTGCATTAAGGGCACAAGATAATTATGCTGGCCAAGCTTCTGAACAGACTTGGTTAATAGGTATTTTAAAGCATAAAATAATTGATTATTTTCGAAAATTATCACGAGATAATTTGCACGAATTTGATGAGCAAGCCGGTACAGTAGAGGGTCAGGAGAATGATAATTATTTTAATCAAAAAGGGAGCTGGCTAATAGAGTTGTCCACTTGGTCAAAACCAGAGCAATCATTTGAGCAAGAGGAATTTTTTTCTATATTAGAAGAATGTATTGAACGGCTGCCAGTCCGCATGTCACAATTATTTGTTTTGCGCGAATTGGAAGGTATGAGTAGTGAAGAGATTTGTGAAGTGTTATCTATTTCAACTTTAAATAATTTGTGGGTGATGTTATCAAGAGTCAGAGTACAATTACGACACTGTCTTGATATAAACTGGATTAAGCAGTAGAGGTTTATGGAATGTTGACATGTAAAGAAGTCAGTTTTTTGGCATCTAAAAAATTAGACAAAGAACTCTCTTTGAGAGAGCGGATAGGTTTTTTGTTTCATACAGCTATGTGTCGATTGTGCATAAATTATGCAAAGGATTTGAAAGAACTCCATGCGATGATGCTAAAAGCAGGTAAAACCAGGCAAATACCTTTGTCCGAATCATCCAGGCTTTCTGAGAAGTCTCGGAAACGTATCCAACGTGCATTAGAAAAGGCGTTGAATCAAACAGGCTAAAACTATATTAAAGATACCAGAGAGTGGTCTGGAATTAATTAGGAAGGAAGAATATGAGTGATTCTGTAATTAGCGAATCAGTACAAAACTATTATGGGCAAGTACTTAAATCCACAGATGATTTAAAAACCAGTGCTTGTTGTACATTAGATGCAATGCCTGTGTATTTGCGACAGCTTCTTGCCGATATACATCCGGAAGTAGTTGAGAGGTACTACGGATGTGGCTCACCTTTACCCGTTGCATTAGAAGGCTGCACCGTACTTGATTTAGGTTGTGGCTCTGGTCGAGATTGTTATTTATTATCTCGGTTGGTGGGTGAATCAGGAAAAGTGATTGGTGTTGATATGACAGAAGAACAGCTTGCTGTTGCAAAACGTCATGGCGACTGGCATGCGGAGCGCTATGGTTATGCTCAGTCTAATGTTGAATTTGTTCAAGGCTATATTGAAGACTTGGCTTCTGCTGGTATTGCCGATAATTCCATTGATATAGTGATTTCAAATTGTGTCGTTAATTTATCACCAGATAAACAACAGGTGCTTTCAGAGATTCTTCGCGTACTTAAACCGGGGGGAGAACTCTATTTTTCCGATGTTTATGCAGATAGACGTATACCGCAAGCACTTAAAATGGAACCCATTTTATTAGGAGAGTGTTTAGGGGGTGCCTTGTATTGGGAGGATTTTCGTCGGATTATGCAAGGTTTGGCATGCCCAGATATAAGAGTTGTAAAAGAGAGCCCAATTGTATTAGAAGATGCTGAGATTGAAGCTAAAATTGGGATGGTAAATTTTAAATCGATTACGGTTAGAGCCTTTAAAATACCATTAGAAGATCGCTGCGAAGATTTTGGTCAAGTTGCAGTTTATAAAGGAACAATTACAGAACATCCTCATGCTTTTGATTTGGATGATCATCATCATTTTGAAAAAGGTAAACCATTAAGAGTTTGTGGTAACACTTATGATATGCTGGGCTCCAGTCGTTATGCAGCACACTTTGACTTAATCGGAGATAAGTCTATTCATTTTGGGTTGTTTGATTGCGCTCCTCCGAACACTAGCTTATCACTTGAGTCTGGTGCTGATTGCTGTTGAAATTGAGAGTCTCTTTTAGAGCATGAGTGGGGCAATAGCTATTTTTGTTAAGACCCCGGGGCTTTCACCTGTTAAGACTCGCTTAGCTTTTAAAATAGGACAGGAAAGTGCTGAAGCTTTCCACTTAGCATCCTCTCGTTCGGTTTCAGCTGTTGTCCAGCGTTTGAGCAAGCTTGATGATGTTAAAGGCTATTATGCTGTGGCTGAGGAGCAAGCAGTCAGTCATTACTATTGGCAAGATTTACCTTGCGTATGGCAGGGAAACGATGGTTTAGGTGGGCGAATGGCACATGTTTATCATAAGTTGTTAGAAAACCATGATTTTGTCATTTTAGTAGGTGCTGATATTCCTCAAATGACTGTAGCGGAACTTCAAAAGGCAATAACTTGCTTGGCATGCAAAAACCAACCCCAGTTAACATTTGCCCCGAGTGTTGACGGTGGTTTTTGGTTAATTGGTGGGAATTGCAAAATACCCTTTTCTATTTGGAACTCTGTAAAATATAGCAAAGCTGATACAGGAAAACAGTTTTTAAATAAAATAAAAAAAATTGGAGAAGTTAAAACATTAGCTTCTTTGCGTGATGTTGATGAGCTTGAGGATTTAATTCTACTGCGTAATACATTATTTGATATGGATAATCCCTTGCCACAACAGAAGGAGCTTACTCTTTTTTTGAGCAATCTAAGGTTGTCAAAGTAGAGTGAATATAAAGCCACTCTACTATCCATAGTCTATGGATAAATCACTTTCGGTTCGAAATTAGCCGCAGGGTATTTTGGATCAAAAACTGATTTTTCACCTTTAATACCATCAGCGGATGCTTTTGCAGCAGAAGCATCAACATAAAGAATCTTTGATTCGAAATTGGCAGCTGGATAGTCAGGGTCAAATGCAGATGATTGAGCTGGTGTGTTGCTCGACGTTTCTATAGATTCATCCGAAAAAATAACTTTGGGCTGAAAATTGGTGGCCGGATATTGACTATCATCACTGTTGGCAAAAGAGGTGAGTGGTGTTGAAATGAGGGTTGCAATTAATAGACTTAAGAGTTTATTTTTCATTTTTTGCATAATACCAATGGGTTGAATGACTAAGAAATAAAAATGTCTTAATCCCAGTATCGTGTATTTTTTTCGTATTCGCAACTATTTTTAATTACAGTGGGTGTGACATATACTTTGCGCGGTCACGGATGCGGATTTTATAGCGAGTTGATTTTTGTCGATAGCAAGGCGCTGAAATGGGCGCATAGCTCTGGCTACGCAACCTTTTCAGCAACGCAGTCTATTGGCAAAAATCAACCGATAGAAAACCGCATCCGTGACCGTGCGAAGTATATTGTCCTAAAGAAGTGTTTTTATATCAGGATGTTCATTCAATAATTGTTGTCGAAAATGTTCTATCGCATCTTCGTTATTACGTTCTTTTCTAGGAATAGTGACATCAATTTCACTGATAACAGACATAGGGGGTGTTGATAGAAAAATCAGACGATCTGCAAGTGTGATGGCTTCACGCAAATCATGAGAGACAAATAAAATAGTATGAGGGCGTTGTTGCCATAGCTTAAGAAGTGAATTTCTTACTTGGCGTGCAGTAGGTGAATCTAAGGATACAAAAGGTTCGTCCATTAATAGAATATCTGGGTTGACTGCAAAAGCGCGAATAATCGAGACTCGGCGACTCATCCCTAATGACAGATGTTCTGGGTAGGCATGTTGATGCTCTGTTAACTGCATGGACTCAAGTAGTGAGTCAATAAATTTTCGAGACTGATGATTGTTTAACACTAGTTCAATATTTTCTCTAACAGTACGCCAAGGTAGTAAACGAGGATTTTGAAAAATGTAGCCAATTGTAGGGGCAGATTGTGTTTTATCGAGATGTATTTCACCGTCGTAGTCATTATCAAGGTTGGCTATAATATTTAATAAGGTTGTTTTACCACAACCAGATGGTCCGACCAGACAAACAAATTGATCTTTTTTTAATGTTAAATTTAGGTTGCTAATCGCTGTATGCTGCTGTGAATCAGGCGTAGTATAAGTTTTATTTTTAATGTCAATCTGCATACTGCTCATCGGCGCCACCTTAATGCTTTTTTATCCAATGGTTTTAAGATAAGTAATTCTATGGCTTGAATAACAGCAATAAATGCGATGGTGTAAGCTAAAATGCTGGGAACATCAAATAACTGAAAAAACAAATGTAGCTGATAGCCCATGCCATCACTTCGTCCTAGAAGCTCGACCACTAATATAATTTTCCATATTAAGGCTAAGCCAGATCGAGTGGCGGCCATTATAAAAGGGTGGAGTTGTGGCCAAATCACATGGCAAAAGGTTTTTTGTTTTGTAAAGTGGTAGCAATGTGCCATTTCTAATAAATCTTTGTCTAACGCTTTTGTGCCTTCTCTAATGGTAATAATAACATTGGGTAATTTATTGATCACTACTGCAAGAATAGCGGCTGACTCAATTAGACCGAACCAGACATAACATAAAATAATTGTGACTAATGCTGGAATATTTAAAAAAATCACTAACCAGTTATCAAAAAAAGCATCCAGTTTTTTATTTAAACCCAGTGTAATACCAATTACGCAACCTAAAAACATGGCAATGGAAAAGCTGATAACAAGTCGTACTAAAGTAATAACTAAATGATGTTGAAGTTCTCCTGATTCAATTTCCTGCCATAAAACCTGTAGCACTATAACTGGAGTCGGTAGGCTATTGTCATTAATATAAATCGCTAAACTGTGCCAGATTGCAATTAATAAAATGAATGAAAAAGTGGATAAAATTTTGTTAGTCATTTCAAAAAAAGGTAGTGGGCATAAATAAACTTTAATCCATTGCCCAGAATGTGTCGGCTTGAAGAGTTTCAGAATTTCCAGTCAATTTATTGTTACTGAACTGGCGTAAAATTGTATAAATTTTCGCTGCTGCTTGTTGCTCATTTTTACCCCATTGTTGTACTTGGCCTTCACAATAACGGCTGCGTAATTTATTTTGCGTAGCAGAGTCTTTTGTTTTAGTCAGAGGAATGATTTTCTGCCAGACATCATCTTTTTGACAAAGTTGGCTCTTGGCTTGCTGAGTCGTTTTTAAAAATGAGTTTATACTTTCTTTATGTTGATTTGCCCAGCGTCGACTAAACACATAACCTAAAATAGGGACATTTTGTTTTATGTTTAGTTGCTGCAAAATTTCTTTCCCACTGATGATTTGCTGGTAACCAGTTGCCTCTAATCTAGCCGCATAATGCCAGTAAGTGATAATGGCGTCTACACGGTTTTTAGCAATCTGTTGATTAAGTAAAGGAGGTGCTGCATAAACTTTTTCTACAGATAAATTTAGGTCTCCCTGGTTTTTTTGTTTAGCTAAAGCTTGTAACAATAACCAGTTTTTATCTAATTCACCACCAGCAATCCCTAATTTTTTTCCTTTTAGGTCAGCTATAGTTTTTATGGTGCTATTTTTAGGTACAATTAAAGCACCTGATGTTGTGGAATAGGGATAAAAGGTAAAGTCAGAGCCAGTAGAACGTAGTCTTGATACCCAGATCCAATCCGAGACAATGACATCAACAGCACCTGATTGCAGGGCAATTTTTCCAGCTTGTGGGTTGGCAACTGGACGAATTTCTAGTTTAAAATTGGTACTATCAAGCAAATACTGATTTTTGATTGTTTCTAATTCCCAATTAACGGTGCCAAAGGCTAATACGCCAATTCGAATGGTTGTTTTTTCTTCCGAAAAGCTGAGCGTTGAAAAGAGAGTCAGTAAATAAAAAAGAAAAAATTTAAATTTCATGTTGATTGATAGTATTTGAAAAGTTTATTTTACTTTAGATTAGACTAGATGTGAGAAGGATTGCTAGATTATGGTAAAATAATTCAATTCAGTTGGTTTCAAGACAGTGGTATTAGATGAGAAGTTCCCCACAAATAACTCAGCTTGTCGATCGGTTTGGCAGGACAGTTGATTATCTGAGAATATCCATTACAGATCGTTGTGATTTTCGATGTGTCTATTGCATGGCAGAAGAAATGACTTTTTTGCCGCGTGCTCAATTATTAACATTAGAAGAGATTGACTTTATAGCGCGTGCTTTTGCTGATTTAGGGGTAAAAAAGATACGAATCACGGGAGGGGAGCCTTTAATCAAAAAAGGTGTGATAAGTTTATTTCAAAACCTGGGTAAGATAGAATCGCTTAATGAACTTGTGTTAACGACCAATGGCTCTAGGTTGGAAGAAATGGCTCAAGCATTAAAAAATGCGGGAGTAAAGCGGGTTAATATCAGTCTTGATACACTGAATGCAGATAAATTTAAACAAATTACCCGAACAGGTGATCTGGAAAAAGTTCTAAAAGGTATTCAAGTAGCAAAAAAAACAGGGTTTGAACGAATCAAATTAAATGCTGTTATTTTAAAAAACCGTAACCATCAAGAAGTGACTGATTTAGTACAGTTTGCAATTGATAATGGCATTGATATTAGTTTTATAGAAGAAATGCCTCTTGGTGTTGTCGATGATCATAATCGGGCAGAAGTTTATTATTCCAGTGATTTAATAAAATCAGATTTAGAAAAAATTTTCGTACTAAATTCTATTCCAGATAAAACTGGCGGGCCATCTGTTTATTTTAATGTCGATGGAACAAAGTCTAGAGTTGGGTTTATATCCCCACATAGTGCTAACTTTTGTAGTACTTGTAATCGCGTAAGATTAACAGCAGAAGGTCGTCTATTGCTTTGTCTGGGTAATGAGCATTCAATTGATTTAAAACGAGTCATTAGAGCCAATCCTGGAGACATGGGGGAACTTAAAAAGACGATAGTTGAGTCTATGCAGATTAAACCGGAAAAGCATGAATTTGATCTACAGGAACAGCCCGCTATTATGAGATATATGAGTGCAACCGGTGGATAATAATTAACTTTTTTGAAAAAACATAAATTGTCAGTTATTCTACCCCGTTAAATATTATTAAATAGGATTAGATTAGTCTCTGATGAATATAGAATACAAAGCCCATCCATGGCATGGTATTAGTGCTGGTAAAAAAGCACCTGATATTGTGACTGCCTTTATAGAAATTGTACCTTCCGATACTGTCAAATATGAGATTGATAAAGAAACAGGTTATCTTAAAATAGATCGACCGCAAAAATTCTCAAATGCTATACCTACACTCTATGGTTTTATTCCCCGAACTTATTGTGGTGAAACTGTTGCCGAATATGCTCGAAATAATACAGGGGGTGTAGAGGTAATAAAAGGAGACGGAGATCCGTTAGATATTTGTGTTTTAAGCGAACGAAATGTATCACATGGGAATATAATTTTGCCAGCTATCCCAATCGGTGGTTTCCGAATGATAGACCATGGTGAAGCAGATGATAAAATTATAGCCGTGATGAAAGGTGATGAGTTTTATATGCAGTGGAACGATGTACTGGATTGCCCTATTTCTTATATTAACAGATTAAAGCATTATTTTTTGACTTATAAAAATCTTCCTGGAGAAGAGAGTGTTTGTGAAATTACACATGTATATGGTCGTGACGAGGCTTATGAAGTGATTAGGCGGTCCATGTCGGATTACAAGACTTATTTGGAAAATTGCGCCTAGATATTAATAATAAAGACGGTTTAAAAATATGGCAAAACAACCAAGTGCAGATGACATTATTGCCCAGGCACGAAAATATAAAGAAGGCAGGGAAAAGAGCTATAGAGAGAAAGCATTAAAACTTTATCCTTGGGTTTGTGGGCGGTGTACACGTGAATTTACTCATACTAATTTACAAGAGTTGACTGTCCACCATAGAAATCATAATCATGATGACAATCCAGAAGATGGAAGTAACTGGGAGTTATTGTGCCTTTATTGCCATGATAATGAACACTCCCGTTTTGAAGAACAAGTTCGTTATGGGAGCAATAGCTCAGCAAAAGCAGAAGATCATGGTGGGGATGCAACATTTAATCCTTTTGCTGATTTGAAAGGTATGATGAAAAAATAAATGTAATGAAAAAGTGTCAGTGGGCTGTTTCATCTAAATTAGAAGAAAAATATCATGATCTAGAATGGGGTATTCCAGTTCATGATGATCGTTTATTATTTGAGTTTTTAATTCTTGAAGGTGCTCAAGCAGGGTTAAGTTGGTCAACTATTTTAAAAAAACGCGAAGGGTATAGAAAAGCATTTGATAACTTCGACGTACAGTTGGTTTCACAATATGATGATAAAAAAATTCAGCAATTATTGAATAACCCGGAAATCATTAGAAATAAATTAAAGGTAAATTCTACTATTAAAAATGCAAATGCTTTTATAGCTATTCAGCAAGAACATGGTAGTTTCGATCATTATATTTGGCAGTTTGTTGGTGGAAAAACGATACAAAACAATTGGCAACAAATTAACGAAGTTCCTACTACAACAATTGAATCAAAAAAAATGAGTAAAAACTTGAAGCTAAAAGGTTTTAAATTTGTTGGTGAAACAATCTGTTATGCATTTATGCAAGCAGTGGGTATGGTAAATGACCATACGGCGGATTGTTTTAGGCACAAGCAAGTACAGGAAATCGGCAGTGAAAGAAATAGATAAACAGGAGCAAGGCGAGCATACTCAAAGTTATCTTCAACTTGTTCAAAACCAGAAAACATTAATACTGGCAACGGTTTCGGATCAAGGGCAGCCAGAATGTAGTTATGCTCCCTATGTTAAGGATGGGCAAAATATTTTTTATATATTTGTCAGTGAATTGGCCACGCATACAAAAAATATGTTGCATACAGCTAAGGCCAGTATTTTATTTATTAAACCAGAACAAGAAACTAAGAATTTTTTTGTTCGTGAGCGAGTCATTTTTGGTTGTACAATTAGCGAAATTCAACAAGATGATGTTCTATATAACAAACAATTAAGCCTGATGAATGATCGGTTCGGTGAAACAGTTGAGTTATTACGGGGCTTGTCAGATTTCCACTTGCTGGCTTTAACAGCCGTTAACGGTAGATATATTGAGGGTTTTGGAAAAGCATTTATGATTAATATCGCAGATGGATCCTTAAGTTTTCCTGATTAGAAAGAATCGTCAGCCAAACACTGAGAATCCTTTAAAATATAACTTTAGCGGTGAAATGAGAAGCACTTACCCTTGACGAGGAAAGTAAGATTTCACGGGATTCGTAGTTTAAAAACCCTTTTAATGGTTTTGATCGGCAATTAGTAGGCTTAATTTTTATAGGAATATATTTTGGCTGACGATTCTTTCTAATCAGGTAGGTTTTTGATAGGTGTAAAAAAATGAATAAAATTTTATCAATAGTTAGTATCAGTTTATTATTACTGGGTTGTGCTTCTGATGGAGAGGGTTATATGCAAAAAAAAGAATTGATGGCACAAATAAAAAGCGGGCAGGCACCTGTTATTATTGATGTTCGTTCAACTTCTGAATATCAAGCCGGGCATGTTCCAGGAGCAATACATGTTCCTTTTTGGACAGCGTTTACTACAGATAAAATAGATAATTATGAAAAAAAAGAGTTGGTGGTTTTATACTGTGAACATGGTCCAAGAGCAGGTATTGCAAAACTGGCTTTAAGATTGTCCGGATTTAAAAATGTTAGCTATTTGGATGGGCATATGACGGCATGGAGAAAGTCTGATTTACCTGTTGAGGCTAATCAAAATAAAGAAGAGTAGAGTCTGTGATTGTATAAGCCTACGTTTTTGTGTCTACCACTTTCCTTTTCTCCAACGCTTGGCTGAAAGCTTTTGCAAGCGTTTATTATAGGCTTTTTCATCCCAATTTTCTCCTTCCTTGCTACGGTGAATATTGAAAATATCCTCAGCAAGTATAGCTCCTACGGCATGAAGTGCCTCATGGCGATCTAATCCCTGTTGGATAAGTCTCGTTACAGCCGCGGTAGCATAGTCGGTTTCTATTAATTGATTTTCTACTACGACATGGATTGCTGCGTGCATTCTTTCTGAGCCTTCAGGGGCTTCTTCCTTAAAATCTTCATGAAAAACTTCAACTAGATTAATTTGTTCTGATTCATCCAGAGCTAACCATTCTTCAGGCTCAGGTGCATATGAAGGGTTATATTTTTTCATAATTTGATTTATATAAATATTTTTAATGAATTTTCAATTTAATTGGTTTGAATATAATCATATCAATCTTTTTGAATTCACACGGGTTTTTATATCTATTTTATGTATTAGGTGAATGTAGATTTAAAATCATGTACTCAAGTACAATAGATTTTTGTGCTCACTTCATTTTATGATGTACTTCACAGTATTTCTGTACATAATATGATTATTAAGAATGAAAGGGTAAAGCATGAATGAATTAAAAGATAGCCAAAATGAAATGGATTTTGATTTTGATGCATGGATGACGTTGTATAAAAATGATCCGGAAAGCTTTGAAAAACAAAAAAAGGATTTAGTTCAAGGAATTATTAATCAAGCACCAGAGAATATGCAGCGACGTTTAAATGGATTGCAGTGGCGAATTGATACTGAAGTAAAGCTTGCTAAAAACTCTTTAGAAGGATGTATCAAAATATATCAAATGATGATGGATTCAGTCTATGAGCCTGGTGGTTTGTTGGGTGCTTTATCTATGACTGAGAAGGGAATTAAAGAAACCCTTCCCAACGTTGTTAAGATAAATGGTATTTCTAAAACAGGAAAGGATAAGATAGAGGACTAGGCACGGCTTTCGAGTCATTTCTTGTGTTGCTTTATTAAAGGTTTCACGACTCACCACCAATGTTTTCAAACCACTCGTATTCCAGCGACTATCAATGCTTGATAAGTCGAGTGGATGAAGATGAGCTTCACGAGTACAAACAAGGCCTCGAGATGAGTCATAATCTACCGTTTCAGCAAGTGATGATTGCCTTCCTAAATTTCGGCAATAGTTGAGTAGTTTTGGTTGGTTTTTTTACCTGAATAAGGTACTGTCCTCCTGCCTGTTCAATTTAGGTCATTGTTTCAGGGTTACAATGGTGGGCATCTAAACTCATTTTAGCTTTTTCCAGTCCTGTTTCTTTCAACAATTCACGCATCACGGTAATTTCACTGGACTTGTCTCCTGATTGACAAGCTTAAGCCAGATCAATCCGGCTCTCATGTGAAACCACATGGATAATCGCCTGTTTTTCACCCGATTTCAGCGTACCTCTTAATACTTTTCCATCAGCACTCAGCCATTCGTCCTCAATTAAGGTTTTTATTTGTTCACCGTAACAATCATTAATAACCACACTCAGTGCAAGCTAGTCCAGCTTTACCAGCATTCTTGGTAAATGAGAACGAGAAATAACAGTGGCATCATCAATCCCCGTTATTTCTCGTAACCAGTGAATTTTATTGCTCATATAACGGTGGATGCTTGATATTTTTGAGCGATTAATCTAAGGTAGCAAAAATAAAAGTAACACATGTTCCAAAGTTAATTCCTAACCCATTATTAGTTAATGTAGATAATTCAGTTGATGACATAGTGTTATGAAAATTCACAGATTCTACAGCATGTCAATTTTTTTTATGAGAAAGCCGTGGAGGACTAGGTAGGTTAATGTTATTATTTAAATTCTAACATCCAATCAAGGCTATGTTCTGTTGTGCCAACGGGGATATATTCCGCACCTACCCAACCTGAATAGTTTGATTCGCTAATGCGAGTGAATATTTGTTGATAATTAATTGATCCTGTTCCAGGTTGTCCTCTACCAGGGCTGTCAGCAAATTGGATGTGTCCAATTTTATGACTATATTGGTTAATAAACTGAACAATTTTTTCATTCATCATTTGCATATGATAAATATCATATTGCAGAAACAGCATAGGATGATTTATTTGTTCAACTATATCTATCATTTGTTGCCCGTTATGAATAATAAATTTAGGCATATCTTGAGTATTAATGGCCTCGAAAACAGTCTTGATACCTAAAGGTGAAAATGTATCAAGTGTGAGAGTAAGGTTATCTATAAAAGTTGTTAGATATTCTGTAGACCTTTTACTATCATTGCACCGTCCCGGCAATACATTAATGGCTTCAGGTTGTAAAATTGTAGCGTATGATTTGCATTGCTGGACAGAGGCATTAAAAACTTCTTTTTTTTCTGGAACAGCGGCTAAGCCTTCTCCACCTTGCAGTAGATCATCTGCATTAATATTAAATAAAACAAGGTTAAGTTGGTTTTCTTGTAGTGCTTGTTTAATTTCTAAGGCTGGAAATGAGTAGGGAAACTGAATTTCAACTGCTTTAAAACCGCATTTCTTAGCTGCTTTAAAGCGGTCTAAAAAATCAAGCTCAGTAAATAATACGCTTAAATTAGCCGTGAACTGGAGCATTTAAATCTTTTAGATATACTTTATCGTGTATGGCTAAGGGTTAACTGTTTCGCGACCATATTTATCATTAAAACGAATAATGTCATCTTCACCCAGATAACTGCCTGATTGCACCTCTACTATTTCCAGAGGGATCACCCCCGGATTTTCTAAGCAATGAACAATGCCTAAAGGGATGTAAGTTGATTCGTTTTCAGATAGCAGTATTTGTTCATCCCCTTTAGTCACTAGTGCAGTTCCTTTTACCACAACCCAATGTTCAGCTCGATGATGATGTTTTTGTAAGGAAAGTTTTGCTCCCGGCTTAACGACTATGCGTTTTGTTTGGTGACGACTGCCATTATCAACTGAATGATAATACCCCCATGGGCGATATACTTTCAGATGAATATTGGCTTCTTTGCGGTCATCATTTTTAAGTTGATCAACAATTTTTTTAACATCTTGTACTCGGTCTTTTGCAGCAATCATTACCGCGTCATCAGTCTCAATTACAATGAGATTTTCAACTCCAACTGTAGTAATAAGCTTGTGACTAGAATGAATATAAGAGTTGTTTGTGTCTATTGTGATGACATCGCCGTTTATAGCATTACTATCTTCATTTTTGTCGGATACTTCCCATAGGGCAGACCAAGAGCCGATATCATTCCAATCTGCATCCAGGGGAATGATTGCTGCCTGGTCTGTTTTTTCCATTACCGCATAATCAATAGAATCCGAAGGACATTTTGTAAAAGCTTCTCGGTCTAAACGAACAAAGTCCAAATCGTGTTTATCATTACTAAGTGCATTTTTGCAAGCTTTTAATATGTCGGGTTGAAATTTATTTAATTCCTCAATATAGCGTCCAGCTTTAAAGGCAAACATGCCGCTATTCCAGAAATATTCTCCACTTTTAAGGTATTCTTTAGCCGTTTCCAGGTTAGGCTTTTCAACAAAGTTAGCCACATTAAAACTGTCCTTATTAATACTCTCACCTGCTTTAATATAGCCATAGCCTGTCTCGGGTTCGTCGGGAACAATGCCAAAGGTGACTAAGTACCCTTGTTCAGCTAATGTATTTGCTTTTTTAATTGCAGATTGAAATGCAGGAATATTAGAAATAACATGGTCAGCAGGCAGGATTAATAAAATATCATCCGGTTTTGCTGATAAAGCCGCTAATGCAACGGCTGGTGCTGTATTCCTACCCATTGGTTCAAGAATAATTGCAGCTGGATTGATGTCTATTTCACGTAATTGTTCTGCCATCATAAATCGGTGGTTTTCATTACATATCGCGATAGGAGGTTGAAGTCCTTCTATCCCTTGTACGCGTATAATTGTTTCCTGTACCATCGTTTTGCTGGAGACTAAGGGTAAAAATTGTTTGGGATACTGGCTTCGAGACAAGGGCCATAGTCGTGTGCCGGAGCCACCAGATAAAATAACAGGAATCATGTTTATTACTCTTTGCAAAAATTAAAATTAAAATATTTGTTACCATAATAGTTGTAGGTAACAAAAATTAGTTGTCTATGAATTTAGTTTAACTATAAACACCCTATTGGAAAGTGCATATGTGAGTTTTCAAACTTGCGTGAAATAAAACCTATAAGAATATTATAGCTATAAGATCATTATAGCTTTTTTTCTGTTCATGTTTCGGAAAAACAAAGTTTCAGTTAATTTTTCTTGACTTTACAAAAAC
>CAZHUE010000011.1:0-26541 GCA_964535875.1 uncultured Methylomarinum sp.
AAGCGTGAAATTTTAAGCATGAAAATGTCCTTATCCTGTGACTATCGTTTCGGTTTTCAATTGATCAGGTGTGCGTATAGAGTGATGTGATAATCGGCGTAACCCAAGATGTTTGATGTCTTCCCATGCATGGCTGGCAACAATAACAGTAATTCCCATTTCATCGACTAATCTAATAAAAAGAGACATGACCGTTTTTGAAGCATAAGGGTCTAATGAGGCGGTGGGTTCATCAGCAATGACTATTTCTGGACGATGAGCCAGAGCCCTTGCTATAGCAACGCGTTGCCTTTCTCCGGTAGATAATGTATTTGGGTATTTATTTAAATGGTAGTTTAAGTCTAATCTATTAATAAGATTGGCTACCGTGTTATCTTCTGGAAGATCAAGGATATCTCTTGACAGGTTAATATTTTCTTTTACCGTTAGATAGGGAAGTAAGCCACCTGTTTGCATGATATAGCCGATTTTTTCTCTTCGGATTTTAGACAAAAGACTGTAGCGGCGATTTTTCCATAATTTTGCTATATTTTGCTGTTGAAAAAAGAAAGAATTATTATTAGTTGGTTGAGATATAAAGGTAAGCATATCTAATAAGGTGGATTTTCCACAACCACTTTGCCCGATCAAGGCAATTTTTTCCCCTTGAGTGATCTGTAACGTCGGGATTGACAGTTCAAATTTTACACCTTCTGCTTCTCTATTTTTATGCACACCTTGTAAGTTATAAACAACATTTTTTTTCAATGGCTTATAGTGTTTTGTTGGATTTTCAGCTTGCACGAGATATAAATTTCTATTTTAAGGTAGCATAGTTAACAGTACTGGAAAAACTGAATCGCCATCAATTGATCCGCCTTTTAAACTAACCCAAAGATCGACATTATCATGTAAATATTGATAGTAATTAATTTTATCCCTAATATTTTGTAAAAATTCAGTTTGTCGTTTGACTGGCCATCTTTGCCAATCATCTAATGATATACCTAATACATTGCTTGTATAGGGTAAGCCATCAATGTATTCGCGCATAAACCCCATTTCAGCAAGGCTATGCCCTTTACCTGCGGTTACTGACGTAGCACCTCCCATTCTGTCAGGATTACGAGAAGTTGTCGCGGCCAGACTTTTTAAATCATTTAGAAAGTTTTTGGGAGACATAACGCCTTTTCTAGCAGTATTCAACACTTGTTTTAAAATTGAATGTAAATCTGATAGTTGATTTCTTGTTAATAACACCCTGGCATCCACAGTTCTGTGTTCCGGGGTATTAAAGTCTTTATCGACTATCCAGGCTTTAAAAACATCAGGTGCTTGTTCGCCCTGTTTTTGTAAATAGTGCATACGTAAGGTGTATCCGAGTTTATCTATTTTTGACTTTAAACCTTGTAGTTGAGGGGGCTCATGTCTTGCTTCATTAATTACTTTTGTATTATCACCAGCTTTCATCTGTCCAACTTGAGTAGTAATTTGTGCAGATAATTTTTCAATAACCTTGCCAAGCTCATTGGTATTACCTGTTGGAACACCGTAGTAAAAACTACCAATATTTGGATATTCCGAAAGTGATGTGTATTGTTTTCTTGCTTCTTCGTGGTTGAATTTAGAGGCTGGGGTCAACAGGTGCATAACAAAAATTGCTATATTTTTTTTATGTGCTAGTTTTTTTAATTCAGCTAATTTCAGTCCAGTGCTAGACAAAGGGTCCTGAGCATCTCTTGAGCTGGCATCTGTAATTAAAACAATATATCGTGCAGCATAGGGTGACCAATCCATTTTTTCTATTGCATGGTGAATACCCGCAAAACCATCCTCTATAAAATTTTTAGTTGTCCATTCTGTTGCTTGAAGGCCTGCTACCTGTTTCATAAACACATCAGGATCTTTACCTTGTTTTAAGCTAACATACTGTTTTGTAACATATTCAACTTTAGGTGTTATTGATATATTGTCTCTATAGGCAACTAAACCAAAGCTTACGTTGCCTAATAGATCTGCTTGTTTTATATCATCAAATATTGTTCTAACAGCTTGCCTAGTACGATCAATAAACCGTTGCATGGATAATGTTGAATCCACAACAAATGTAATTCCTGCGGTATAAGGTGCATCACTTGCTATATTAGATTGTATAGGGAGCGGTGCTGTATCCGTTGGTGATTGTGTTTTAATTAGAGTGTTAAATTTATCTTCTTCTGTAATTGGAATACTGGATACTTGTAATAGTCGTGCAGTAGAACCGTTCATAAAAATATCTTCATAAGTATGGATCGGAATTAAATAAAAATTTTCCCGAATATCAATATGTTCTGATGGTTGTATGGCAATAACAGGTGAGTCAACCAGCTTTTTTCCTTTAACTGCTGCTTGATAAATCCTTTTATATTCTTTAAGATTTGAACTTGTTGCTAATTGTTCAGCTGATTTTTTATCCTTGAAAAGTAAGACTCTGTCTTGGTTATCAATGGGATCTCTAAAAGTTAAGGTTAGCCGTTGATTCCATTCCAAAGTTTTGTCCTCCCTAATCCAGCCCATTCTCATTCTATTTCCATAGCGACCTAAACTTACTTTTAACCACTCTATGTTATTGACTTTCATGCGTGAATAGACATAATAGATAGAAAAAACTGGAAGTGGCTCAGCATCTCTTTGAATTTCTTCTGCTTGGGAATATAGCATTGCATCAGGCAATGTTAGAATTCTTTGGTAGAGATTTTTTTTATTCTTCATAAGTAAAGGTCCGCCATTTTTGGCCAGAGTCAACTGACTGACCATTATGAGGATAAAAATAAGAGATAGATGCTTCATATTTATTTTTGTGTTCCTAATATGTTCCATAACTAAATGTTTTGATCATTTAGCAGCTAAATTCGAATATATTAAGAGATTTTAACCCAAGTTTAGAAACAATGAAAATTCATTTAAATTTGGAAATTAAAAAAATGGGGGTATTGCAAGCTGACAATTGAGGGTTATAAAATCAATTTTTCCTGAGGAGATGGGCTTATATTCAAATAGTTAGTTATATTTTAAATAGACTCCAATGGAGCTGGTAGTGAATTTGATTATGATTTGTATGTATGTATGTATGCATACATCCTATCAGTGCATAACAAAATTTTTCTAGAAAACTATAGTAGGTCTATGTTCATATAGTTGCTGATATTAAAGACTGAAGATTTGTTAACTTGAATCCCTCCGACACTTACATATTGAATGAGTCCCCCGAACTAATCAAATATTCAGTTAATGTATGCTGATAATCAACAAAAGTCAGGCCATAGGTGGTTTTACTATTTTTTCTAATCACTATGGCTGGAATGGTAAAAACATGAAGTGAATCAAGTTTGATTGTTAAAGTAATATTCTCGTTTGTCTTAAGTGATTGTTTTGTTTTAATAAGAGCGCCTTTGCTGCTGATAGATTGTATTGATATTGGTGTTTTTTTGTTAATCCTGAGGAACGAGTTTTTTTTCAACGTACCCTTGATTCCTTGAAAGGTATATCTGACGGTATTTCTTCGGTTTTTTTCTAAAATATTAGTGTCATATCCTACTTTTTTAGGGGTCATTATATGAAGACGTTGGGTAAACTCTTGTAAAAACTTATCAATTTCCTGGTGAGGTTGTGATGAATTTTCAGCGGTGCTAGTTATTTTTTTTCTTATAGATGATTGTCTGCTTGTCAGTGGTTTAGTCTCTTTTTTTGTAGGAGCCTTCTGTTTGATTGTTTCAGAAACTTTCCGTATTGAGGTGTCAGGCACGTTATTAAATTTAGTCGTTTTCTTATTAAGAAGGTTTTTTACAGTATTTATTGTTTTAATCAGGTCTTGAGCCTTGATAGGTTTTTTAACGTAAATGGCTTTAGTGGATGGAATGTCATACAAAGAAAGTGCAATAATAGGTTTGGAAGGCTGTTGTGCTAACCTTTCTTGTAAAATATTTTTTGAAGGTGCTAGATCAACATCAACAATTTCTGCATCAGCATCAGGCTCTTCAGTAACAAAAGCAATACCTTTACAATTAAGCTCTAAATAAGATGTCATCATCGAGTGCATTCGGTCATTCATGCCGTGTAGTGATATTTTTAGAGAGTGCTGAGCTTTCATACTTTACCTTGAATTAATAGAACTTATTTTGTGTTTTTTAGCGTTGCTTTATTGAGATCGCGTTGTATACTGTTAGACTTATAAATTTTTGCAGATAAAATTATAGCGCAAGTATAGTTAATCGGAACTGAAAAGTTGTCTCTGTTAGAAACTAAGGTGTAAGAAAATGAAATTTATTCCTTGCTAAATGACTAGTCAAAATTTTTATCTAAAAAGTATTAGGACATAACAGTTATGTTGCAGAGTTATTCGCTTTTTGAAACCGATGACGAAATTAGCCCGGCTTCTATAGAATCAGACCATAACTTTACTGTTGAAGGCGTTTTGTGGGCGACAGCTGAAAAAAAAAATAATGATTTATATTCACAAATCGTATTTAAGGTACTTAGAAACCCTGAGTATTTAATTTCTCATATACAAAGGATTTACTTTACTTACAGCCGAGGTATGAAAGATCCATTGTATGCCGCATTAGTTGATTTTCTTTTAGTGCTGGATGGAGGCGGTAAACAATTGAGTACTCGAATGATAGCTCATACTCGTTCGTTGTTATCAGAAAAGCAGTATAAAACATTGGCTTATTATTTAAAAACTCAAAATAAAAACCGATTATTAGAGAATAGATTTACAGTACTTACTAAAGGGCTTGTGGGGTTCTCTAGTTTATTCAGGAGCGATAGATATTAAATTCTCAGTTGTTTTTTATTTTTTAAAAAATCTTGAGTTAAATGGAGCCGGAAAGGTTATATCCTTTAATTTTCTTGATATACTTCATTCGGTCACGGATGAGGATTTCTACCGGTCCATTTTTGCCGATAAGCTACGTTACTGAAACAATTGCGTAGCCCTATGCGCTCGTTTTATTGCCTTGCTATCGACAAAAATCAACTCGATATAAATTCCGCATCCGTGACCGAGTGAAGTATATTTGAATATCAAATACAGATTCCCATTGAGCAGAATGCTTAATGGTCTATATATAATTAAAAAATGTGTCAGTCTAAAATAATTGTTACAGGACCTGTGGGTGCAGGGAAAACAACTGCAATTCAATCAGTCAGTGATATTGAGCCAATTAAAACGGACGTTGTTTCAAGTGATGGATATAAAAAAGGAAAAAAACAAACAACTGTAGCTATTGATTATGGCGTTATGAATTTTTCAGATAACAAAAAGCTACATTTATATGGCACACCAGGACAAGAACGTTTCGATTTTATGTGGGACATTCTCATTGTGGGGGGGGATGGGTTGATTTTATTATTAGATAATACAAGAGAAAGTCCATTTTTGGATATGCATTTTTATCTTAATGCATTTAAAGACTTTATATCCGGTACAAGTGTTGTAATTGGTGTGACGCAAATGGATTTAAAAAGTGAACCTAAAATCAGAGATTACCAAAACCAGCTCGATCACTCATTTATAAAGCCAGCGGTCTTTTCTATTGATGCACGAGATAAAAATGATGTTTCAAGATTGGTTCAGGCAATTTTTCCTTCTGTTAACCAAAAATCACAAGGATAAGAAAGGGTGAACAAACATATTTTTGTTGATGGCTTGTTTGTCTACCCAACACCAATTGGTTGTTATTATGCAGTATCTTCAATAGTAGAAAATGCAGCAAGGAATTTCATTAAACGATTATTGCTACTACCTAGCACACCAGCATTGAACAAGGATGTTTTAGTAAATTTAATGGATGTAGAAACGTCAGATAAAGCAGTGGATTTACTCTATTTTTGTCAAAAAAAGGGATGGATTCAAGGTGTTAAAAAAAGTATCGAATTTCCTGAAGGTGCTTTAGATATTATATTGCCTCCTTTATTAGATAATATTTCTGAAACTGGAAATGTACTATTATCAGATGATCAAGGATTTCATCTTGCTTGTAGTGGATTTACTCATGAAACAGCAGAACAACTTTCAGCTATTAGTGCTGAAATAGAAACGGTACATAAAAGACGGTTGGATTTGATGGAAAATCATTTAGCTTTAGATAGCCGTGCTTGGGCAATTGTTGATGCATTTGGCAGTAGTCAGTTGGGTTTTTGGCCGATATTTATTGGAAAAAATCAATTTGTCATTACTGTTTCAGGTATCCCTCATTTTAATAGGTCTGATTTTGTCACGCTTATCTGGGCATTAAGTATTCGCTATGAACACATTTAATTTAATAATATGAGGTCAATATGAGAGAAGATTTACTTACATCAGTATTAAATGAACTTAATGGGACATCTGCTGATATTGAGGCTTCTGGCGTAATATCAATAGACGGGTTGATGATGGCAGCTGTTTTACCTGCTGGACTTGACGAAGATCGCATTGGTGCAATGAGTGCGGCAATGCTTTCATTAGGCGATAGAACTGCACAAGAATTGAATCGAGGTGTGCTGGAGCAAGTTTTAATTAAAGGCGACAACGGCTATGTTTTAATGTCCTACGCTGGAATAGATGCTGTTTTAACTGTGATGGCAAAACCAAAAGCAAAATTAGGACTGATTTTTCTTGATGCAAAAAGAGCAGCTGAGAGAATCACCGAAATTCTTTAATTTAAAGTGTAAATTTGTACAGCCAGTATTGTTCTTCAAGAAACCTTCTTTTTAGGAAATTATTATGATCAATGATATGAAGCGTGAAGATATTGTTGGTGAATATAAAGAGTTTTCTCTTGAGCTATATAACTCAGGTGTGCGAAATATTCTATATACAGAAATTGAAGCCCCCTATCCAGATGGAAAGCTGATTGTTTCAACAACAACCCCGGATGGAATTATTACTCATGTTAATCAGTCTTTTATTGAAATGTCTGGGTACACAGAAAAGGAGCTGATAGGTGAGCCACATAGTATTCTCAGGCACCCTGATATGCCTTCTGCTGCATTTCAAGGCTTATGGAATACGGTGAGAAACGGAGATAAATGGCAAGGGATTGTTAAGAACTTACGTAAAGATGGTGGGTATTATTGGGTCATGGCAGTTGTCGTCCCAAATATCAGAAATGGCCAGTTAGTAGCGTATTCTTCGATAAGGAGAAAACCTTCAAGAACTAAAGTGGATGAAAGCATCAAGCTTTATTCAACTATGTTTTAACGAGGAATCTTCTATGTCATTTATGTTTACAGTAAGCCCTGATTTTACACCTGACCATTTACCAGGTTGGTATTTTTTTAATTCCTGGTTACAAAAGCGAACCAATCTCGCTATTCATCTTGAAATATATAATGACTTTAAAAGCCAGAGAGATGCGATACAAAATGATGTTATTGACCTAATTTATGCAAATCCTTTTGATGCTGCGATGCTGGTACGTGAAAAAGGATTTCTACCTTTGGTGAAGGCCAACGGCGAGACAGATGAAGTCGTTATTGTTGTTAATGCAAACAACCCAGTAGAAGATGTGGTTCATTTAGCGAAGGGAATAAAAGTTGCTTTTACCGAAGACCCTTCTGTTTATATGATAGGAAAGATTCTTTTAGAACCCGGTGATTTGAGTGAAACAAATATAAATCTTCTTTTATCGGAAACCTATGTCTTAGTTGCAAAGCGGTTACTTAAGGGTGAGGCGGATATTGGGTTTTTCTTGGCTGAAGCCTTCGAAAGCCTTTCTCCTATAATTAAAAAACAACTTAAAATACTTGTCAGGAGTCAAATAGATGTTATCCATCATTCACTAATGATAGGCCCTAAATTAGAGAATAAAAAAATAATAATTCAAAAAAAACTAATAGAAATGAATGACAGTGAAAAAGGATTAGGTGTTTTATATAGTCTTGGATTTAATGGTTGGGGCGAAGTAAATAAGAATGAAATGGAATTTATGATTGATTTGATGGATACATTAACTATTTAATGGCTTAGAGGCACCCTTTAAAGTCCACTAACTTTAGAAAGAGTAAAGTTAAAACTGGTCATAAACTGCTCAAAACACCCTCGTTTTGTCGCTATCTTGTTAAATCTGACATATATCTGGACAAACTAATATAAATTAGGCAAAATTACCTGATAAAATACTTTTGAGATAAATCTTCATGGCAATAATTACCATATTGAATGGCCCGAACCTAAACTTATTAGGCGTTCGAGAGCCTGGGCATTATGGTTCTAAAACACTTGAAGAGATCAAATCTACAGTAGCCACAAAAGCAGAAAAGTTAGGGCATCAACTTGATTTTTATCAATCAAATGCTGAGCATGAAATTGTTGAAAAAATTCACCATGCTTTTAAAAAGCATGTTGATTTTATAATTATCAACCCAGCTGCTTTTACGCATACGAGTGTTTCCATTCGTGATGCTTTACTTGCTACAAAAATACCTTTTATAGAAGTACATTTATCCAATATTCATGCGCGTGAAAGTTTTAGAGCCCATTCTTATTTTTCTGATATAGCCATAGGTGTTATTTGTGGCTTGGGGGCAAGCGGGTATGAACTGGCTTTACAAGCCGCCCACCAGATATTAGCAGAGAGAATTTAAAAAATGGATATAAGAAAGATAAAAAAACTAATTGATATTATTGAAGAATCTGATATTGCAGAAATTGAAATTAGTGAAGGAGAGGAATCAATTAGAATTAGTCGATACTCTTCATCTTTATCTGCTCCAGCACCTATAGGGCCAGTCCCTATAACAAATGTAACTCCGGTTTCAGTACCCGTTACAACATTAGTATCTACGGCGATGAGTGAATCTGCAGAAGAGGCCTTTGCCGAAGGCCATGTTGTTAAATCGCCCATGGTTGGTACATTTTATCGAGCAGCGTCACCTAGTGCGGCAACTCCTTTTGTAGAAGTAGGTCAATCTGTAACTGAAGGTGAAACGCTTTGTATTATTGAAGCAATGAAAATTCTTAATCAAATAGAAGCTGATAAAAGTGGAACTATTAAGCAAATTTTGGTGGAAAATTCACAACCTGTCGAATATGACCAACCTCTATTCATCATTGGATAACAAAACTAGGGAAATTAATGTTCGATAAAATTGTAATCGCCAATCGTGGTGAAATTGCCTTGCGTATTCTCCGTGCATGTCGCGAATTAGGTATAAAAACTGTTGCTGTCCATTCTGATGCTGACCGTGACTTGAAACATGTTAGGCTTGCTGATGAAGCCGTTTGTATTGGGCCTGCATCTTCAGCTGAAAGTTATTTAAATATTCCAGCCATTATTAGTGCTGCAGAAGTTACTGATGCAGTCGCTATTCATCCAGGGTACGGTTTTCTGTCAGAAAATGCTGATTTTTCAGAAAAGGTGAGTCTTAGTGGATTTACTTTTATAGGTCCAAGTGCTGATACTATCAGAATGATGGGAGATAAGATTTCAGCGAAAAAAGCAATGACTGCCGCCGGAATTCCCTGTGTACCAGGCAATGGCGAAGCCTTGACAAATGATAACAGTGCTAATTTAAAGATGGCTCAGGAAATAGGCTATCCAATCATTGTTAAAGCTGCTGGTGGTGGTGGTGGTCGAGGTATGCGAGTTGTTCATACAGAAGCAGCATTAGTTAATGCCATCGCGTTGACTAAAGCAGAAGCTGCCGCTGCTTTCAGCAATGACACACTTTATATGGAAAAGTTTTTAGAAGACCCACGGCATATTGAATTTCAGATTTTAGCGGATTCTTTTGGTAATGCAATTCACTTAGGTGAAAGAGATTGCTCTATGCAACGACGTCATCAGAAAGTGGTTGAAGAAGCTCCAGCACCAGGAATAAGTGGTGAACTAAGAAGTCAAATGGGTGAGCTTTGCACTAAGGCCTGTAAAGATATTGGCTATTTAGGCGCAGGCACATTTGAGTTTTTATTCGAAAATGGTGAGTTTTATTTCATTGAGATGAATACACGGGTTCAGGTAGAACACCCCGTGACAGAAATGATTACAGGCTTTGATATTGTTAAGGAACAATTGCGAATTGCGGCAGGAGAGCCTTTGTCTGTATCTCAAGAACAGGTCACTTTTACTGGACATGCGATTGAATGTCGTTTAAATGCAGAAGATCCTAAAACATTTATGCCTTGTCCAGGGGTTATTGAACAGTTTCATATGCCTGGCGGGCCAGGGATACGCTGTGAAACACATATTTACAATGGCTATAAAGTGCCTCCCTATTATGATTCAATGATAGGTAAATTGATTGCTCATGGTGAAGATAGAAAGAGTGCTATTGCTAGAATGCAAACAGCATTACATGAAATGGTCATTGATGGGATTAAAACAAATATCCCACTACAAATAGATATTATGTCGGATAGTGCTTTTAGAACGGGTAGCCAAAATATACATTATTTGGAAAAAAAACTGGGAATATAACATGTGTATGATTGGATGACTGAAATGAGTATTCTGTTGTCCAATTAGTTTTATTGAGTATGATTATTGTGCTTCGTTATATTCGAAGTTGCTCTGTATACTCTTAATGATCATATATAAAATATTATTTATTCCAAACATATGGCTTGGCATCAACTTTCAATTATTACAGATGAAAATATAGCCGCTAAAGTTGCTGATTTTTTTAGTGGACTGGGTGCTGTTTCTGTTACCTATATGGATGCTGAAGATAGGCCCGTATACGAGCCGGCACCAGGTGAAATAAAAATATGGCGTTTAACTAAAGTCATCGCGTTATTTGAACTTGAAGCAGAGCCTGAAATAGTAAAGACGTTGTTGTTTGCACAATTTAAGACCTTAGATATTGATAATTGGTCTGAGGAAACTATAGAAGACCGGGCTTGGGAACGAGCATGGATGGAACATTATCATCCGATGAAATTTGGAGAATCACTTTGGGTTTGCCCCACAGGGCAAGATAAAATAGAAGAAGGCTGTGTTTGCTTGATATTGGATCCTGGTTTAGCATTTGGAACAGGAACACATCCAACAACGGCGCTCTGCTTGGAATGGCTGGCAAACCATGATATTACTGGCAAAATTGTGATTGACTATGGATGTGGATCAGGTATTCTCGCTGTTGCGGCTGTTTTGTTGGGAGCAAAAAAAGTGCATGCTATTGATATTGACCCTCAGGCAATTATTGCAACGCAAGCGAATGCAGAAAAAAATAAAGTCCAAGATAAAATTAAATGTTATCTACCTGAAGAGTTCTTAGCTTTTCAAGCAGATATTGTTTTGGCTAATATTTTAGCAAACCCTCTTTGTGACTTGGCTGAATCATTATCATCGTTGCTAAAACCAAAGGGAAATCTTGTTTTGTCCGGCATATTAAATGAACAGACAGAGTCTGTTATAGATGCATATAGACAAACAGATATTCAAATTAAGGATCCAATTAGCCAAGAGGGTTGGTGCAGATTGGATGGGATAAAAAATAAATAGATCATGTATACAGAATGTCCATCATGTAGTAAGCAACATACGATTACAGTAGAGAAATTGCGAATTTCACAAGGGGAATTTCTTTGTAATCGTTGCTATACTACTTTTGATCCTGTTGAGCTGCTAAATAAGGGTGGTTTTTTTAAAAGAAAAAACCCAATTAAAACTGAATCAGAATTAGAAAGTACGGGCGACTTTATTTTAGACTATTGGAAATTTTGTTTGGGAGCTTGTGGTTTTATTTTTCTATTACAGGTTTATTTTTTTGAAGGTGATGCACTAGTACAAAATAAAACGATAAGGCCATGGCTAGAAAAAATAAGTTCTGTCGTTAATTACCCATTAACGCCCTATAATAATTTGGATGAATTTAGCGTGTTACATGTTTCTTTTGATCCTTCAGGAGAAAATACTTATATTTTAAAGGCTTCAATTGTTAACGAGGCTGATTTTATACAAAACCAACCACGAGTAAAATTAACATTAAATGATTTTGTGGGGCAAGCTTTTGCAGAAAGAATATTTTATCCAAAAGATTATTCTAAAAAAATCAACACTCAAATCAAACCAGATATGGCAACTGAAATAATAATGACGATTAAAGCACCATCAAAAAAGGTTGGTGGTTATCGATTTGAATTAATTTAATATTTGGTATCAATGGCATTTCCTGAGTTGTATTTAAAAAAAAATGAAGATAAACGATTACGTAAAGGGCATTTATGGGTTTTTAGTAATGAAATAGATACTAAACGTACCCCTTTAGATCAGTATTCTCCTGGAGATATGGTTGTTGTTAAAGATAGTACCGGGAAATCATTAGGGAGCGCATACATAAACCCAAATACTTTGATCTGTGCAAGGCTCGTCTCTAGAAAACCTTCCGTAAAAATGGGCGGTAATTTTTTTAATAAGAGGTTGGGCAATGCACTAGCTTTGCGTGAAAAATTATTTGATAAGCCGTACTATCGATTAATATTCGGAGAAAGTGATGGTTTACCTGGGCTAGTCATTGATCGTTTTGGTTCAGTTTTATCGGTGCAAATTACGACAGCGGGTATAGAAAAACAAAAAGATATTTTAATTTCTGCATTGGTCGAACTTTTATCACCAGAAACAATTATATTAAAAAATGGTAATAGTCAAAGGAAATTGGAGGGGCTTTCTCAGGAGCCCGAGATAATTTATGGTACTTTGCCAGAAGCACTTGTTGTTGAAGAAAATAATACCTTATTTAAAATAAACGTTGCTAATGGGCAAAAGACAGGATGGTTTTACGATCATCGAAATAGTCGAGCAGAAGTGGCAAAAATTGCTAAAAATCAACGAGTATTAGACTTATTCTCCTACTCAGGTGGATGGGGTATTCCTGCCGCATTAGCAGGAGCAAGTGAAGTTACTTGTGTTGATAGCTCCGAAAGTGCATTATCCATTGCTAAAGAAAGTGCGACACTAAATAATGTGCAAGATAAAATGAAGCTTGTACGTGATGACGTATTTGAATTTTTAAAAAAGGCACGTGAAAACAAAGAACATTACGATATTATTATCTTAGACCCCCCTGCGTTAATAAAAAGAAAAAAAGATTTCAAAGCTGGCTATGAAGCATATCGCAGGCTTAATCATCTAGCGTTACAAGTTTTAAATAAAAACGGTATTTTAGTTTCAGCTTCATGTTCATACCATTTAACTAAAGCAAATTTACACGAAATATTACGTTCGTCTGCACGGCATATTGATCGCCATATGGTGTTTTTTTCGACTGTTGGACAAGGAGCTGATCATCCCGTCCATCCAGCTATTCCAGAAACAGAATATTTAAAAACCTATTTCTGTTCTGTTTCTAGCAGTTTATAATTAACAAATGACAACCGAGATAAAATGCTCGTTATGTAGTCTATCCGTCAAAATAGATGGATTCAAGCTAAAAACTACAGAAGGAACAATGAAGTTTTGCTGTCAAGGCTGTTTGAGTGTTTTTCAATTATTTAATGAAAATATTTTATTACCTACAACAAATGAGAATAATTAATGAAAGCTTGTGAACAATGTGCTGCTGATAGAGTAATTCTTGGTAAGAATTATAAAAATGTGTCAGTTTTATCCAGAGCAATAGGTTTGATACTTATTTATTTACCTATAATAACTTTTCCTTTTATCGTTCTTAGTGCCTACTGGACTTATTATAGTTTAATTTTATGCGGTGCAACAAACGTCAAAAAATGGAGTGATTATCTTCCTGATAGAGCGAGTCATCGCTATACAATGAAAAATCAAATTATTATGGACGGATCATTTAAATTAAGTTTGGCTCAATCAAAGCTTTATTGGATTCTAAATTGTACTTGGTACTGCCCGTACAGTGTTGCGCTTTTTGAGTGGCACTCTTATTTAGTAAAAGTTGTTGAAAACTGGTGGTGTCCTTTTACTCATGGTACGAAAGAAACATATAAAAACGGGTCGATTGATAAATCTTTCTGGCATATATATCCAGACGATACAGTTAAATTACATGAGGATGATAAAATCAATCCAATTTTTACCGATGAACATGATATGGATTTAAAAAAGGACTAAGGCAACTCACAGAAAATAACCCACCATCTTGCTTGCCTTTTTGTCTGTCTTTACTGTTGTAGTAACCGTTGCGTAGCAGCTATGCGCTCGTTACTACAACAGTAAAGACAAACAAAAATTCTGCCCAATATGGGTGGGTTATTTATTGCGAGTTACCTAAAGAGTTGCCTCTATTCCTAACTTATGCAAATAGGCCCTTATAAACTTGAAAACAATCTGATTCTTGCCCCTATGGCAGGCATTACAGATCGGCCTTTTCGAGAATTATGCAGACAATTTGGTGCAGGACTTGCCGTGTCAGAAATGGTGGCTTCAAATCCTGCATTGCAAAAGCATAAAAGGACTTTATTAAAAGCTGACTGCACGGGGGAAACTGGATTACGTTCAGTTCAAATTTTAGGAACAAACCCGCAGGAAATGGCTGATTCTGCTTTGTTAAATCAGCAGCGAGGCGCACAAATAATAGATATTAATATGGGGTGTCCAGCCAAAAAAGTATGTTCTGTTGCAGCAGGTTCAGCATTACTTAGAGATGAGTCATTAGTTAGCAAGATTTTGGATGCAGTAGTTAAAGCTGTTGATATTCCAGTTACTTTGAAAATTAGAACAGGATGGAATAAGGACAATAAAAATGCAGTACGTATTGCAAAACTTGCTGAACAATCAGGTATAGCTGCATTAACTATTCATGGGCGTACTAGAGCATGTAAATTTACAGGTGAGGCGGAATATAAAACCATTAAACAAGTTAAGCAAAGCATTCATATTCCGGTTATTGCAAATGGCGATATTATAAATGCTGAAAAAGCAAGGCATGTTTTGGAATATACCAAAGCTGATGCGATTATGATTGGTCGGGCAGCGCAGGGTAATCCTTGGATTTTTAGAGAAATTATTGCTCAATTAAATGGCAATAAACTGAATAAAAAACAGTGCCTTAGAGAGGTTGAAGTGGTTATAAATAACCATTTAGAGGCTCTCTATAGTTTCTATGGCAATATCAGCGGTGTTAGAATAGCTCGTAAGCATATTGGATGGTATTTTGATTATTTAGGGTTCATCCCTCTCGCCAGAAGAAAAGAAATATTTCAAATACAAAATCCATCTCAGCAAAGAATGATGGTTAATGCAGTATTCTCCAATTTTGAGTTTGGATAGACTTACAAGGATATATAGACAATATGGATTCAAAGGTACGAAGCGCTAAAGTTATTGATTTTGATAGTATGAATAAAACGCCTATTCCTCTATCGGCTCAGGTTAATGAAGCTGTTGATTATTATTTCTCTCAACTGAATGGAGATGAAATATGTGGCTTGTATGCTATGGTCATTAGTGAAGTGGAAAAACCTTTGATAGAAGCAGCTTTAGAATATTGTGGTCAAAATCAAACAAAAGCCTCTAAAATTTTGGGATTAAGTCGTAGTACTTTACGAAAAAAAATTGCCTTATACGGTTTGGGCTAATTTATTTCATGCACGTTCCTGAGTAATCTTCAAATGTGGTTTTCCTTGCATAAATATATTTTGAAAAACAGATGAACAAAAAAATTACCCGAGCCCTAGTTAGTGTCTCTGATAAAACGGACATCCTGGATTTTTGTCAAGAATTGGATAAATTGGGTATAGAAGTTTTGTCAACTGGTGGCACTGCAAAGCTTCTTTCGGAAAATAAAGTACCGGTTACAGAAGTTTCTGATTATACAGGTTTTCCAGAGATGATGGATGGACGTGTCAAAACCTTACATCCTAAAATACATGGTGGAATTTTAGCTCGAAGAGGAATTGATAATGAAGTGATGGCAAGTAGTGGGATCAATCCAATCGACTTGGTAGTTGTTAATCTTTATCCTTTTGAGAAAACGGCTGCGGATCCAAATTGTGATTTCGCAACAGCCATTGAAAATATCGATATCGGTGGCCCCACAATGATTCGTGCAGCAGCAAAAAATCATGCTGATGTGACTAGTGTTGTTGATCCTGAGGATTATGATTCTATCATTGATGAATTAAAAAATAATAGTATAAGTATTTCTCAACAAACACGTTTTAAACTAGCATTAAAAAGTTTTGAACATACAGCGCGTTATGATACTGCTATTTCCACTTATCTTGGTGCTATTAACAAAACTCAATTTCCTGAAACACTGAACTTACAATTTCATCATACACAAGTAATGCGGTATGGTGAAAATCCTCATCAAAATGCAGCTTTTTATACAGAAAAAAATCCAAAACCAGGGACTATTGCTGCTGCAACACAAATTCAAGGCAAAGATTTATCCTATAACAATATTGCTGATGCAGATGCAGCATTAGAATGCGTTAAGTCTTTTTCGAATAAACCGACTTGTGTCATTGTTAAACATGCCAACCCTTGTGGAGTTGCTCAAGCGGAAAATATAGGTAAAGCCTACGATTTAGCTTATGCAACTGATCCAACGTCTGCATTTGGCAGTATTATTGCCTTTAATCAGGAGCTGGATGAAAAAACAGCAACAGAAATCATTAATCGTCAATTTGTAGAAGTGATCATTGCTCCGGTTATTAGTGATGACGCAAAAACAGTTTTAGCAGAGAAAAAGAATATCCGTGTATTAGAGTGTGGCGAATGGGCTAATAATATTAAACCAGAGTTTGATTTTAAGCGTGTAGCAAGTGGTTTATTAGTTCAAGATAAAGATTTTGGTCAAATAAACCAAACTGATATTGAAGTCGTTAGTAAAAGGCACCCCACCGAACAGCAAATGACAGACTTGTTATTTGCTTGGAAAGTCGCTAAGTTCGTTAAATCAAATGCGATTGTTTATTGTAAAAATGGACAAACAATTGGAGTAGGCGCGGGACAAATGAGCCGTGTTTATTCGGCTAAAATAGCAAGTATAAAAGCTGCTGATGAAAATTTGATTGTGAAAGGTTCAGCAATGGCATCTGATGCATTCTTTCCATTTAGAGACGGTATAGATGCAGCTGCAGAAGCTGGGATTACAGCTATTATTCAACCAGGTGGCTCAATACGGGATAACGAAGTGATTGAAGCCGCAGATGAACATGATATAACCATGGTTTTTACAGGTATGCGCCATTTTAGGCATTAGAAATTATCTATTTTATCCCACCTTTTAATTAGGATAAGGTATGTTAGTCTCCATTGATCAATTTACTTCAACTCTACTAAATTCAAATTCAACTTTAAACTAAAGATATATTTCAATGAAAGTCCTCGTCATCGGTGGTGGTGGGCGTGAACACGCCCTTGCATGGAAAGTCAAACAATCTGCAAATATTTCAACAGTTTTTGTTGCTCCAGGTAATGCTGGAACCGCCTTGGAAAATGGTATAGAAAATATTTCCATAGCTGTTGAAAACATTGATGGTTTGCTGGAATTTGCTCAAAACGAAACAATTGATTTAACGATTATCGGCCCAGAAGTCCCCTTGGTTGCCGGTATTGTTGATACCTTTACCAATGCTGGATTAAAATGTTTTGGCCCTACAGCTAAAGCTGCGCAACTTGAAGGGTCTAAAACTTATTGTAAAGATTTTATGGCTAGGCACAATATTCCAACTGCCGAGTATCAAACCTTTACACAAAATCAGATAGCTATAGATTATATCAAGGTGAAAGGCGCGCCTATTGTGGTTAAAGCTGATGGTTTAGCTGCTGGCAAAGGTGTGATTGTTGCTTTAACGGAGAAACAAGCTATTGATGCAGTTGAAGATATGTTATCAGGTAATAGTTTTGGCAAGGCTGGGCATCGTGTAGTAATTGAAGAATTTTTAGAAGGCGAAGAAGCAAGCTTTATTGTTATTGCAGATGGAAAAAATGCTTTGCCCATGGCCAGTTCACAAGATCATAAAGCTAGAGATAATGGGGATAAAGGTCCTAATACTGGAGGTATGGGAGCATATTCTCCTGCACCGATAGTAACACCAGAAATTCATAAAAGAGTGATGAATGAAGTGATTAACCCAACCTTAAAAGGAATGCAAGCAGATGGTATTCCATATACTGGCTTTTTATATGCAGGGTTAATGATTAGTAAGAATGGTGATATTAAAGTGTTGGAGTACAATTGCCGTTTTGGAGACCCGGAAACCCAGCCTATTATGATGCGCTTAAAAAGTAATTTGGTTGATTTATGTTTGGCTGCTTTGGATAAAAACCTTAAAGACATAGAAACCGAATGGGATGAACGCCCTGCTTTAGGTGTTGTTTTAGCTGCTGGAGGTTATCCTGATGAATATAGTAAAGGAGATATTATTTCAGGTTTACCTACAGAAAATTCAATAGATAGCAAAGTTTTTCATGCCGGAACTGCTCAAAAAGAAGGGCAAGTTGTTACTTCAGGAGGGAGAGTGCTTTGCGCTTGTGCATTAGGCCAGGATATAGCCGATGCACAAAGAAAAGCTTATCAGCTAACAGAACAAATCAAATGGAATAACTCTTTCTATAGAACAGATATTGGGTTTAAAGCGATCACTTAGTTCAGATATACCCTTTGAGGTGCTTTATAAAAGAGGCGTGATTATTTCAATCACTTTTTCCCTATCTATTTCACCTGGTTGTCTGTGAAAAATTTGCCCCTCTGGATTAACAAAAACTGTAAATGGAACGGCTGCAATAATATTTCCTAGCTGATAGGACAATGCAATGGCTTCATCACCACCGATTAACATAGGGTAATTAATTTTAATTGTATTAAGGTATTCTTTGACCGCTTTCTGATCATCAATTGCAACACCAATAAATTGGACATTTTTTGTCTGAAATTCATCTTGTAGTTTAATAAATTCAGGTATTTCTTTAAGGCAAGGTGGGCACCAAGTTGCCCAGAAATTTATAATCAGTATTTTTCCTTGCCATTCATTAATACTACGCTGCTTCCCTGTCGTATCTTGCAAGCTGAACTCAATCATTGGTGAATTTGGTATTTTGCCGTCAGCATCGTTTAATAGCTGGTTAACAAAAAAACCTCCAGTCATAGCGATGAGGGCGGCAATAATAAAGAAAGTCTTTTTATTCATGATATTTACAAATCATTTAGGTTTGATAAAAATGTTTCACTTTTTTGATAGCCAATTACTCTAGATGCTTTTCTTTCTATTTTATCCGGACCAAAAAAGATAATTGCAGGCGGCCCAATTAGATCAAAGCGTTGCAATAAAGCTTTATCGTCAGCTGAGTTTTTTGTGACATCTGCCTGGACTAAGATAAAGTTAGATAGCTTTTGCTGAACCTTTTCATCAGTAAAGGTATAGGCTTCCATTTCTTTACAAGAAATACACCAATCCGCATAAAAATCCAGCATAACCCACTGGCCATTAGTGCTGGCCTGTTCAATGACTTGTTCTAATTCAGTTAATGAAGCGACTCTTTTAAAGGCGAGTCCGTGTTCCTGTTTAGATGTGCCATTAGAACTACCTATTCCACGCAAAGGTTGTAGTGGGTTAGTATTTCCCATACTCAAACCAATGAGTAATAAAACACCATAAATCAGCATTATTAAACCTATTCCTTTCCACAGCTTAAACCAGCCTGAGATATTTTCTGGTAAAGGGTCAACCGCACGAAGGTAAATTGCAGGGATAATGAGTAGTATAGCGGTTAGAAGCATGGTTATCGAGGCGGGCAAAATACGATCAAGCATCCATACAGAGACGGCTAGCATAATAACGCCAAAAATAGCTTTAGTTGAATTTAACCAATGTCCAGCTTTGGGAAGTAGAGATCCTGCTGATGCCCCCAGTAACAAAAGTGGTGACCCCATAGCAAAACCCATGACAAATAATGCAGAACCACCTAGTACAACATCCCCTGTTTTGCCAATATAAATAAGTGCCCCCGCTAAAGGTGCAGCAACGCAAGGGCCAACAATAAGTGATGATAAGGCTCCCATAATAGCGGCACCGATGTAGGAGCCATCGCGGTGCTTATCGCTGGAATTGTGTAGTTTAGCCTGAATAGATTTAGGCAATTCCAGACTATAAAAACCAAACATAGATAAGGAAAGTAAAATAAAAATACCACTAAAAACTGCAATTACCCAAGGCTCCTGAAAGATGACCTGCAAATTACTACCAAATAAAGCTGCTAATATGCCAAATAAAGTATAAGTTAATGCAGACGCAAATACGTAGCTTAAAGACAGTAAAAAAGCTTTTTTTGTGGTGACATCCTCTCCTTGTCCAACAATAATGCCTGATAGGATAGGGATCATTGGGAAAATACAAGGTGTGAAAGCTAGCAAAAGTCCAAAACCAAAAAAACTGAGTAATGTTATTCCCAGGGAATCATTATATAAAGATTGAAAGACTTGATCTTGTTCAGATAGTTTTTGTTTTGGGGTAACACTGTTTAAAATTATGGCTTCCGGTAGTTGTAGCTCTACAGTGCTTTCCATAGGCGGATAACAGACACCACGTTCAGCACAGCCCTGATATTTAGCTAATAAAGTAATCGAATGTGGCTTTTTATCAGTACGAATGAGAGGAACATCAAAACTTAGTTCATTATGAAATATTTGTACATCGCCAAACGATTCATCATGATAAGGCTTTCCTTGTGGGAGGTTTATTGTCCCCAATTGGGTTGAGGTGCTATTTTTCAAGCTTAGCTTTGTTTTTTCCTTATATAGGTAATAACCATCAGCAATGATCCAATTAACATGGAGTGTATTTGCATCCTTAACAGTGGCAAAGAATTGAAAAGCCTGGTCTCCTGGAAGTAATTTATTTTGGAATAAATTGAGTTTTATGTCATTAAAGCCCTTAAATAGTTTATTAACAGAATTAGTTGAGGGTTTAGATAAGGGTAAGTCTAGCGTGAATGTTTTTTCTTGAGGGGGGTAACAGACACCGCTTTCAGAGCATCCTTGATATTTCACCAGGATATTAACTGAAGATAAAGATTTATCATTGATAACAGGAACAGATAAGTTGAGTTCCTTGGTATAAATAACTGTATCACCAAAAAACTCATCATAGTTAGCTTTTCCTTCTGGCATCGCTATTTTTCCAAACGTGACACTCTCTGTTTTAGATAGAATTTCAGTTTTACTTTGGTATAAATAATAGCCATCTGCGATAACCCAGGAAACTTCAATTTGTTCAGCAGAAATGGCTTTTGCAGAAACAGTAAAAGCTTTATCAGCAGGCAATAAGTCGCTAAAACCTAAAGCTTGTGCCTGTGGAGTGAATAATAGAAAAAAACTAAGTAAAAGTGAGTAGATAAAAGGCATAATCCTATCCAATGCAAGTATTCTGGAAAGCTGTGCTAAACAGAGACAGCAGTTGTTTTTGTTAGTTCAATAGCGAAAGCTATTATCAGTTTATGTTTTTTACAGGCTTATTTGTACAGCTTTGAATTTTTATTATTTCGAAAAATAAGAGGCTGTTCATCTTTAGATAATGCACTTGCCCTTGCTGAATCTAAGGCTTCTTGAATAACATGATGTTCAGATGATTTACTACAAACTGGGTCAGGACTGTACATATCTCCAGTTAACATATAAGCCTGACAGTGACAGCCACCAAAATCTTTTTCTTTTTCATCACAGCTGCGACAAGGTTCTTTCATCCAGTCATCGCCACGAAAGAAATTGAAGGCATTGGATTCGTTCCAAATTTCTTCAATACTGAAATCATTCACGCTAGGGCAGTTCAGACCAGGTAAGTCACGAGCGGAATGGCAAGGTAGCGCAATGCCATCAGGAGCAATAGTTAAAAAAGTTGTGCCCCAGCCATTCATACAGGCTTTAGGCCGATCTTCGTAATAATCAGGGATAACATAATAGATTTTCATCTTACCCTCGACTTTTTTTTTGTAGGCTTGGGCTATTGCTTCGGCTTCTTCAAATTGCTCTTTCGTGGGTAATAATAAATCTCTATTTGTATGTGCCCAGCCGTAATATTGTGTGTTTGCCAACTCTACATAATCAGCTTCCAGTTCTTCTGCCATTTCCAGGATTTGAGTCATCTGGTGTATGTTTTCTCGATGAATAACAACACATAACACCATAGGGTAGTCCTGTTTTTTAATCAAATGAGCAACTTGTTTCTTGGCTTGGTATGTTTTTGTGCCGGCTAAATGGTCATTAAGTTCTTGGCTGCTGGCTTGAATACTCAGTTGAATATGGTCTAACCCGGCTTTTTTTAGCTGAATTATCTTCTCCCCGGTTAAGCCATAACCTGATGTAATCAGGTTTGAATAATAACCTAATTGACATGCGTGAGCGACCAATTCAACCAGATCAGGGCGTGTTAAGGGTTCTCCACCGGAAAAGCCTAATTGTACTGCACCCATTTTTCTAGCCTCGTTTAAAACACGCTTCCAATCTTCTGTGCTTATTTCATTGCTATGTTTAGTATAGTCTAAAGGGTTGGAGCAATAGGGGCACTGTAACGGACATTTATAAGTCAGTTCTGCCAGCAACCAGCGAGGAGGTGTTATGTTAAGGTTGTTCGATCCAGCCATTTTTTAATGCCACTTCCAGGAAATTATTGACATCGCCTTTTAAACCGGTAGTTGAAAACATTTCTTCCAGCTCTGCAACAATCTGATTGATATTCCGTGAGCCATCACATAATTGTAATATTTCAGCTGAACTTCCATTAAGTTCTACCATGCCTTCCGGGTAAAGAATAACATGTTTTTGCTGTGCTTCTTCCCATTGTAACCGATGCATGGGAGAGAACTTAACTGTCACGTTTGGGTTTATACTCATAGTCTTTCTTCATTCCACACAGTTAATTTATTTTTCTGCATTAAAATACGGAGGCATGTCATTAACATATGCCATATAAATGGCATCAGCCATAGACCATAAAACGTCCAGTTTAAATTGTAATATTTCAACCATGCGATTTTGTTGCTCACGTGTTTTATACCAGTCTAAAGTGATTTCCAGACCATGTTCGACATCTCTGTGAGCCTCAGATAGACGTTTTCGAAAATAAGTATAACCTTGTTCGTTAATCCAGGGGTAAAGTTCGGGCCAGTTATCTAAACGTTGTTTATGAATTTTGGGTGCAAACATTTCAGTTAAAGAAGAGCTGGCTGCTTCGTGCCACTCTGCTCTTCTGGCAAAATTAACATAGGCATCAACCGCAAACCGAACGGCTGGCAATACATGCTCTAAAGAAATGACCTCTTCTCGCATCAGACCAACAGCAATACCTAGTTGAACCCATGCTTCTATACCACCAGGTTCACCTGGTTGACCGTCATGATCAAGAATTCGTTGTGTCCAAATTGCTCTGGTTTTACGATCAGGGCAGTTTGCCAGAATGTTAGCGTCTTTAATCGGAATCATTATTTGGTAATAAAACCGATTAGCAACCCAGCCTTGTAATTGCTTTTTACTTAGTTTACCTTCGTTCATCATGGTGTGCATCGGGTGATGAATATGGTATTTATTTTCCATGCCACGCAATTTAGCTTCAAACTCTTCACGAGACCAAGGTATTTGTTCTGTCATATTTACAGCTCAATATTCATGTTGTCGAACGAGACTTCAATACCATGTTGGGTTAGTATATCTCGTTCTTTTGATTCTTCATTCAGAATCGGGTTGGTATTATTAATATGGATCAATATTTTACGTGGTTTTTTCAGTGTATCTAAAAACTCAATCATCCCGCCTTTACCTGATTGTGGTATGTGACCTATTTTTCTAGCCAATAATGGACGGCCAACAGAAGCTAGTTCATCATCTGTCCAAAATGTTCCATCGACTAATACACAGTCTGCATCAGACATTGCTTTTTCTACTTGGGGTTCTATCTCGCCTAAACCGGGGGCATAAAATGTAGTTTTCCCCGTTGAAATTTGGCGAATCACCATGCCTATATTATCACCTTCGTGAGGGTCATTTCTGTGTGGTGAATAAGGTGGTGCTTTACTTTTAAGAGCTAAGGCAGTGAATTCAATATCATCAATTTTAGGTATTGTAAACGAGTCGCCATTCAATGGAATAGAATGATCAATCACGCCACAAAAATGTTCCAGAATATTAAAAATAGGAAAGCCAGTGGTGAGGTCTTGCTTTACCATCTCTGTGCAATAAATAGTTAGTGGATCGCCTTCACGTAAAATGAGCAGACCAGTTGCATGGTCAATTTGAGAATCAATCATTACAATCGCTTCAATGCCTGTTCCTCGAACTTTATTTTTAGGGTGAATTTCCGGGAAATTTTCCAATTGCGTGCGCACATCGGGAGAGGCATTAAACAACACCCAGTGTTCGCCATTAGAAGAAATAGCAATAGATGATTGGTTGCGAGTGGAGGCTTTGATAGTGCCTGCTCTTACGGCTTTACAATTTGGGCAACTGCAATTCCATTGAGGAAATCCCCCGCCAGCACCTGAGCCAAGAACTCTGATCTTCATGTTTTTACTGTATCTATATATGTTAGTTAAGGCATGAATGATACGGTATTCCTAAAAATTTTGCACGTAGTAGTATATTTTAGGAAACTGTTCGAACCGTCTTTGTCATGCTGATGAGGAAATAAGGGAGGAGGAGTCTGTCGGATATTAAATCTCTTACTGATCAAAGTAAATTGAGAGTTGTTAAGTTTTGCCCAAAAAAAAAGGAGCTAAAAAGCCCCCTCTTTCTAATCTAATAACAGTTAAAAATTAACGATTATAGATATACATTGTTACTTCAAAACCGAAACGTAGGTCTGTATAAGCTGGTTTTTCCCATTTCATTATTATTACCTCCAGAAGTATTTTATTTTCTTGTTAGCTTTATCAAGTTAAGCTGCATCTAATTATACAATGAACTTTATTTTTCCGCAACATACTAAGACCTTAATATGTGAGTTTATCGAGGTTAATTTTTATTTTCTTTAAAGCTGCTGGTTTTACTTGTGTAGAAATTGAGAGAGAGTTATATTTAATTATCAAAAATAGAAAGTTTGGAGAGCAATATGGTTGGCGATATAATTCTGGTTACAATACTTATGTGGATGGTTGCTATTTTTGCATTTTTACCTTTAGCTTATTTTATCTATATGTATACCAAGAAGGGAGGTGAGCCTTTTGGTGATATTGAGCCGCATGGAGATAGTGAGTCAAAAGTACTCAATATAGCTGAGCAGGTCATAAATAAAGTAAAAAGTTTAATTGCTAATAAATAACATGCAAATGGGGTGAGTGTTTGTTCACCCTAGTTATTTACTATACTACAAGTGGGACAGTTAACATTTTTTTGTAATTTCATCTCATTCCATTGCATAGTAAGTCCGTCAAGTAATAAAAGTCTGCCTGTTAGTGTTTTTCCAATATTCATAATCAATTTCATTCCCTCCATCGCTTGAATGCTGCCCACAATACCCGTGACAGGGGCAATAACTCCATTAGTCGCACAATTTTGCATATCCTCTCCTGTGTCGGAATAAAGACAATTGTAACAAGGGCTGTTATTTAATCCTGGAGTAAAAACAGAAACTTGCCCTTCAAAACGAATTGCGGCACCTGAAACTAAAGCTGTTTTGTGTTGTACGCAAGCAGCATTAATCGCAAAGCGTGTCTTAAAATTATCGCAACAATCTAATACAATATCAGCTTTGAGAACTTCTTCTCTTAACTGTTTCCCCTCAAGCCTTTGGTTAATGGCAGTCACTTTTATATCGGGATTTATATTTTTCAGTGTCTTTTGGGTTGAAATAACTTTGTCCGTCCCAATATCATCCGTATGATGAGCAATCTGTCTTTGTAAGTTTGATAAATCAACCTCGTCATCATCGTAAATAGTGATATGACCAATACCGGCTGCGACTAGATAAATGGATGCAGGCGAGCCTAGGCCTCCAGCACCAACAATGAGAACCTTGGCGGCTAAAAGTTTTTGCTGACCTTCAATATCAATTTGAGGGAGCATAATTTGACGGCTGTAACGGAGTAGTTGTTGATCGTTCATTTATTGATAGTTTAGCGATGATGAAGAAAGAGAATAATGCCAAATTACACGGCAGAGTGCAAAATCTGATTATTTGTTGCCTGCTTTAAGTTTAATTATAAAGAAGGCAAACTACAAAATTTTTAACTTAATATTATTGTTTAGGAGAACAAAAGATGAATATACGTCCGTTACACGACAGAATCATCGTTAAACGCGTTGAAGAAGAAACGACTTCAGCTGGTGGTATCGTTTTGCCTGGTTCAGCTACTGAAAAACCAAGCGAAGGTGAAGTTTTAGCAATTGGAAGTGGCAAAGTTTTGGACAATGGTGATGTTCGTCCGTTAGAAGTAAAGGTTGGCGATAAAGTGCTTTTTGGTAAATACTCTGGCAACGAAGTAAAGATTGATGGTGAAGAGCTCATTGTCATGCGTGAAGAAGATATTATGGGTATTTTAGGTTAAACTAATCATTACATTAATAGGATTAAAGAAATGGCAGCAAAAGAAGTAAAATTTGGTACAGATGCACGCAACCTAATGGTAGCTGGCGTTAACATATTAGCCAATGCAGTAAAAGTAACATTAGGCCCTAAAGGTCGTAATGCAGTTT
>CAZHUE010000012.1:0-8879 GCA_964535875.1 uncultured Methylomarinum sp.
ATATAAAGATTCCAAAACCTATTGTGATAAAAAAATAAACCAAAGCACTGGTAACCCATAGTAGGCGAGCTTTTATTTCATTAAGCTTTACAATTACCGAGGTTTTGTCAATGACTGAAGCTTGCTGAATTGGAGCTAGATCAAAGAAGTTAAAGGCTAATAATTCAAACAGAACCTTTCCTAAAACAAAGGTTAGAAAAGGAATAATAAAAAAGCGAAGAGAAAAAAATAGATGTTCTGGAATAAGCCGAGAATACTTCATTATAAATAATCCATATTGTCAAATAACACTTCAGCATACTGAGACAACAATTTGGTGTTGTTTTTCAATCCAAAATAAATATTGATCATTTTTTCAATGCCTAGGTTGCGTTGGGCAGAGTTTGAAATTCTCATTGGCTCAGTGTAAACTCGGATTTTAACACTCCGTCAATACGACACTGACAGTAGCTCATAATGATTTTAACAGGTTCATATAATGAAATCTGAAAAAAATGAGCAAGGTATAGCTAGGCTTCTTTTTTATTTTAACCAGCTGAATTTTAAGGGTAATTATTTGTCAAAAATTGAATGGGGAAAAATTGATACTGTCTTGTTAGATATGGATGGTACTTTACTTGATTTAAATTTTGATAATCATTTTTGGTTAGAGTTTGTCCCTGAACGTTTTGCTGAAAAAAATGATCTTTCTTTAGTACAAGCAAAAATTCAACTGGTACCTCTGTTTAAAAAAATGGAAGGTAAACTGGAATGGTATTGTCTTGATTATTGGAGTGAAACTTTAAAGCTTGATATTGTGGGTTTAAAAGCTGAAATATCCGGGTTAATTTCGATTCTCCCCCATGTGATGGAATTTTTGGAAGCAGTCCATCTATCTCATCATAAGGTGCTTTTGGTGACTAACGCACATAGAGATAGTCTGGATTTAAAAATGGATAAAACTTGTTTAGAACCATTTTTTGATCAGATTATTAGCTCTCATGATTATGGGGTCTCAAAAGAACAACAAGAATTTTGGTTTAAATTACAAAAAACACACGCATTTGAACTTCAAAGAACATTGCTTGTTGATGATAGTTTAGCTGTTTTGAAATCAGCAAGACATTATGGAATTAAGCATTTAGTTTCAATTAGCCGGCCTGATTCGCAATTGGCAAAAAGAGAGATTAGTGGTTTTTTGGCTATTGAGGATTTTCGGGAGTTGATGCCTGTTCTGTAGAGTTATCTTTTTTGGTGGGTGTTGTTTCTTTTTTTTCAGTTGAGTTTTTTGCTTTATAAGATGCTCTTTTATTTGCCGGAACTCTTGGTTTTTTTGTTTGAGAGTAGTTTTTACGGGGAGGTCTTTTTGCTGGAGGGTTAATCTCTGTTGCTAATACATCCTCAGTAATTGTATTGACTGTTATTTTTTCGCCTATATAATCCTCTATATCAGGCATAGAGTAAGCATATTCTTCACATATAAAGCTAAATGCGATACCTGTGGCTCCAAATCGTGCTGTTCTCCCTATTCGATGGACATAATCCTCAGCATCTTGAGGTAAATCATAATTAATAACATGTGATACAGCAGGGATATGTAATCCGCGAGCGGCAACATCTGTTGCTATCATTAAATTAACTTTGTTTTCCTGAAAATTATTTAATAGTCTTTGTCTTTTTTCCTGAGGAACATCACCACTTAAAACTGCAACTTTGTAGTTATTGGCAATTAGATAATTTTCAAGCTGTTCAGCACATCGTTTGGTATTAACAAAAACAATAGACCTTTCGGGTTTATGTTTATCTAAAAGCCCCAATAATAAAGGAATTTTTTGATCATTAGCAGGACAAAAAGCACTTTGCGTGATCGCTTTAGAAGTGACTTCTTCTTGTTCAATTTTGATTAGAACTGGGTTGTTCATATGCTCATAAGCCAATTCTGTCACTTTATAAGATAAAGTGGCAGAAAATAACAAGTTCAACCGTTTTTCTACTGCTGGCATTCTGCGTAATAAAAAGCGAATGTCCTTAATAAACCCAAGATCAAACATTCTATCGGCTTCGTCCATGACAGAGACTTGAATATTATTTAAAGTAAAAACATTTTTTTTGTAAAAATCAATAATACGCCCAGGTGTGCCAATAATGATATCTATATTAGTTTTAAGAACGTCCTGCTGTTTCTTATAGTCAGTCCCACCGTATATCAGGGCATACTTAAAACCTAGATGCTTGCCCAATAACAATGCATCTTTGTGTATCTGAATAGCAAGTTCACGAGTTGGAGCCAGGATTAATGCTCTAGGGTTTTTTATTTTTTCACTTTCATCATTAATTAAATGCTGGAAGGTGGCAAGTAAAAATGCGGCAGTTTTTCCTGTGCCTGTTTGGGCTTGTCCAGCAATATCTTTACCTCTTAGAGAAAGGGGTAAGGTTTTATCTTGAATCGGTGTACAGTCAGTAAACCCCGCCTGATTCAAACTTTTGATAATAGAGTCAGATAACTCTAGATTACTGAAACGTGTTTTTGTTAGATGCGTTTTATTCATTGCTATAGGATAACTTAAAAACCTAATTGTTTGAAATAGATTGACACATAAAGCGATCAAATTTATAGTAAGTCTTTAAAAATTTTGGAGAATAGCGTGAGTGACTCGGTCCTTCATGTAACGGATGCTGACTTTAGTGAAACTGTTATTAAATCTGACAGACCTGTTTTAGTAGATTATTGGGCAGAATGGTGCGGCCCTTGTAAAATGATTGCACCTGTTTTAGATGAAATCTCTTCTGAATATGCGGAGAAATTGACAATTGCAAAGATCAATATTGATGATAATCCAGAAACACCTCAACACTATGGGGTTCGTGGAATTCCAACATTGATGATTTTTAAAGATGGTGAAGTTGAAGCAACAAAGGTTGGTGCTTTAAGTAAGTCTCAGCTAACTGACTTTATTAATAGTAATATCTAAAATAATAATAAAGTATTTTTTATTTTGTTTTTTATTGACTAGGTTTGTAAAAATATTTGCACAAACCTAGTTATTGCTCTACAATTCTAAATGTCCACCTCAGGACATATCGTGTATTAATTCCTTAATTATATTCTATATCATTTAGCAACGGATACATCCGTTTTTCATTTCCTTTAAATCTCCTTTATGAATCTGTCCGAATTAAAACTAAAACAAATTAGTGAAATTGTATCTATTGCCGAATCATTAGGCATCGAAAACATCTCAAGAGCTCGAAAACAAGAAGTTATTTACGCAATATTAAAAAAACAAGCCAAAAGTGGAGAAGATATTTTTGGTGATGGCGTTTTGGAAATATTACAAGATGGCTTTGGTTTTCTTCGAACACCGGGAAGCTCATATTTAGCGGGCCCTGATGATATTTATGTTTCACCGAGTCAAATTCGACGATTTAGTCTACGGACAGGTGATACTATAAACGGAAAAATTAGACCTCCCAAGGATAATGAACGTTATTTTGCAATGCTCAAGGTTGAAAAAATTAATTTTGAACCACCAGAAAATGCAAAAAATAAAATTCTCTTTTCTAACCTGACACCACTTTTTGCAAATAAACGATTTATTCTTGAACAAGGTAATGGAACCAGTGAGGATCTTACTGGGCGCGTTATTGATCTTGTGGCACCCATAGGTAAAGGGCAGCGTGGGTTGATTGTCTCCCCACCTAAAGCGGGTAAAACTATGATTCTGCAGAGCCTTGCCCATGCTTTAGCAGAAAATAATCCCGAGTGTTATCTGATTGTATTACTCATTGATGAACGACCTGAAGAAGTAACAGAAATGGAGCGTTGTGTACGTGGTGAAGTGGTTTCCAGTACTTTTGATGAACCGGCTACAAGGCATGTTCAAGTAGCCGATATGGTGATTGAAAAAGCGCGGCGTTTAGTTGAACATAAACACGACGTAGTTATTTTGTTAGACTCTTTGACCCGATTGGCAAGAGCCTACAATATGGTTACTCCATCTTCTGGAAAAATATTATCCGGTGGTGTTGATGCAAATGCATTAGAAAAGCCAAAACGTTTTTTTGGTGCGGCAAGAAATGTTGAAGAAGGTGGAAGTTTGACAATTATTGCTACAGCCCTTGTAGATACCGGATCCAGAATGGATGAGGTTATTTACGAAGAGTTTAAAGGGACAGGTAATATGGAGTTACACCTTGAGCGCAAGATCGCCGAAAAACGTGTTTATCCCGCGATTAATATTAATCGCTCAGGTACTCGTCGTGAAGATTACTTGGTTGACCCTGAAGTGTTACAAAAAACCTGGATTTTACGCAAGATTTTACAACCTATGGATGAAATGGCTGCATCTGAGTTTGTATTGGGTAAGCTAAAAGACTTTAATACAAATGCAGAATTTTTTGAGTCTATGAGAAGGTAGGAATATACTTCACGCGGTCACGGATGTGGAATTTATATCGAGTTGATTTTTGTCGATAGCAAGGCATTGAAACGGGCGCATAGCACAGGCCGCAACTGTTTCAGTAATGCAGCCTATGGGCAAAAATCGACCGATAGAAATCCGTATCCGTGACCGCATGAAGTAAAGGTAAAAGAAAAACTTATTTCTTCTATCTTTACCTTCTGTTGTTTTAATCTTTTTGTGGCACGTAACCCTCAGGGGTTTCAAAGCCACCAGAAAACAGAAATTTTTCTCTTTCATCCTCTAATATCTTCTTGGCTTTTGGATCAAAACTCGCTAGCCGTTGTTCGTTGATAATCATTGTTTGCATGTCTATCCATTCCTGCCAGGCTTGTTTAGATACATTCTCGAAGATAAGCTGACCCTTTTTACCAGGGAAAGGAGGACTATCCAGTCCTTCTGCTTCTATACCTAATTTTGTACATTTAACCATTCTTGTCATAAGGATGTTCCTCTTTAATATTGATTCTGTAATAATTTTTTAACTGGAGTGGGTAAGCCCAAAGATTTTAATTGCTCAGATTTATACCAGACTGATTGATTAGCTTCCATCACAATATTTATAGGGTTTTCAGTTTTAAACATAATTGCTGTGTAGTCAAGATGATAATGTGAGAAAGTGTGTCTTTGTTCTTCCAGTTGTTTAATTAACTTAATAGTGATGTTCTTTTCCATAAAACAGGATTGAATTTTTGCTAATGAAGGATATTCTGGAAAACTCCACAAGCCGCCCCAAATTCCCGTTTCTGGTCTTTGTTCTAATAAAATTTTTCCCTGATGATCTTGTAACAGTAAGAAAATTATTTTCTTACTGGGTAGCGTTTTTTTTGGTTTAGGCGTAGGTAATTCAGAAATTTTATTCTCTATTTTTGCAATGCAAGCAGAGTTAATAGGGCAAACCCTACATTTAGGTTTCCTGCGAATACAAGTTGTTGCACCTAGATCCATTATGGCTTGAGTATAATCTGCAACACGCAATAAAGGGGTGTAATCAGAACTTAATTGCCATAGCTCGTTACTTATTTTAGTACTTCCTGTCCAGCCAGAAATAGCATGGAAGCGAGCTAATACACGGCGAACATTTCCATCCAAAATTGGTTGGCTTTTATTAAAGGCAATGCTTGAAATCGCTCCAGCTGTTGAACGGCCAATGCCAGGTAGCTGCATAAGTGAATTCAGATCATTTGGAAATTTACCGCCTGTTTCTTCACTAATGATTTTTGCAGTTTTGTGTAAGTTTCTAGCCCGAGCATAATAACCCAAGCCTGACCATAGGTGTAATACTGAATCTAGTGGGGCACTTGCTAATTTGTGAATATCAGGAAAATTTTGAATAAAGTGATTGAAATAAGGGATAACAGTTGTTACCTGTGTTTGTTGCAGCATAACTTCAGATAACCAAACTCGATAAGGCGATATGTTCAATTGCCACGGTAAATTTTTTCTACCAAATAAATCAAACCAGGCAAGGATTTTTTGTTGAAATATTTCTGGCGGCATTAAAAGAGACTCATGTGAGTTTTGGAAAAAATGATTAAAACAAACCTTTCAATGCATCACCGATACCAGGCCCTAGTTTTTCATCCAGTTTTTTAAGTACTTTATCATCTATTACCTTATCAATTTTATCTTTATATTTGGCTTTTACCATCGATTCAAGGTCAAGTTTGTATGATGGCTCATCAAAGGTTCCTGTAATTTTGATAGCCAGAGGAATGCCCTTAAATTTATCTTTTTCTTTAGGTTTTAGCAGTCTTGCATCAATAGTATAATCTAAAGCATTAGTTGCTAAATTTGCTGTACCGTTACCTACGACTCGCACTTTAGAAGATTCCGCAAGTAAATCATCATTTTTAAGCAATCCATTTTTTATTGTTGCTGTTCCTTTAATAATAGAAAAAACGGTTTGGTCTTTTTTATTTTTTTCAGGAAGGGGCTTTCCTTTTAGTAATTGTCTTCCGCTATCAATTATTTTTTGTAGATTAAAGCCTTTGATAATACTGTCTTTAACACTAAAATTTACATTTCCTGCTAAGGAAGATTTGATGGCTGGCGTACTATTCCCCCACCCCTGAATTTTGGCAGTTGCATTAATAACACCACTCATTTGGGTTTCAACTTTTAAAGCTTGTAATAAAGGCTCTATCTGAATACCGGAAAGTTTTTCATTTAATGTTAAAAGTGGTGTTTTATTTTGAACATTGATTGAAGAGTTTCCTGAGTAAGAGCCTTGATAAAGTTGTTTGATGGCCTGTTTAGTTTTTATAGATCCCTTATTCGCATTTAGCTTTAAATTAATGCCTTTCATACTTAGCTGGTTAATAATTAAACTGCCGATAGAAAGCTGACCATTTGTATTTAGTTTTCTTAGTGTATCAACGGGAAACAATTGTGCGCTTGCAATAGCAACACTTGCAGGTGTGGCTGATTTGTTTTTGGCTTGTTCTGTTGATTCTGGCGGTAAATAGCGGTCTGCATCTATAGAATCAATATTAATGTTGAAGTTGGATGCTGGCTTGGAAAAATTTTTCACACTGGCTGAGCCTGTGATTTTGCTATTATCCAGATTAATAACTAAATTTTTAAGAACTGCTGAATCCTTTGTTGCCTGCAAGTTAAATACTACTGATAATTGATTCAGAGCCTTGCTATCTTTCATTTCAGGTAAAGATATTGCTAATTTATTTAAGAATTGCGCAAGGTTGAATGGCGCAATTTTAATAGGCCCCTTAAAAACAGGGTTGTCTATAATTTGGTCTCCACTAATATCTGCTGATAGATTTAAATCACCGGCATTTAACTTTAGCCCTGATACAGAGAGTGTTTGTTGGCTTAGGTTAACGGCAATGTTCGCTAAAATATTAGCATTTAATTTATTTTCCAATAATCCGTCTACGGTAACATTAAGACCCGCTGTAGTAACTGATTGTTCGGTTAGGTCAATTGCTGCATCAGTTAATAAAGTGACCTTTAGATTCTGATCCGTCAAATCATCTAAATCTAGTTTTAATCCCGAAATTGCAGCAGTTTGCTGGGCTAAATTAACAGTGATGTCAGACTGCAAATTTGCAGTCAGCGATTCACCTGGAATTGCTTGACCAGTTGATAAGCTTTTGAAGTTAATATTAGCCAAACTAATAATATTCAATTGTTTGTTAATGGTAAGGTCGGTTGTAAGATCAAGGGATTTGGTTAAATTAGGTTCTTTATTAATCAGTTGTAATGAAAGCTCAACATTAATAGGTTGGTTAAAAATTAACTCACCTGTAGTAAGGTTAAAGTGATTTATCTCTGTGTGCTTGTTTTCTTGTTGATCATCCCAAACAATACGAGCCTGTTCTATAGATATACCACCTAACGCTAATGCCGCTAAAGGGTTGGTGTTTTTGTTATTTTTGCCTTTATCAGTCGGTTGAACTTGTTTTTCCTCTTTTTTTGACTTGATCAAATCATCCCAGTTACTAATTCCTTGCTTATTTTTTGCCAAATATAAATCTAGCCCTTTAAGCTCAATTCGGCTGACTTCAAGTTTTTTTGATAATAGAGGAAGTAACTTAACTTTTACATGACTTTCGCTAATTTTTGCAAAATGACTTCCGGTAAACCCGGCTGCATTACTGAGTGTTAATTCACCAGTAGATATACCAAGCCAGGGGAAAACTGACAGTTCAAGGTCGCCATTAATGGTTAGTTCTCTGCCTGTATTATCTTTTACTGCTGTTTGAATTTCGGGTTTAAAATCATTAGGGTCTATAAAGAATGGTAATGCAACTGCAGCAATAATAACTAGTAAAATAACTGTGGCTAAAATTGATAAGGTAATTTTAAGTAAGCGACCCATTTTTAATCCCATTATTTTGAAAAAGATGTTATGTTAAAAATATAAGTAATAATCTAACTTTTAACTATAAGAGTCAGATTTTAACTGGATTGATTTATAAATCAAGTGTTTAACTAAAAAGTGGAGGAGTGATGGACATTTTATTACCAGCGATTATCAGTGTAATTTTTTTTTATTATTCAGGTAAAAACAACAAAGAGAATGGCATAAAGTGGGCGATTACTGGGTTGATTGGTTATATTTTAGGGTTTACCCTTGCTATTATGATTATTGGTGAAACCTTTATTGCTATTTTTGTGGCTTGTGCGGCTGTATATATTACGCATGTTCAATTATCAAGAATGTCTAAAAGAACGAAACAGTCTTAAAATAAGGGCGATCAGTTTTTAGCATAAAAAAAGCGGACTCCAAATAGCCCGCTTCTCTATGGAACGCATAAAAAATACTTTCGACAATTAACTTGGTACTAAGGCAACGGGCAATAATAACCCGCCTATCTTGCTTGCCTTTTTGTCCGTCTTCGGTGTTGTGGTAACAGTTATGTAGTTTGCTACGCGCCTATTCCGCATCTTGGTAATTGCTCCTGCATTATTCTACCT
>CAZHUE010000012.1:8979-11560 GCA_964535875.1 uncultured Methylomarinum sp.
CCTTAGTGCATTACTCTACCTAGCACATATCCATGTGTCAGTTGACGAACTTATTCCGTGCCAGTTACTAAGCTTTTATAAATTATTTTAGCTTATAATTTATCGGCATTCTTGTCTAAATACTCAGCAACACCTGTAGGACTTGCTGTCATGCCTGAATCGCCTTTGTTCCAGCCTGCTGGACAAACTTCGCCATGCTCTTCATGGAATTGCAGAGCATCAACCATACGAATCATTTCATCAATATTACGACCTAAAGGGAGATCGTTAACAACTTGATGGCGAACTAACCCGTTTTGGTCAATCAAAAAGCTACCACGATAGGCAACGGCTGGTGATTCAGCTTCAACATCATAGTCTTTACAAATTTGGTGGTTAAGGTCGGCAGCCATGGTATAACGGACAGGGCCAATTCCACCCTCATTAATTGCAGTATTTCGCCATGCATTGTGTGTAAAATGAGAATCAATCGATACTGAAATAACTTCAACTCCACGGCTCTTAAACTCATCCATACGATGATCCAAGGCAATAAGTTCACTTGGGCAAACAAAAGTAAAGTCTAAGGGATAGAAAAATATAACGGCATATTTCCCTTTGGTTGTTTCAGAAAAACTGAAAGAATCAACGATTTCACCATCACCTAATACCGCAGGTACTGTAAAGTCAGGGGCTGGTTTACCTACTAAAACACTCATTTTTAATCTCCAAAAGATTTTTAAAAAACAAAAGGTTATGTGATAATTCAAATAACTAAAACATAGCTTAAGCCTATTCTACACTAAACTAGTAGGAATTTGCGCAAATATAATGGTGTTAAAATGCTATGCTATAATATGTTTATAGTCGAAAAATTTTATTTCTTTCTACCTGCAACTATTTGATTTAACACCTTGTCATAATTGTAAAGTTCTACGAAACAATAACTGCCTTATAGATAATTTTTTGTATATTTAACCTCTATTTTCGTAAGTGAAAACCTTTTTTAGGTTTGTAAGAGGAATAAAGGTTTATAGAGTAGAAGTACTCTGATGGCAGGTTAAAGAGATAAGATGCTGATTAAAAAGGCGAATTAGATCCTGTGTTAGAGAGTTTTCTATATAAATAATATTAAGAGGATGTATCTCTTACCTATAGCTTATCTGAAATTTTCACTTGGCCGAGTACTTATTAAAAAACTGGCAGAATTTACTAGGTAGTTATGATATTCATTGGCTTAATGAGAAAGTCTGTTTTACGACTTACCTTTAATAAGGGAAGGCGAAAAAATATTTTTAAAGTACGTTAGAAATGGCAAAAAATAAACATATAACTGAACCCGATGCATTTGGATATCAAGTACGCATTGTAAGACGTGGAAAAGAAAGTAGTCGATATTTTTCTCACAAATTATGGGGCAGTAAAAACAAGTCATTACAAGCTGCAATTACCTGGCGTGACCAAATGCTGGTTGTTTTGAAGGGCAGTAAAATGCGTTTTCTAAAGCCACCAAAAAACAAAACTACAACGGGTGTTACAGGTGTTTCTAGAACAATCAAATACGATCACAGAAAAGATAAAAGTTATCTTTGTTATACAGTTTTTTGGGTAAAAGATAAAAAATCTCGCAATAAAACATTTCAGGTTGGAAATGTGGATACAGTTACTGCTGATGATGAATTACACGCTTTTAGAACAGCTAAGCTATTTAGAAGTTGTTATGAGCATTCTATTGATCATGATTTGCAATTTGATGACAGTCTGTTTATAGGCTGGAAAAAAATGCGTTTATATGATGACGTTGATTTAGCCATTGTATTCTAATTTTATCTCAGAGGGGTATCTGTAATACTTTGTTGGATCAATTTTGAACTAAATTCACGGTATCATGGACGGGAGTCTTTTGGTTGATTCTTGTCGACTGGCTACATTCAAAAACAGGGGCATAACCAGCTGTGCCGTTGTTACAGAGTCTTACTATCGACAAGAATCGACTCAATATAAAATCCGTATATTTTAACCTGCTTTTTTCAAAGCTTTCTTAGCAATTTTTTTAGCTGATTTTTTATTTTTGGGCTTTTTCTTTAACACAACTTTGATTATTTTTTTTACAACTGAGCTAGCTTTTTTCTTGGAAATATTTTTTTTTGCTACGGTTCTTTTGGTAATTTTCTTTACCACTTTCTTTTTTAAAACTTTAGACATTATAGATTCCTTTAAATCAAAATTATTTATAAATTGTAGGGCATCTCTATTAATTCTGGCTGAGCAGGTATGTACTTAAAATATTTGAGAACAAAGCGAAGATCGCAGTGAATAATAAGCTATTGACAAGGATATCAATTATTTTAAGCGTATCGGTGTCAGTTATGAGCTAATAGAGCTGCCCTAGATTACAGTTGTTTTATCCATGGGGTGCCATGTTTATCTGTGGGACCTCATGGGGTTTATTATATCTTTTATTCTATCGGTTGTGTACCCGTACAGCAACGGTGCAGCAATTCTCGCTTAAGCCACAAAGTTCATCCCATCCAGAAGAAATCCCATTCTAGATTTAAAATGACCGTCAATTCCAGTCAAAACCACATAGGCGCATAACCTC
>CAZHUE010000012.1:11665-26107 GCA_964535875.1 uncultured Methylomarinum sp.
GTAACTTGCTAAAAGCCTCATTCCACGTGTCGAAGATAAAATAAATAATCAGGGAAATTATAGTACAACGTAGTGAAACCTGACAGTTTCATAATTTCTACTATACTTTTAGTTTAAATTTAGTTTATATTGAGGCGCGTTATGCTATCAGCAATTTCAAGCAATAATTCCATTTCTACTTATTCTACTTATCAGAATGGACCTGTTGATAGACAAGATAGTCCTCAAAATGAAGAAATTGACACGCAAACTGAAACAGCAAAGGTTAGAATTGAAGCTTCGCAAAAAGAGCAACAACAGGTACAACACCTTAAAGTAAGAGACCAGGAAGTAAGAGCACACGAACAAGCTCATCTTGGTGCTGCAGGTGGGTTGGCAAGAGGTGGGGCAAGTTTTAGTTTTGAGAAAGGATCTGACGGTGTTAGTTACGCCATAGGTGGTGAAGTAAATATTGATACTTCTGAAGTCTCAGGTGACGCAGAAGCGACATTACGGAAAGCAGAGACTATTAGAAGAGCGGCTCTAGCACCAACTAGTCCATCTTCTCAAGATATGAAAGTGGCAAGCCAAGCAACAGCGATGGCTAATAAAGCAAGAGCTGAACTTTTTCAGGAAAATAAACAATTTTCAGAGAACGAAGTTAAACAAGAGGAAAGTAGTAACAAAATAAGTTTTTCTGTTTAGTTTTTTGCCCATTAAATAAAAAAATACTTATCTTGTTTTCTAAAAATCACCAGTAGTTTGTCTAAGTCGATCTAAGTCAGATAGAATTTCTGGATCTGAAGGTGCAACCTCCAATGCTTTTGCGTAAAGGAATTCTGCATGTCTAAAATCTCCTTTTTTAATTTCATGTTTTGCCCAAGCTAAGTACTTATTCTTAATTTTTTTAATGCCTAAAATTGATTGTTTATGATTTGGATAACGGTCGAGTATAACCTTGTATATACTTAGGGCACTATTGTTAACAGGTTTAGTCAGGTTTTTCCTGTCGATTTGATGCTCAGCAATTATCAAGAGTTTTGATATGCCATTAGGTTCATCAAGTAGCTTATAGACATCATACCCTAGCTCAGGTATATACTCTTTAACCTCAGTTGTCCTTCTTCTTGTTACCCTTGAATTTTTAATCATAGACAAGGTATCTAAAATCTCAGGATCATCAGGAGAAATTTCTAAAGCTTTGTTTAAGAAAGAAACTGCAAGAGTAGTATTACTTTTATTTATTTCTGCTCTTGCCCAACCAACATAGATTTCTTTTATTTGATATATCCCTGATAAGGCTTGTTGATTGTTTGGATTAATTTCTAGTATTTTTTTATAAGTTGACCAAGCACTATCGCCAGTTGGAGTCATTAGTTTTTTATCAGATAATTGTTGCTCGGCCAATTGAAGCAATTCTTTTATTGAGTCTTCTTCGGTCTCTTCAATTATAGTATTTTTTGCTTCTTTAACTTCTGTATTTTCAACTACAGATATTGAGTCATCTTTATCAGATAAAACTTCAAAGGTATTTTTATCATCAAAAGCTAAGTTTTTTTGATTGAGAAAATACCAGCCGGTTCCTAATAGTGCAGAAAAAACCATACCCATAAGAAACGTATAAAAAAATAATGATTTTTTAGAAACATCAACAGTTCTTCTCTCTTTTTTAACGATTTTTACTTTTGATTTGGGTAATCTCTGTTTTATCTGTACTGGTTTTTCCTCTACTGTTTTTTCTTCTACATATTTCCTTCTATCGCCTACTAATGCTGAATTTTCAAGCCAATCCGATTTTAATAATTTATTATTGTCCAGAAGTTCTTCACTGTTTGTAAGTTCGGTAACTTTTTTAGGTTTAGGTGCTGTATTGTTAACTTTAGACCTAGTTTGGTTATTAGTCTTGGGCGTTATATCATTAGTATTAAATACATTACTTTTAACATTAGATAAAGATTGAATGGATAAATCCGGTGCAATAGGCGTAGGTGGCTCACTAGGTATAGGTTGAGAAGAAAGAGTTGATTCGGGTGGAGTATAGTTAAATTCATTACCAAGAAATAAGCTATTTTCTAATACCTCATCCATCATATCTTCAGTCACAATAGACTTTTCTTCAATGTTTGCAGTTAGCAACCCTAAATTACAAAGACGATTAATTAAGCCAGGTAAGCCTTTGGAATAGAGAATAATACGCTCAATAGCTGTCTCGGAAAATAGGCTTTTACCCTGATTTTCAAGATCTTTTAAATGAAAGTTGATATAAGAACGAATGTCATCTTCAGACAAATGATCAATCTGAAATGTGTTGGCATCATTGAACGTTTCAGTAAATAAACCGGATTCATTGAGTTTTGTTTCAAGTTCAGGTAACCCGGTAATTATCAAGTGCGATGAGCACGAACCAAAGAGGTTAGAGTTTACAATTTTTAAAGTTTCTTCCAGTACTGTTGCTTGAAATGTGAGAGACTGGTCAATAAGAAAAACAATATGTTTTATAGATTCTGACTGTATCAGTTCCTTTAAATGAGCAGATTTTATTTCTATTGAAGTATCTAATGAAAAATCATCATTAAGGTTAGTCCCTGTAAAATTAATTATCTGTTCATAACCCAGATTTTCCTGGTCAATATCAACTAAAAGAGTTTTTTCTGGTATTTCATCAATAGCTCGTTGAATTAATGTTGTTTTTCCACAATCGTGTTCACCTGTTAGAAGAAGGGTCTCATTTCCTTTTTGAATGCCGAGAATCAAATTTTTAAGAATACTCCTGTTTGAAAGGCTCAGATAACTTTGTCCTGTATCAGAAAGATTAAAAAGAGATTGATTAAATTCGACAGAGGTAGTGTTCATAAGTAATCTTAGCAAGTTGCTTGAAGCTGAGTGCTAATTTATTTTTAAAGAGGTTAGATTAATCAAGTTAAGATTTCTATTAGGGCTTATAAGTGATGAACAGCAGATGAATATAGTTGTTTTCTCACGACAGTTTTTACTTATGGAATGTACATGGAAATAAGTTGAGCAAGAAGCGTGGAATTTTTGTTCGTCTTTAAGGCTAAGAAGCTGGTGCATAGGTGACTACGCAAGTTTCTACAACGGTGAAGGCGGGCAAAAAGTCCGGTCAATTTGTTCAAGGAATTCATGTTGATATCCTTAGAGCTAATGCTCACGTCGTTCGACATTGCTGGAACAATAATAAAAATCAATTTCACTTAAATAGTTGCCATTTATTAGCTTATATTGTACAGCTATTTATTTTAGAAATCTATATAGTATATTTTTCCAGTAAGTAATTGATAATTATATATTTAGTGGATTTAAGACTAAGTTGAAAATTTTTTTTTATCCTCATATTAGTAATAACTAAATTATTTTTATATTAAGAAAGGAGACGCATTATGCGAATGGATAAATTAACCAGTAAATTTCAGCAAGCTATAGCCGATGCACAAAGCTTGGCTTTAGGAAAAGATCATCAGTTTATAGAACCAGAGCACGTTATGTTGGCTCTATTAGATCAAGATGGGGGTAGTATTAGACCTTTATTGACTCAGACTGCAGTGAACGTAGATGCTATGCGCATAGAAATAGTTAATAAAATTGACAGGATTGCTACTGTATCAGGATCGGGTGGTGACGTACAGCTATCTAATGAGTTGTTAAAAATGCTGAATTTAACAGATAAGATGGCTCAAAAACGCCAGGATAAATATATTTCCAGTGAATTATTTTTATTGGCGGCTTGTGAAACTAAAGGTGAATTACAAACTTTGCTTAAAGCATCAGGCGTCAATAAACAGGCAATTGAACAGGCGATTGATCAAATGCGAGGAGGTCAAGCCGTTGATGATGCTAATGCAGAAGACCAACGACAAGCACTAAAAAAATATACTATTGATATGACGGAAAGGGCTGAACAAGGCAAGCTCGACCCAGTCATTGGTAGGGATGATGAAATAAGACGGACAATTCAGGTTTTACAACGTAGAACCAAAAACAATCCAGTTTTGATTGGTGAACCCGGTGTGGGTAAAACAGCGATTGTTGAAGGTTTAGCGCAACGAATTATTAATGGTGAGGTTCCGGAAGGCATTAAAGGAAAACACTTATTATCATTAGATATGGCTGCCTTAATTGCTGGTGCAAAGTTTCGAGGAGAGTTTGAAGAGCGTTTAAAAGCAGTTTTGCATGATGTGGCAAAGGAAGAAGGCCAAATCATCCTTTTTATTGATGAATTGCATACTATGGTCGGTGCAGGAAAAGCCGAAGGAGCAATGGATGCAGGTAACATGCTAAAACCTGCTTTGGCTCGTGGTGAATTACACTGTGTTGGCGCAACTACTTTGGATGAGTATCGACAATACATTGAAAAAGATGCGGCCTTAGAGCGACGGTTTCAAAAGGTTCAAGTTGACGAGCCAACAGTTGAAGATACGATTGCAATTTTACGTGGGCTTAAAGAGCGTTATGAAGTGCATCATGGCGTTGAAATTACTGATCCAGCTATTATTGCTGCGGCAACATTATCGCACCGATATATTTCTGATCGTCAACTGCCTGATAAAGCGATTGATTTAATTGATGAAGCAGGTAGTCGTATTCGCATGGAGCTTGATTCTAAACCAGAAGTCATGGATAAGCTTGACAGACGGTTAATCCAACTAAAAATTGAACGTGAAGCAATGAAAAATGAGTCGGATAAAGCGTCTCAAAAAAGACTGGAAATCTTGGAAACTGAAATTTCAGAACTTGAAAAAGAATACTCTGATTTTGAAGAAATCTGGAAAGCAGAAAAAGCAGCATTACAAGGTTCAGTTTTAATTAAAGAACAATTGGAGCAGGCTCGCTTTAAATTAGAAACAGCAAGTCGGTCAAATGATTTGGCTTTAATGTCCGAGCTTCAATATGGTGAAATTCCAAAATTGGAAAAAGAGCTAAAGTTAGCTTCACAAGCAGAAATGCAGGAAATGACTTTATTAAGAAATAATGTGACTGAGGATGAGATTGCAGAGGTCGTTTCTAAATGGACAGGTATTCCAGTGGCAAAAATGATGGAAGGAGAAAGAGATAAACTATTAAGAATGGAAGCTGAGTTAGGTAAACGAGTGATTGGTCAGCAAGAGGCAATACGAGCTGTAAGTAACGCTATCCGTAGATCAAGAGCTGGATTATCAGATCCAAGCCGTCCCAATGGATCTTTTTTGTTTTTAGGGCCAACAGGAGTAGGTAAAACGGAACTATGTAAAGCACTGGCTGAATTTATGTTTGATTCTGATGATGCAATGGTTCGAATTGATATGTCTGAATTTATGGAAAAACATTCAGTTGCCCGCTTGATTGGTGCTCCTCCAGGCTATGTAGGTTATGAGGAAGGTGGATATTTAACGGAAGCGGTGCGAAGAAAACCTTACTCCGTCCTTTTGCTGGACGAGGTAGAGAAAGCGCATCCTGATGTGTTTAATATTTTACTGCAAGTGTTAGATGATGGCCGCCTGACTGATGGACAAGGGAGAACAGTTGATTTTAGAAATACAGTTATTATCATGACATCTAATTTAGGGTCTGATCGTATTCAAGAATTAGCAGGCGAAGAAAATTATGATGCTATGAAACAGGCGGTGATGGAAATTGTAGAGGCAAACTTACGCCCCGAATTTATCAATAGAATCGATGAGTCGGTAGTTTTTCATCCTTTATGTAAAGATCAGATCAGATCTATTGCATCTATTCAGATTCAGCACCTAAAACAACGATTACAAGAACGAGAAATTGATTTTGAAATTAGCGACCAGGCTCTTGATTTATTAGGTGAGGCAGGATTTGACCCTGTCTATGGAGCAAGGCCGCTTAAAAGGGCCATCCAAAACCAACTGGAAAATCCACTGGCTAATGAGATTTTATCTGGAAACTTTGTTGCTGGGGACAAGGTAAAAATAGATGTGGTTAATGGAAAGTTAACTTTTATTAAATAAAAGTTAACAGAAATTAATAAGCCGTGATCATGTACTTCATTCGGTCACTGATGCAGAATTTATATCGAGTTGATTTTTGTCGATAGTAAGGCAATGAAACTGGCGCATAGCAGGTTAAGCAACTGTTTCAGTAACGTAGCCTATCGGCAAAATCGATTGATAGAAATCTGCATCCGAGATCGAGTGAAGTATATAAAGTGGTGACGGCTTTTTTTTGGAGTATTATTCACATTGTAGGTTTTTCTACTTTTTGTAAAATAAACGCGATTATAACTGTTTATAATCTACTGGGAGTCTTCGAATATGGGAGATGATAAATATTTGTCGGTTTTTACACCGGCTACAGAAGAACAAAGAAAAGCAAACTTTGAGGATTACTGGGAATTTACCCAACAACATGGAGGAGAGTTTTTTGAAGGTGACAAGGATTTAGCTAAAAAAAGGGATAGACTGAAACACTTCCAAGACAATCCAGTAAAATTACGTAAGCCATTAGACTCGGATGCATTTTATCGTAATTATGTAGAAATGCAGGATGATCCAAAGTCATTAGACCGTTTAATCTTAATGTTAACATGCATGTATAAGTTTGCTCGGCATGAATGGGTAGGAATTAAAGGTGCTTGGGATGTTGTTCCTGATATAGCTAATTCACACACAGTAGAAGATAAAATTAGTAGGGTTCATCTTGCGGAAGAATTTTGTCATGTCGGCTTGTTTGATGAAATGCTTAAAACTTGCGGTTTAGATAAAGTTGAATGGGTTCCCCTTGGGCCTATCAAAGAAAAAATCTATGAACAATTTCCAAGATTCCCGGGTTTTTTAATGGACACACCCGCTTTTGTAACAGAACTAATGGGCGTGGCTTTCTATTGTCATCTAAATACATTAATTGAGAATGTATTAGCCGATGAACCTGAAGTACGAGATCGTCTAAAAGAATTACTGGATGAAATTACCATTGATGAAGTAGCGCATGTTGGACAACGACGAAATTTTATAGGCTCTATGGGCATGAAGGTTTCTAAAGTATTAGTTGGGTCTTTTTATACGATGTTTTTTAATGATATTCCCGAAGTTGCAGAATTATTTGATGTAAAACAAATGATAAAAGACAGCTTGATATTTGATTTTAATGACCTTCCTGAACATATGATAGAACGGAGCTGGATACCTTCTTATTGTGTTGCCTCTGCTTAGCCAATATTTTTAAAAGCAAAACAAGGTGTGTAAAATATCAAAAAAGTTGAATTTTTTTAATAGACTTAAAAATTACATAATTCGTAAAATTTTGTTTCTTAAGGACTAAGGCATAATAACTAAAAGGTTAAAATTATGAATAACTTTAATGAGGTGCGCGAAAATATTATTGATGTACTTGACGAACTGGATGAGCAGCTGAGTGAAATAATCGATGGACAGGGTGAATCTGAGCAACCAAGTAAACAGAGTGAGGAAGTAAAAGTCGAGGAAACTGAAAACCGCTCTTATTTAGATACTTTATGGGCTAAAACTTATCGCGAAATGGATAAAATTAAACAAAGTATTTTCCATATTGGAAAAAATAATGAGGAATGAGGGTAAGATTAGTCTCTAAATTACATTCTCAAATTATCTTTTTCTGTTTTGGTTTTTTGACTGATTTCGTTTGTTACTTCTAGCTCTTTTTCTTTTAGCACTAGAATGAGGTTTAAGTTCTTTTTTAGTAGGCCTATTTTTTTTAGATTTAGGCTTCTGATTAACATCTAGTGAAATGGGTTCATATCCAGTATCAGTAATTCTGGGTATTTTTTTCTGTAGTAATTTCTCAATAGCTGTTAGTAAATGGGCTTCTTCAGAACAAATTAATGAAATGGCTGCTCCGTTTTTGCTAGCCCTGCCAGTTCTTCCTATTCGATGTATATAATCTTCTGCAACAGTTGGCAAATCAAAATTAACCACATGAGGTAGTTGGTTTATATCTAATCCGCGTGCAGCGACATCGGTAGCAATTAAAGCAGTAATTTTACCCGTTTTAAAATTTTCTAAAGCCCTGGTTCTCGCTCCTTGGCTTTTGTCGCCATGTAAAGCACAACAACGGATACCATCTTTTATCAGTTGTTTACTTAAACGGTCTGCTCCGTGTTTAGTCCGAACAAAAATTAAAACCTGCTGCCAGTTTCCGTCACCTATTAACCAGGAGATTAATTCACGTTTATATTCTTTTTTTATAGCATAAATAGTTTGGGATATATTTTCAGCTGTGGTGTTTTCTTTTGCAACGGAGATTTCAACTGGGTTAATCAGAAATTGGGATGCCAGAAGTTTAATATCTTTAGAATAGGTTGCCGAAAATAATAAATTTTGACGTTGCTTAGGTAATACCTCGATAATTTGTTTTATATCTTTAATAAACCCCATATCCAGCATTCGGTCTGCTTCATCTAAAACAAAAAACTGGACATTTGAAAGGTCAATTTTTTTTTGATACATTAGATCAAGCAATCGACCTGGAGTAGCAACAAGAATATCGACCCCTCGTTGTAATCGCTTTACTTGTGAATTGATATTAACACCACCAAAAACTACTTCTGTGAATAAAGGTATATGTTTGCCATATGATTTAAAGCTTTCATGCACCTGAGCAGCTAATTCACGTGTGGGTGTTAGAATTAAAGCGCTGATAGCGTGAGGTTTTTCAGGTAAAGCTTGAGAATATAAAAGTTCTAACAAAGGTAAAGCAAAGCCAGCTGTTTTACCCGTGCCTGTTTGTGCGCCAGCAAGAACATCTTTTCCTTGTAAAATTAAGGGAATAACTTTCTTTTGAACTGGTGTCGGATTACTATAATCTTGATCTTTAATTGCCTGTAGCAAAGGCGCAGATAAGTTTAGTTGATTAAATGACATGTAATTTATTAAATATATTAGCGCAGAAACCTTATCCTAAACAGTATAAAACTTCGCTTTATGCTTGACAGCGTTTATAGTAAAAAGCATAGTGAATAAAATTATTACTACATCTATTTACAATGAAAAATATATCATTCCAAGATCAGCTTTTAAAAGCTGGGTTATCAAGCAATAACAAGGCTAAACAAGTAAGGGCAGAAAAAAGAAAGCAAACAAAACAGCAGCAAAAAAATAAAGCTGAATTTGTTAATGAAGCAAAACAATCATTACAAGAAAATAAAGCTAAACAAGTAGAAAAAGATAGGCAATTAAATAAGCAGCGGAACCAAGAAGCAGAAAAAAAACAGATTGCCGATCAGATAATTCAGCTAATTAATTTAAATAAATTACCAAAAAATAATGATGGAGAAGCTTATAACTTTACTGATGAAAAGAAGGTTAAATCTATTTATATCAGTGAAGATGTACGAAATAGTATTATTAGTGGTAAATTAGCCATAGTTAAATTGAGAAAAGCTTATGAAGTTGTGCCAGCAAAAGTTGCAGAGAAAATAAAACAACGTGATGAACATACTGTTATTGTGATGTTCTCTGATAACGCATCTTCTATTGAAGATGATGAATATGCAGCATTTGAAGTGCCCGACGATCTTATGTGGTAAGAACCTGTGCTTAATAGGCTATCAATGTAGGGAGTTTTACCTCACAAACGATTATCACTTCGACGACTTAAGTATTTGCAGATAACTCATCTGGTGCCATGCCTCTTTCTTCGGTTTATTTAAATACTTGGCTTATAGCAAATACTTTACGAGCAGGTTTCAACCAATTTGTAGCTGCATTTTATTAGCTTTACCCTATTATTTTTATCGATCACCAAATAGGTCGCCTATACCACCAAGTACAGAACCTTCACCTTTTGAACTCATACTATGGCTGGCCTGTAATACTCGATTAGCCAATCGAGAAAAAGGTAAGCTCTGTAAATAAACTGTTCCTGTTCCACGCAATGTGGCTAGAAAAAGGCCTTCTCCACCAAAAATCATTGATTTTAGGTTGCCTGCACGTTCGATACTATAATCAATTCCTGGTGTAAACGCTGCAATACAACCTGTGTCCACCCTGAGAATTTCATTATTCAGTTCTCTTTTGATAACTGTACCGCCAATATGAACGAATGCCATTCCATCACCTTTGAGCCATCTCCCATTTTTGTTTCAAATGAAATGCCATCTTCTAGGTAGTTCATTGCACCTGCTTCTGCAATTACAGTTTCTGATGGATCAAGTTCCACCTCGACAATCTGCATATCATCGCCAAATATTTCGAAATCAACTTTATGACATTTCATTTTTAGCTCCTAAGATTCTAGTTCTGTAGTTTTAATATATTCTATCCATTGCAAGGCATCTTTTTTTGATTTGCTGTATTGAGTAGCTTGCCTAAATGATTTCTCTGCCTGTTTGATGTTGGCTAATTCAAAATAACTCATTCCAAGTAGCAAATAGGTAGATCCTTTATCCTTTAATCCACCTTTGCTAATGGCTTTGTTTAAAGAGCTAACAGCTTTATCCCACTCTTCTTGCGATGCATGGATTGAGCCTAGTTGTTGATATAAGCTTCCTTTACTGTCAAGTTTGGATGCGGTTTCTAAAGCATTGATTGCAAGCTCAAACTCTTTTGCCATCCGCCATGAATTTGCTAAAGTCTCCCAGTTTTTTGAGTTGTGTTTTATATTTTTTTTCTTAAGCTCTTGGTTTAATAGTTTTGCCGATTTATAAGGTGCACCTGTGTATAAAAAAAGATTGGCAAGGTCTAGTATTTCCTTTTCACTGTTGATAAGTCCTTTTTTATAAGCAAGTTGCTGAACTGATAATGCTTTTTTGTATTGTTTTAACTGTTGATAGACAGATGATAGTTGTGTCCAATACTGTTTTTTATCTGAATATAGACGAACCATTGTTTTTAAAATTTCTGCTGCAGAAGTATAGTTTTCAAGCTCATAATATAAAGCCAGATTTAACTGATACCACGATTCAGAAGGTTTTTTTGATTGTGCAATCGCTTTTTTAATGTAGGGTAAGGCTTTATGGTAACGTTTAAGTTGGGCATAAGCGTTGGCGACCAAAGCATTTAATTCTGCGCTTGCTGCGTCAGAATTTGAACCTCCAGTTAACCAGGGTTCCAGGGTTTTAATGGCTTTTGTATACTGCTCTGTTGCCATATAAAGTTGCCCTAAGTTAAGTAAGGCTTGCTGTTGTTGAGTTTCAGGTAATACATTTAAAGCTATGCTTTTGGATAAAGTAATACTTGCTTTTTCATACTGGCTATTTATAGCGTATAAAGATGACAAGCTTCGTAATACTATGGCTTGTCCATAGCTTTTAGCTTTAACTTTTTCGAGGGCTCCTTTTAAAGTTTCTTCCGCTTCCTTATACGATTTTTTTGAGATGAGTAACTCGGTTTTTTCTATCTTTTTGTATAGCCATTCAGGTAGGGCGGGTGGCTTGTTTTTTGCCATTATCGGACTAAGAAAAGAAAAGTATACGATTAGGATTAATAAACGAGTCATCTTTGTTTTTGTAATTCTAATATTTGCCTGCCTGTCGCTACTACAGCGACTCCATCTCTAATTTGAGGCTTAAATTTCCAGCGTTTAATGGCGCGTATTAAACAAAGTTCTTTCATTGCTCTTTTCGGTTGGCTTTTGAGTATTTTAACATCCGTAACTGTTCCTTCTTTGGAAATAGTTAAGTTAAGTTCAATAAAGCCTCCTTTTCGTTTGGCTTCTGTACTTAACGGGCAGCGAGGTTGAATTCTTGACAATGGAATAAGGTTGCTACTAATTTGTCTGGTGCCTATTTTCATAGTTAAGCCCGATAATAAAGAACCTCCAAATCGACTTGATTGAATAGGAATATCTAAGTTAGGCATGTCCATTTGAGGGGCATTACTTTGAGAAACCTGAGTTTGCTGCATTTGCATCATAGGAGGCGGTGGACGCTTTTCTGGCGGTGGAGGGGGTTCAGGTCTATTTCTATCTTTTGTCTGTAACTTGGTATCTCGCTTTAACCGAACGAACTCTGTCATCTGTACAGGGTCCGTTTTTTTAAAACTCATTTGGTTATTGCTGATCATCATTTGCATTAGCCAAAACAGAGCCAACGATATAACCATTCCTGATAGAAGAGAGAGTGAAATGGTTTTCACTTTGATTCAGATTCCGTTGCAATTGAGGCATTCATAATTCCAGCTAATCGGATTTGGTCCATCACTAGCGTCAAGTCTTTAACCCTGGTTTCTTTGTCGGCTGCTATAACGACAGATCCTAAGGGTTGTTCCGCATGTAAACGAGAAACATTAGCTCTTACTGCCCGAATATCAACCTGTCTTTTATCAATCCATACGTCCCCATTGGGTCTGATAGCTACAATAATGTTCCCCTGTTCTTTGCGGGTTGCAGTTTGTGCTGAGGGACGGTTAATATCAATACCAGATTCTTTGACGAAAGAGGTGGTTACTATAAAGAAAATCAACATAATGAATACGATGTCTAGCATCGGTGTCATGTCAATATCTGCTGTTTGTTCGTTACTGGAACGATTATTTCTGCGACGCATAAATTAATGATATTGTAATAAATCAGTTAAATAATGAGTTTCTTTACTTGCTTTTTGCTCGATCAATTTACTAAAATAAAGCCCGGCTATCGCAATGACCATGCCTGCCATAGTTGGTATGGTTGCTTGAGAAATTCCAGAGGCCATTGCTCTAGCATTTCCTGAGCCGGTAATCGCCATCACATCAAAGACATGGATCATGCCGGTTACCGTGCCGAGCAGGCCAAGTAGAGGGCATAATGCAATTAGCATCTTAATAATAGGAATGGTTTTTTCCATACTGATTTTTGCTTCAGAAATAATACACTGGCGAATAAAGAGGGCGGAATGGGATTGTTTATCAGGGCGATCTTCCCACTTCTGTATTATGTGTTGGCGTTGATCAGGGTATGTTAATTTAAAATAGAAAAGTCTTTCCGCAATTAAGCTCCATAAGCAGAAAGATGTCCAAAGGATAACCCATAAGACAGTGCCTCCGGAGATTAAGAACTGATGTATGGTTGATATTAAATCCATGATTATTTTTCTAATCGTTGACTCATTAACCCAGCTGTCTGTTCATCTAATATTTGTACAAGCATTCGACTTCGGGATGCAACTAAACTATGTAAAAAAAGTAAAGGAATTGCGACACAAAGACCTAACATGGTTGTAACTAATGCTTGAGAAATACCATTTGCCATTAGCTTAGGGTCTCCGGTACCAAACAGGCTAATTGACTGGAAGGTGGCGATCATTCCAGTAACCGTTCCCAATAGACCTAACAAAGGGGCAACAGAGGCTAATAATTTAATCATCGACAAACCTTTTTCCAGGATAGGGATTTCTCGGGTAATGGCTTCATCAAGAACTAGCTCTAAATTTTCTGTATCAACGGATTGTTTTTGTTCCGCAGCAATAAAAATTCGACCTAAGGGGTTATCTGAAGAAGCATCAGATGATTCAAGCTGGTCACTCATCTTTTTTCCAACTAAGGATAAGGTAAACCATCTAAAGATTGCGTAGATAAACCCTGCTGCGCCCATAATCAGAATTATATATCCAATAATTCCACCTTGGTTTATACGCTCTAAAGGATTGGGTGCTTGAATAAGCATACCTAGAATGACACCTCGAGTAGGGTCAATTCCAACTTTAACTGGACCAGTTGTTGCTTCTGATAAATCTGATGCCATTGATAAATATTTACTTTCAGGTTGTTTTGCCAGAAGATTAAGTCGTGATGTATCAGGTAAAAATTCTAGATATTTACCATCAGCGAAGGCGTTAAATGCACCAACACGAATCACTTTGGCATCCTTAAGTTCTCCAGCAGCCTGAATTTGCGTTGTAAAATGAACAACCTTGCCTGACTCAGTCATTTCATGCTGTAAGGTAAACCATAAGTTTTCTAACTGTGCTATGGTGGGTAAGGCTTTGCTATTAGCAATAGACTCCAGTTTTTCAGCTCGTCCTGGAAACTGAGCGGACACTAGTGATTGTCTTAAATCAGCTTTTAAATCACCAGCCGCTTGTTTGGCAACACCAAATAATTCACCTAAAACACCGCTTCGGTTTTTAAGCTCAGTTTCTAACAAGCTTAATTCTTCCTCATTTGCATCTAAATGAGTTTTTAACTGCTGGCTTAAACGTTCTTGCTTTTCTAATGTGGCAAGTGCTGCTTGTAATAAATGTTGCTGTTTATTTTTATCTGCAAGAAATTGCGATTCGCGAGATTTATTAATTTTTGCTTCTATGCCTTGTGTTTTTTTAACTTCTCTTAATAATTGGTCCAGGCTAAGATGCTCTGCAAGCACTAAAGGCGTAGCAAAAAGAAGTGAACAGAGGAGTATGAGGTTTTTCATTGTCCTGCCTCCGCTGAAGGAATTGGAAGAGAAAGTATATTAGGCGCGGTTTCTTTACGAGCGACACGGAGACCATTACGAATAGCATTACGATAATCTGTAGATAAGACCAGCCACTTACTTTGTTCTTTATCCCAG
>CAZHUE010000013.1:0-12846 GCA_964535875.1 uncultured Methylomarinum sp.
GATTTGCTGGATGTTTCCTTGCAAGCTTATGTTCTAAAGGGAACACTCATGGAATAAACCTAAATAAATCAGTTGAACACTAAACTTATTTTAATTTGTTAAAAATTGTGGATGAGAAAGGGTGAGGGCCAAAATGCCCAATCATCATAATTAATTCAAAGGTTATATTGTTTAACAGAAGCTTTGAGTTAAAGTTTAAGGAAGAAAATAGATGCTTGAGAAAAAGAAAAATATAGATATTAATGAATGACAATAACTGAAAAGATTGTAAGAGGTGTCATACTTCTCATCCTTTATCTATGCGAAGTATATATAGTTTTATTTATTTGTAAATTTAAAATAATCTATTTTGGCAGTATGGGCAGGGGCTGGATTGCCACTGTTGCCCGCGAATAGCCCTGCCGTGTCTACAGTTAAGCCATGCGAAAAACTACCTGCTGTATTCCAAAGTGAACCATTATAAGAATAGTTGGTTGTCCATTGGTCTCCAATGCGTGTAACACGCAAATATAATCGAGAGTCAGAAGAGATAGATTTTATAAAACGTTCTTCGGCTTTACCATTAACTATACTTGCTGCAAAAATGTTTGTCGTTGAACCGTCACTGTGAAATTCAAAACGTAATAAATTATCATGATCTTGTTCTACAATAATACCTTGCATCTGGTACTTGTCGGTGATGGAAGAATCAAATTTTGCTTCGAGTTCAAAATCTGTATTAGTAATAGTTTGGGTTACGCGAGGTGCATTTAAATTGCCAGTCCAAAGATCATGGTTAGTTCCCGCGGATACTGAAATTTGTAATTGTGAATCGGTTGTAGTGATACTGCTGCTATCGTTCTGTGGTGTATAAATACTCCAGATGTTAGTGTTTAACTCACTGTTAAAATTATCTGAGATTGCGCTTTCTGACTCTACTGGAGGCTCAGTGGGTTTTGGTGTCGAACCTCCATTAAGTCCTTCTATAGTTATGTTACCAAAAGTCATGTCTACTTTATAAGCAACTAACAGAATAGAGCCTTTATATGTTGGGACATCAGCACTAATCATCCAACTATCAGGCTCGTTCTCACCTTGAGCCCAAAATTTGACATCAATTTGGCTTAGACCAATACCAATTGATTCAGAACGGGCTTTAAGAAAGTATTTTTTATTTCTTTCTACGTGAACTGATTGTGTGCCCGTTTGAACCTTTTTCCGCCGGTCTAATCCACCATAGGTCATAATTTCTAGTGAAGGCGGGTTATCATTAACAGTGCCTCGTATCCATGCCAGAGCCTGGATAGGCCATTCTATTGGTAGGTTTCTGTTTCCCGTATGACCTTTCCAGCCTAATGCAAAACCAAGGCCGCTAAAATTTGAATGTGTTGTAAAGGGAACGGTAACTTCGTACTCTGTTGGCCAGGTTTCATCGCCGATAGCAATTGTAAGGACAGAATCTTTTTGATCTGTACGGATACCCTCGGGCACTAACTTCCACAAACCATCAACTACTTGGGCAACTGATCCGATATTCTGAATATTATTTATTTGACTCCAATTAGCAGTATAGGGGGAGGGCCATATATTGCCAGAAGTATAATTTACTGTAACTGTTTTACTGGCTAATTCATTATTTTCATTTGATACAGATATTTTGACAACATTAGCACCTTCTTTTAATTCACTATGATCAATTCCAATATTAAAATCGCCAAGGCCAACCAACCTTTTTCTGTCGGGTCCAACTTTTAAGGGTTTAGTTGTTTCGCCGTTAACTGAATATTCTATATAGTTGCCTTCTGTAAAAGAAATGTTTCCTACAATATTAACCCAGTTTTGAGGGTTGCCTCGTTGACCAAAATTTTGAGTATCTCCGTACCAAAAATTAATAACGGGTGTTGCGGCTAAACTAAAAGGAGATATAAGCATAAAGAAAATGCTTAAAATAATAGAAGATTTATTCTGCCTAAATTGCACAGTTTGGTTCATAAAAGTGTCCTAAAAATGATTGGTATAATAAATGTTATTTTTTGAACAGGTACCTTTAAAACAAGTGCAAATAACCAACTACTTACGGAAGACAAAGATTACCGATAATGGTTCAAAATGTATTCATGATTCGATAAATTAAAAAATAACTTTAAGATGCCTTTATTCATTTAGAATTTCTGGGTTAAGGGTTATTTTACTCAATGAATGAATAGTGAATTTGGGTAGGTTGTTAGAAAAAACGTTTTAAATAATAACCTGTATAAGAAGAGTCAATCTTTGAAACATTTTCTGGTGTGCCTTCAGTGACTAATGTTCCCCCGCCAACACCACCTTCAGGTCCCATATCAATAACCCAGTCGGCGGTTTTAATAACATCAAGATTATGTTCAATAATAATAACCGTATTTCCATGGTCGCGTAAAGTGTGTAAAACTTTAAGTAGCTGTTTAATATCGTGAAAGTGTAATCCTGTTGTGGGTTCGTCCAAAATATATAAGGTTTTTCCTGTGTCGCGTTTTGACAGTTCTTTTGCTAGTTTTACTCGTTGCGCTTCGCCACCTGATAGTGTAACAGCATTTTGGCCTAAGGTAATGTAACTTAGCCCAACGTCAACCAAAGTATTTAGTTTTTTTGCTAACATAGGAACTGGACTAAAAAAATCAGCTGCATCTTCAACCGTCATGGATAAAATTTCATTAATAGTTTTACCTTTATAACGTATTTCCAGAGTTTCTCGGTTGTAGCGTTTGCCTTTACATATATCACAAGAAACAAAAATATCAGGAAGGAAATGCATCTCAACTTTAATTACACCATCTCCTTTGCATGCCTCGCATCGCCCACCTTTGACATTAAAGCTGAATCTTCCTGGGGTATATCCTCTGGATCGTGCTTCAGGTGTGGCTGCAAATAATTCACGGACGGGGGTGAAAATACCAGTGTAAGTTGCAGGGTTTGAACGTGGAGTTCTTCCGATAGGGCTTTGGTCTATATCGACTACTTTATCAATTTGATTGAGTCCGCTCACATCATCACAAGGTGCGGGGATACAACTTGCTTTATTAATTAGTCGAGCTGCAAATCGATATAAGGTGTCATTAACTAAAGTTGATTTACCTGATCCTGAAACACCTGTTACACAGGTTAATAGGCCGACAGGAAATGAGAGAGTTACATTTTGTAAGTTATTGCCATGGGCGTTATGTAAGGTAATTGTTTTTTTCTTATTGATCGCCGTTAACGACTTTGGAATTTCTATAGTTTCTAATCCTGATAGATATTGTCCTGTTAACGACTTAGGGTTGTTTTTTATTTCTTCTGGTGTTCCCATGGCGACAATTTCCCCGCCATGAATGCCAGCTCCCGGGCCTATATCTACAACATGTTGAGCGGACAATATTGCGTCTTCATCATGTTCTACTACGATCACTGTATTTCCTAGATCCCGCAATCGAAATAAGGTATTTAATAATTTTTGGTTATCACGCTGATGCAACCCTATAGAAGGCTCGTCAAGAACATACATAACACCGACTAAACCGGCCCCTATTTGACTCGCCAGACGAATCCGCTGAGCCTCACCTCCAGACAATGTGTCTGCACTTCTGTCTAGTGTTAAGTAGTCTAGCCCGACGTTAACTAAAAATTCTAGGCGTTGTTGTATTTCCTTATTAATTTTTTCAGCAATTTCACCTCTATGGCCTGGAAGGTGTAAATCACTGAAAAATGCTAATGACTGTTTGACGGGGAGGCTAGTAAGATCCTGGATTGGTTTGTTTTTGATAAACACATGTCGGGCTGCTGTATTTAAGCGAGCGCCTTTACATCGTTCACATGCTTTTTTGGTCAGATATTTTGCTAGTTCATCTCTAACCAGTTGTGAGTCAGTTTCATGGTAGCGCCTTTCCATATTGACAATAATGCCTTCAAATGGGTGGCTTTTAGTCTGCTTTTTACCTGTGCCAGAAACAAATTGAAAATTGATTTTTTCTGAGCCACTACCATAAAGAAGAATGGTTTTTATTTCTTTAGAAATTTCTGAATAAGGAGCCTCGGTATCAAATCCATAGTGTTTAGCTAAGGAACAAATTATTTGATAATAGTAAGCATTTCGTCTGTCCCAACCTCTAATTGCTCCGCCGGAGAGACTAATTTCAGAATTATGTACGACTAAGGTTGGATCGAAATGTTGCCGTACACCTAATCCATCGCACCCAGAGCAAGCGCCTTTTGGATTATTAAATGAGAAAATTCGTGGTTCAAGTTCTGAGATGCTATAGCCACATTGGGAGCAGGCATAACGCTCTGAGAATAAAATTGAGTTGCTGTTATTATCCATGTTGACGGCAATGGCGATACCATCAGCAATGCGTAATGCTGTTTCAAATGATTCTGATAAACGTAAGGTAATATCTTCGCGAATTTTAAACCGATCTACAATAACTTCAATGCTGTGCTTTTTTTTTAAATCCAGAGTAGGGGGTTCATCCAAATCAACAACGTGGCCATCTATACGAGCACGAATAAATCCTTGGGTGCGAAGGTCTTCCAATAGCTGGATATGTTCACCTTTTTTTGCATTGATCACGGGGGCGAGCAGCATCCAGCGTTCGCCCTCCGTTTGGGCTAAGACTTGATCTACCATTTGATCAACGGTCTGTGCTTCAAGAGACTTATGGTGATCAGGACATTCAGGAATTCCTGCGCGAGCATATAAAAGCCTTAGATAGTCATAGATTTCGGTAATGGTTCCAACTGTAGAACGAGGGTTGTGAGAGGTGGATTTTTGTTCAATAGAAATTGCAGGCGATAAACCTTCAATATGGTCAACATCAGGCTTTTCCATCATAGACAAAAACTGTCTGGCATAGGCTGATAATGATTCAACATAACGTCGTTGGCCTTCTGCATAAATCGTATCAAATGCCAGTGATGATTTACCCGACCCTGAAAGACCGGTAATTACTATTAACGAATCTCTTGGTAAATCAAGATTTATATTTTTAAGGTTATGGGTTCTGGCACCTCGAATACTGATTTTATCCACGAATAGAATTCCGGCTAATTAAATAACCTGATAATATACGTCTTTTTGTTCCAAAATAGCAAAGGAAGTATGAATATAATTAGGAGCTTTAAGTTTTGACTCAGTTACAAGATATTTCCAGCCCCATGACTGCGCTGGAGAAACGCGCAATATTATCTCTTTCCAGTATTTACGCTTTGCGTATGCTGGGCTTGTTTATGATTTTACCTGTATTATCTTTATTTGCTGAGCAAATGGAAGGTGCAACACCTTTCTTGATTGGTCTGGCAATTAGTGTATATGGATTAACTCAGGCTATTTTGCAAATCCCCTTTGGCTTGCTGTCTGACCGATTTGGACGAAAAAAAATAATTATTATAGGTTTGGTTTTGTTTTCGGCAGGTAGTGTCGTTGCAGCTGTATCTACAACAATATATGGTATTTTACTGGGCAGAGCGATTCAGGGCGGGGGTGCTATTGCTGCGGCAATTATGGCATTGGTTGCAGACTTAACTCAGGAGGTACATCGTACCAAAGCCATGGCAATGATTGGTGCAAGTATTGGAATATCATTTGGTGTAGCTATAACCTTGGGGCCTATTGTTGCCAGTTATATAGGTGTTTCAGGTATTTTTTGGTTGACGGGTGTTTTAGCTTTATTGGCGATTTTAGTTGTTGCGTTTGTAGTTCCTAATCCTAAAAAATCATCGGTACATCGCGATGCGGAGTTAGTTCCGAGTCAATTCTTTAATGTTCTAAAAAACCCGGATTTACTAAGATTGGATTATGGTATCTTTATTCTGCATTTATGTTTAACCGCAAGTTTTGTGGTTTTACCATTATTAATCAGAGATGCTGGCTTAGCCGCAGAAAGCCATTGGAAAATTTATTTACCCGTATTAGTCACCTCAATGGCTGTCATCGTACCTTTTGTTATTATTGCTGAAAAAAAGCGTAAAATGAAAAGAGTGTTTGTTGGTGCAATCACCACTCTAATGCTGGCTAACCTTGGGTTATTTAAATTTTTTGATGATCTATATGGCTTGATAGGTTTTCTATGGCTATTTTTTTGTGGTTTTAATTTACTCGAAGCGACATTGCCTTCATTGATTTCTAAATCAGCACCTGGTGATTTAAAAGGGACTGCAATGGGGGCGTATTCGAGTTCTCAATTTATGGGTGCTTTTGTTGGAGGGGCTTCAGGAGGCTGGCTTTATGGTGAGCTTGGTGCTGAGGCTGTGTTTCTATTTTGTGCTATTGCAACTGGTACCTGGAGTATTGTTGCTTTATTTATGAATCCTCCAAAATATTTAGCAAATATGCTTTTGTCACTAGAAAATATTAGTGAGGAAAAAAGTGCTGAATTTACGGGTAAATTACTTAATATTGTTGGAGTAGAAGAAGTTACTCCGCATTTTGAAGAAAAGGTTGCTTATTTGAAAGTAGATAGTAAGCGATTACAGAAAGAGAGTTTGCAGCAGTTGATTAATGAATGGTCTCTAAAAACTGATTAGAACCAGTTCAAGATTCTTACGAGCGCCGCCCAAGCGTATCTGGCGGTGGCTCAGTAGATCTTGAACGGCTCTTGGAAGAAAGGGTAGTTTAACCCTAGCTCTATCATTTTATTAATAATTAAGATTGTTAAATTTCTTCTTTAGTTTCAGGATTAAAATGTAAGTTACTGAAAACTGCTGCCATTGCAAAGACAACAGTAGAAATTATAAAACTGCCACTAATAAACCCAAAAAGACCAACGATAAACATTATACCTACGGTAATATCTTTACTTAAACTATGCATTAATTAACCCTCATATTTTTTGATGTTGTAAAGACTATAGCTGGATTAATCTGGACGTATTATGAGTTGATTCACAAATAAATAATCTTGTTTAAATTTGCTTGTTATAAATATGGTTTATGTGATCCAGGTACTGGAAAATGATGTTGGGTTACCCAAAGGTGGTAGTCAAAACTATAATTTATTAATCAAAGTTTAAAAACAAGTAATTATTTTATCGGCTAAGTGTTGAGAAAAATTATTTAGTCTTTTACTATTTTTTTACTTCGTCTGGATGTAGAGCTGATTCGTTTCTTACTTTTTGCTTTTTTTATTTCAGCCTTATCCAAAGAGGAAATATTAAGTTGCTGTCCGGCAACCCTTACTTTTTTTAATTCCTGAAAGAGTTCTTTGGGCATGCCGGCAGGTAACTCAACAGTACTATAATTTTCTTCAATTTTTATACGAGCAATGTGCTCGCCATCAATCCCCGTTTCGTTGGCAATAGCACCAACAATATTTCCTGGTTTTACATGATGTGTATGACCAACTTCAATTCGGTACAATTCCATTTTAATTTCAGAATTTCGGTTTTTTCCACGATGAGGTTTGCGATCACGATCACGCCCACGTGCATTTTCTCGAGGTTGTTTCTCTTTTCTATCAGAGCGAGCCCTTTTAGGTATCTCTTTAAGCAGTAAAGGCGTGTTTCCCTGAGCTAATTTAGCCAGTGCAGCCGCAATATTAACCGCAGGGACATCATGTTCAGTTTGATACTGTTCAATTAGCTGAGAAAAGAAGCTTAATTCTTCGCTTGCTAAAGTATCGGAAATACGCTGTTTAAAACGAGAAATACGTGCATTATTAATAAAATCGGTTGAAGGTAGTTGCATTTCTTCGACTTTTTTCTTAGTTGCACGTTCAATATTGCTCAAAAGTCTGCGTTCCCTGGGAGACACAAATAAAATTGCATCACCTGTACGTCCTGCGCGTCCCGTTCTACCAATACGATGAATATAAGATTCTGTATCATAAGGAATATCGTAATTGACGACATGAGTAATACGATCAACATCAAGCCCTCTAGCCGCAATATCCGTGGCGACTAAAATATCCAGTTTGCCTTGTTTTAAATTATTGATGGCTCTTTCGCGTAGCTGTTGTGACATGTCGCCATTTATAGCTGAAGCAGAATGTCCTCTGGCTTCCAGTTTTTCTGCCAATTCGATGGTTGCAGTTTTTGTTCGGACGAAAATAATCATGCCATCAAACTCTTCAGCTTCCAGAATCCGAGTCAGGGCATCTAGCTTATGCGTGCCGCTAACTATCCAGAAACGTTGACGAATATTATCCGCTGTCGCAGTTTTAACTTTTATAGTGACTTGCTCAGGATTGCTCAGGTATTTTTGGGCAATTTTACGAATAACGGTTGGCATGGTCGCAGAAAAAAGGGCGATTTGTCTTTTTTCTGGTGTTTGATCAAGAATCCATTCGACATCATCAATAAAGCCCATGCGTAACATTTCGTCAGCTTCATCTAAAACCAGTGTGCTTAGTTGGTCGAGTTTAAGAGTGCCTTTACGCATATGATCCATTACACGACCGGGAGTGCCTACAATTACATGAGCTCCTCGTCGTAGCTGACGTAATTGAGTACTATATTCTTGACCACCATAGATGGGGAGTACATGAAAGCCGTTAAGTTTGGAAGCGTATCCTTGAAAGGCTTCAGCAACTTGAATAGCTAATTCTCGAGTCGGAGCTAAGACTAGAACTTGCGGGTTTTTTTGTTTAATATTTATCCGCGATAAAATAGGTAAAGCAAAGGCCGCTGTTTTTCCTGTTCCAGTTTGAGCTTGTCCTAGAACATCCCTTCCATCTAGCATAAATGGAATGATTTGAGCTTGAATTGGCGAGGGTGTTTCATAACCCGCACTTTTAACTGCCTTTAATACTGGTTCGGATAAAGCTAAATTATTGAAGGAGGGTAGTTGTGAATCGTTATCGGACATTAATGTAAGCCTTGTTGAATTTGAAGGGTAAGCTAGTCTTGAATGGGCGTAACAGCGCATTGTAACATTATAATAATACATCCACATAGATTTTAATATTAAATTTGTTTTCGTTACCAGTGAAGTTTAACTTGAAAGACTAGCTTAATAAACTAGTCTTTTTAGGGTGACTGGCTTAAAAATCAAGCTTGAATAAAATATTCTATATTCTGTTTTATTAAGGATAAGCAAAGAAATTTGGGCTATACAATAAAAACAACAATGGAGAAAGTGTTTTCGTGCAAATATTAATCGCTGATGATGATCTTACTTCTCGTTCTATGCTGGTAGCAATTAGCCGAAAATGGGGGTATGAGCCAATAGTCGCCGAAGATGGTGAAGCGGCCTGGCAAATTCTTAAGGAAAATAACGCTCCGCTTTTGTTATTGATCGACTGGGAAATGCCGAAACTTGATGGCTTAGACTTGTGTCGTAGAATACGTCAGGAACTTGAACAGGTATTACCTTTTATTATTTTATTGACGGCACGAAGTGATACTGACGATGTTGTAGCAGGGTTAGAGGCTGGGGCAAATGACTACATTGCAAAACCATTCGCAATTGCTGAGTTACAGGCTAGATTACAAGTAGGAGAACGGATGCTTGAATTACAAGCAGAACTTAATAAAGCCAAGAATACATTAACTTATGAACGGGAAGTGATTGAAAATATAATTTTAAAAATGCGAATGGCAACACCTTTTGAAGGCTCTCAGCTCCGGACTTTAGAGGTGCCAGTAGAAAATATTTCAGGGGATATCCTCTTATCAGCATTTAAACCTGATAAAACCAGACATATTCTGTTAGGCGATTTTACCGGTCATGGATTAACAGCAGCAATAGCCGGCCCCATGGTTTATGATATTTTTTATTATATGACGGAACAAAATTATTCTTTGCCAAGTATTGCAAAAGAAATAAACCAGCAATTAATAGAAAAATTACCAACAGGATTATTTTTAGGTGCTATTTTTATAGAGCTAAGCCCTGATAATAGCTCTTTGTCACTATGGAATTGTGGAATGTCGGATGTATTGGTTTACCGTAAGTCCAGTTTATGGAAAACAATAAAGTCTAGTTTACTTGCGCTGGGAATTACTAAACAGGAATTTATTTCAACTGCGCAGGAAAAAGTTGAGCCTTGCGATCGGGTTTATGTCTATTCGGATGGTATTACAGAAACCATAAATTGTGACAAAGAAGAGTTTGGGCAGGATCGATTGAACCAGGCTATTCATGAGTTGTTACTTAACAAAAAAGATATAAATTATCTCAATCAAAAAACCAGTCAATTTCGTGGGGATGTGAGGCAGTTTGATGATATTACTCTACTGGAACTAACTTGTTAAGTATTTTTAAATGCAATATTCAGTGCTTATTCAGTGAATGCTGTCTATTATTAATAGCTCTGATATTCTAGTATTGAATATGAAGATGTGAAAGTAATTGCTGTTGATAATTAATTTGAAACATTGGGAGAAGAGTGTTTGTCACTAATTCGTGATAAATTTATTAAATAATATGAAAAATTTAGAAAGGGAAATTTCACGCGCTTCACAACAAAACCAGCCTTTATGTCTTGCATTATGCGAGGTAGATAAACTTGAAAAAATTTATGAAACATATGGCGAAACCACAGGTGATTTTTTATTACGTAGGGTGAAACAACACATTAGGTCTGAGCTTCGATTCCTTGATTCGGTTGGTCATAAGAGTGCAAATGAAATATTATTGGTTTTTAATTGTTCAGAAGGCAATGCCAAAAATATATTTGAAAGGATACGCCTCTCTGTTGAGAGCACGCCTTTCTATTATGAGCAATCTATAATACAAATAACAATCAGTTGTGGTTTTACCGTTTATCACCCATCTTTAGACGAAAGTAATAGTCAATTACTTCTTGAAGCAGCGGGTAAAGCTTTATATTCAGCAAAAAACAAGGGGCAAAATACAGTAGTTTGTTTTAGACATAATGAATCAGTGGCTTCTGAATTTTGAACTTCATTTTAGCACTATCCCTTTTATTTATTTAAACTGTCCTGAGCTTAAGAGTAAGAAGTTTTATCTGCAAATAAGTGGGTTGTTATTTGTAAGTTATTGTATAGTTATGGAAAACTGTAGTTATCTTTACTCTTAAAATAACCATATGATTAACAAGTGATTAATAGTTAAGATCTGTTCAGTATTCCTATGGTAAGATTGTTTCATGCTTACATGTTTGTGAAGCATAAAAACCAAAATAATTATCTATACGAGGAAAAATCTATTATGGGTTTATTGAAAAAAGTATCTTTAGCGTTATTTATTAGCATTGCAATGCTTGCAACTGCTCCTTCTGTAATGGCTAAGCCAATGGGGAAAATTGAAAACAAGACACCAGCAGAAACAGTTGTGGATATTGATAAGACTCTTGAAATTTCAGCAGAGACAATGAAAGCTATTGAAGACGATGTTGAAAAAGATACAGTAATGAAGATGTTTAAGTCTACTAAACAACAAGCAAAGGAAATTGAAAGTACAGTGACTTACAGTATTCGCGAAAAAGCACTAGGAAGGCTAGGAAAGGCTCGTTTAGCGTTTAAAAAAGATAAAGATAAAGCTGAAGTGTTAGAGCTAATGAAAAAAGCTGATGATACTTTTAAGGCACTTAAAGCTAGATATCATGGTTTTGATGGAAGCTAAGCTCCAAGTACTTTAATCTTTTATCAAGTATAAAAATGGGTTTATTGGCTAAAAAGTTATAAACCCATTTTTGTTTTATTGACTCTATAATATAAATCTACTTCATCACAAAACACTGTGATTCAGCATACTGTTCAGCTTCTTTAAGAACCTTCCTCAAATCTTTAGAGTGTTGAGGGTCTCGAAAAGCCCCACCACTTTCGCCGGGTGTTTTCTTTAAATATGAAAATGTTTTAGCTCTTTCATATTCATCAAAACTCATTTTTTCTGCAATCTTATCGATTTTACAACCGCAAGCATATTGGTTTATGTAATTTAATCCACCGTGTTTAGCAACACAATTTAACACATATTCAACCCGGTCACGAGTTGGAAAATCATTAATTCTGCTTGTTTCAACGGTTTCTTTAGTGACTTTTTTTGGCTCGGTTGCTGTACACCCGAGCATTAAAACTGATATGCTGAATGATAAAAATAGTTTGTTATTCATTTTTTGTCCTATTAAGAGAGTTTAAGTGAAAGGCGGCATTCTGTTGTTGAGTATTTTTAGGTGATTATTCTTCTGCAGCAAAATCGACAATTTGCTTAAGAGTTTCGTTCATTTTTTTAGAAAACTGATTAAGGTCTTTGTTTTCAGTATCAATTGGTAGTAAATGTGTTTTTATAATTGTTCCATCCTTAAGTTGATAAACAACAATATTACAAGGCATATAACTAACTGCATGGGGTGACATCATTAACAATGTTTTTGCATGAGTTAAATTACAAAATTGTATTGTGTCATAGTCTGGAAAGTTTTTTGTTCCTCTATCGCGAATAACTTTACCAATTCTACTATGACCGGTTATGCGGAAATTGTGTTCAGTAATCGCAATTTCAAGTTCAGCCAGGACATCATCATAAGGCTTTTGTGTTTTTGCTTGATAATAATGAATTGTTGTACTACTGGATTTAGGTTGCTGAAAAGTACAGCTTGTAATAAATAACAGGTTTGCGAAAATGAGTATTCTAATCAACATAGGTAAAGCTTAACATTATGGATGAGCAAAACAAAATAACTGGTGTAGTGTTAGCAGGTGGTTTAGCTAGAAGGATGAATAAACAAGATAAAGGCTTGATTGTTTATCATAATAAACCCATGGTGGCCTATGCAGTTGAGGCAATGTCTAAAGTGGCAGATAGAGTTTTGATCAATGCTAATCGACACCAACAAGAATATGCTCAGTTTGGATACGAAGTTATTGCAGATCAGACAGATACTTTTGATGGGCCTTTAGCTGGTGTACTGTCAGCAATGACCTCAACTCAAACAGAAAAATTAATTGTTATGCCCTG
>CAZHUE010000013.1:12856-25850 GCA_964535875.1 uncultured Methylomarinum sp.
AACTAATATTGTCTGTGTTATGCCTTGTGACTCGCCCTTGATTAAAGCAGAACATTTACAACGGTTAATAACTGCATTATCTGAAAATAAAGTTGATATTGCTGTTGCTTTTGACGGAGAGCGTATGCACCCAGTGTTTTTAGCTTTAAAAACAGCATTAAAAAATAGTTTAGAAAAGTATTTACAGTCAGGCAATCGTAAAATTGATATTTGGTTACAACAGCATCAGCTAATCAAAGTTGATTTTAGTCAGAATGCGGAAGTCTTCCTTAATATAAATACCATAAAAGAATTAGAAGCACTGGAGAATAATAGGAGTGAATAGTGCTAATAAGCCAGAGATGACAAAGGCCGGTTTAGGGTTTTCTAAAACAGCTATTGCGGTTGATGAATATGGTAATGAAAGAAAAATTGAGCTTGTTGGAGAGAGAGCATTAACTATTTATGTTGATAAGCAGGAAATAGTAACATTAATGACGATGGGAACTCATCCGGAATTATTAACCTTAGGCTATTTAAAAAACCAGAGCTTTTTTGAGCAGCTTAGTGAAATAAAAATAGTACAAGTTGATTGGGAAACTGAGGCTGTATCGGTAGTGACGAACTCACAATCCTCTGATTTTTCTAAGCAAATGGAACAAAGAACAGTGACTACTGGGTGTGGGCAAGGGACAGTATTTGGTCGCTTAATGGATAAGCTAAAAGATACAAAAGTACCCTCTTTACTTGTTAATCAAACCACCTTGTATGGATTGTTAGACTCTTTAAAGCATCAAAATGAAATCTACAAAAAAGCGGGTGCTGTTCATGGTTGCGCTTTATGCACTGGTGAGGAGATAGATTTTTTTGTAGAAGATGTTGGGCGGCATAACGCTGTAGATGTTATTGCGGGTTATATGTGGTTAAATAATATAAATGGTAATAATAAAATTTTTTATACCACCGGTCGGTTGACATCAGAAATGGTGATTAAAATAGCTCAAATGGGAATTCCTGTCTTATTGTCTCGCTCTGGTGCAACACAAATGGGTTTGGATATGGCTAAACAATCAGGTGTAACCTTAATCTCCAGAGCCAAAGGTAAGCATTTTATGGTTTTACATGGGGTTGAAAATATGAAATTTGATGGTGGTTCTTTATGATTCCAGAAATTTTTCCGATTGTTATTACTGGACTCATGATTTTAATTCCGATTTTCTTTATTTATAGAAAAGCGGGGTTTAATCCTGTATGGGCATTACTCGTGTTTTTACCTGGTTTTGGCTTATTGTTAATTTTTTTACAGTTGGCTTTTTTACCTTGGAAAAACCAGGCTGGTCGTGGGAGGGAAATTTAATGACTTTGTTTTATATATTGGTCTTGATTTACGCTGTCTTTATTCTTTGGCTAGGGACTAAAATTTTAGACAAAGCAGGTTTGGATAAATGGTGGGTTTTATGCTTACTAATTCCTGTTGTTAATATTTTTATGATTTGGGCTTTTGCTTTTTCAAATTGGCCTAACCTAAAAGAAGGTATCGAACAAAACCTTAATTAATAATAATCTCCTCAGCCAAGCGACTAACATTTTTGCAAAACCTGATGTAGGTCTCTCTCATTTCAGAAGCAAAAAATAAGCTGGCTGGTATGTCTTTGGTACTCGCATGTTGCCCAGATACGTGTCTCATTGTACGTGTAGTGAAAGACACTATTATACTCACGAACTTCTTTCCTGTACTCTCTCTTGGTTGTATAAACAAGCTTTTCTCGAACAGTATTATAGCTTTAATTTATATTGTTAGTAGAATTTACTGGTTGCATGCTAGTCGCTAGACTTATACTTCGCGCGGTCACGGATGCGGATTTATATCGAGTTGATTTTTGTCGGTAGCAAGGCATTGAAACGGGCGCATAGCAGGCTACGCAACTGTTTCAATAACGCAGCCTATCGGCAAAAATCGACCGATAGAAACCCGCATCCGTGACCGCGTGGAGTATAATATATACTAATAGTTCCAAAAGTTCTCGCACTATAAATTATATCAACCACAAGAATTATTTGACTTGGCTAGAATTTTACTACAAGAACCTGAGGAACAATAACAAAAATTTGATGGTGTCTGATCTGGTAATTTGCCATAATGTGATTACTACTTTCTTGAGTTAAAAGGTGATTTTTTGGCATGTTGTGCCAAAAAATCAACTTAAGGGAAGCACGTTTATGCCTTCAAAAGGTACCTTAATAAATAATCTTTTCCATTCAAAACATAGTAGTGATTTATTAAACTTAGAGAGAGAAAATATGAAGCATCATAGAAACAAAACAATAAAAAGTGTTTTCGTTGCTGCTGGGATAACAGGATTGGTAATTTATATTACCCCTCCTCTTACAGCCCAATTTTTGGCAAACGAAACATCCAGCCATTCATCTAATCACCGGCATCTTGACGTAAACCGATTTACTAAAATAGGCGGTAACTGGCCGCCGCAACCAAAAAATATGGAAAATATTGTCTGGTTGCGTGATAGTAGTTTGGTTCGCTCAAATTCGATAATCAATGTTGGTGAAATAGAAAAAAACCTGGCAACTAATGTTTCAGAGCTAGGCGATCGATTTACTTTTGTTAGCACAAAATCGGCTGATGAAAAGAACTCATCTTCCTCTGAAAAGACTGCGACCTTTTTTAGCCATTCAAATAATACCACTGTTAAGGTTAGAACTGACCAAGGATCAATCAAAGAAATTGTAGAGATAAGTCCATCTCAATATCAGCCTCCTCTTACAGTAGAAGAAGTCAAAGATGCTGTGAAAATTGCTCGGGAATCTTTGCAGAATGATGGGTTTAGTCGAATTCAGCAACTGGAAGGTTATGGAATATTAGCTTTTAAACCTTCATCTGAATTGGCTTCAGGTGAAACAGGGTTTTATGATACTCGTGTTGTTTATGTATCATTTCATGAGCATATTGATGCCAGACCTGAATTTATTGCATGGGTAGACTTAACAGAAGAAAGTGTTATTAAATCAAGGGAAGATAAATTATGAAAATTACAATTAGAATAATTTCACTCTTGAGTATTTTGTTAAGCGGACTCATTTTTTTTAATGTTGCGCAAGCAGAAAGATTTGAGGGAGTGCATCATCGGAATTGGCAAGACTGGAGTTTTGACTATCAAGTGGGTGGTCGTATGGATGGTCTGTCACTCACCAAAGTAAAATATAAAGGTGTCGATATATTAGCCAGAGCAAGCCTGCCGGTTATGACGGTTTTTTATGATAATGATGTCTGTGGACCTTATGCTGATCGTTTAGGCGGTGATTTAACGCCTATAGGCTGGGCAAACAATGACATCGTGGTTTTACGTGAATTTACTCAATCTGGTCGGCAATGGCTGGAAATAGGTGTTCAGGATACAATCGGCAACTATGTAATTTATCAGTCATGGTATTTGAGTGCTGATGGGATTATTGATGGTCATATATTTAGTAAAGGACTGCAATGTAACATTGATCATATTCATTACCCATACTGGCGTATGGACTTTGATCTGGCGGGAACAGAAAATGATCAGCTTCGAAAATTTGTTGGTAGTGATTGGCAAACTGTTTCTACAGAGTCTGATGATAACGTAACCTCAGCAAATAGCCATCGGTGGCAAATCAGAGATACAGTTACTGGAGATAGTGTAAGTATTGAGTTTGGTTCAGCTGGATGGAGTTCAGTCGATGGAACAGTTAGTCCAATAGAAAATTTTGAAAATAATTTAATATTTGGTCGGCGTTATAAATCAAGTGAAGATACTGGATGGACTTATGGTCCTCATTCAGAGGTTCCTTACAAAGATGGTGAAAGTATAGATGCTGAAGATATCGTCGTATGGTATAAGGGCTATATGCCTCACCTTGCTTCTGAAGGTCCGGATTTGTGGCATTCAACAGGTGTACGGTTCATTGTAAACCTGGCTGATTCAACGGGTAATGAACCCCCAGTGATTACTAACCCAGGTAGTCAAGAAAACCAAGTAGGCGATAGTGTTAACCTGCAAATTGTAGCTAGTGGAAGTAGTGCACTGTCTTATAGTGCCACTGGTTTGCCTTCAGGATTAAGTATTAGTGAAGATACTGGGTTAATTACAGGCTCGGTTTCAACTGCTGGAGAGTATTCTTCAACTATTACAGTAAGTGATAGTAATAGTGAGTCTGTAAATATTACTTTTTCTTGGGTAGTTGCTGCAATAGATAATGTACCACCAACTGTTTCTAACCCAGGTAATCAAGAGAACCAAGTGGGTGATAGTGTGAGTGTGCAGGTCGAAGCAAGTGGTAGTGGGGCTTTGGCATATAGTGCGAGTGGTTTGCCTTCTGGATTAAGTATTAGTGAAGAGACTGGATTAATTACTGGCACGGTTTCAACTGCTGGAGAGTACTCTTCAACGGTAACAGTCAGGGATCAAAACAATGGCTCTGCAGAAGTAACTTTTGCCTGGATTGTCACTGATGATAGTAGTAATCCGTCATCCTTAAGTTTTAATTTTGAAACGGATGAAGGATGGATTCGAAATGCAGCGGGGTCTGATACTGCATCATCTGGTGAATGGGGTCGGTCAAATCCTTCTTCTACGTCTTACCGCGGTGTTGAGTTACAACCAGAAAATGCTGCTGAAGGTGAGTTTGCATTAGTAACCGATGGTCGGTCCGGTCAATATGCCGGGTCATATGATATAGATAATGGTGTGACAACCATAAGATCACCTGCCATTGATTTGACAAACGTTACTCAGGCTGATTTATCTTTTTCTTATTACTTTGCCCATCTAGGAAATGCGAGTAGAGCCGACTATTTTCGTGTCCGAATTATTGGGACAGGAAATCAGTCTACGGTTTTGAAAAAACGTGGTACACGAGCGGCTGTTGAAGCTGAGTGGAAAACCTATAATGTTGATATTAGCGAGTTTTCTGGTCAATCAGTTTATATACAGGTTGAAGCAGCAGATAGAAGGTCAAGAAGTTTGGTCGAGGCTGGTATTGATAATATTATCCTAAACTTTTCTTCTCAGTAACGCGGTCAATTTTTGATCTTTAGATACTGAAAAGAAAAAACACTAAGGTTCCTCTTTAAATTATGGATGAGAAAAGATTGGATGTTTTTTCCATTCATCAATTAATAGAGGAGCCCTTAATCTTTGTATGTTTCTGTAGTAACTGTTGGAAATTTTAATCGTTTTCAACAATTATTTTTGTCCAATGGCTCTTTGATAGCTCAATAAGAGTAGACCAAAAGAAAGTAATAGATATTTTTATAAATGTTTAGGCATAGAATATTGAACGCACTCTGTTATAAATTTTATCGTATTTTTTTTAAACTAATAAATTTATTTTCAGACGTTAAAGTCATTTCAAAATACCCTTTAATTCCATTTTTAGTGAGAAATGATTGAATATTTCTCGCTGGAAATACAATTCTACGTCCATCATCAGCCATTACTGAGATATTTTTTGCAGTACCTTGATAGACCTTAAGGAACTGGTCGTAGCTAAGATCCAAAGAAAATAGTATGGATTGATGTTGGCTCATTGATACTAAAGAACGGGTTTAATTTAATTAGCCAGCCATAAAAAAATAGTAATGTTTTAATATGGTTGACTAACTAAAAAACGTTATTGTTCTATTTTAAAAAAATATAAAACTTTATTTTTTCTGGTTTTGTAAGGCTGCAATCCGCTCTTCTAAAGGAGGGTGGCTCATAAACATTTTCTTCACACCGCCTCCATTTATCCCAAAAGCAGCTAATTGTCCTGGTAAATCTGCTGGGCTTTGAGAGCGTTGTAAAGCTCTTAAAGCAGCAATCATTTTTTCTTTTCCTGCCAAGCTCGCTCCTCCTGAATCTGCGTGAAATTCACGGTAACGAGAAAACCACATAACCAACATGCTAGCAAGGAAAGATAAGGCAACTTGAGCAATCATTTGAGTGACAAAATAACCTATACCATGACCTTCTTCATTTCTCAACACAACACGGTCGACGAAATGCCCAATGATGGAGGCAAAAAAGTAAACAAAAGTATTCACTACGCCCTGCATAAGAGCCATAGTAATCATGTCGCCATTGGCCACATGGCTTATCTCATGACCAACAACAGCTTCCACTTCATCCTGGCTCATCGTTTGTAAAAGCCCTGTGCTAACAGCAACTAAGGCATTGTTTTTACTCATTCCTGTTGCAAATGCGTTGGGCTGCGGTGTATCAAAAACACCAACTTCAGGCATACCAATACCGGCCTCTTTCGCTTGCTTTGTAACGATTGAAATTAGCCATTGCTCTGTCTGGTTTTGAGGGTTTTCAATAACATGCACCCCCATGGCTCTTTTCGCAGACCATTTTGATATCGCTAAAGAAATAACAGAGCCAGTCATACCAATAACAGCGGATACAACTAATAAAGATTGTAGATTAAGATCAACACCATTTTGATCTAATATGCCGCTCAATCCAAAAATACTAAAAACAATACTGATAACAACCATTATGGCTACATTGGTTGCTAGAAAAAGTGCAATTCTTATCATAGTAAAACCTTTTTTGTTATAAGTTAAATGGGATATGGGGGGGATAAGCTTAAATTCAATCGTTGAGACTGTTAAGATAGTCTCGAAGTTTATAAAAACAGGAGAACAAATGTATACTTTCAAAGTATTAAGCTTATATTTTTTGTTAATTAATGTCTGTATTTCTAGTTCTGACAAATATCAGCATGTATTAGATGCCTTACAAATACCTACAGGGTTTTCAATTTCTATTTACGCTGATAATGTGCCTAATGCTCGAACAATGGCCCTTGGCGAAGATGGCGTAGTCTATGTGGGGACACGAAAACAGGGTGCTGTTTATGCCATTCATGATAAAAATGGTGATGGTTTTGCGGAAAAAAAATATGTGATTGCAACAGGTCTTAATATGCCCAATGGCGTTGCCTTTAAAGAGGGAGACTTATTTGTCGCTGAAACTAATAAAATTAGTCGATATAAGAATATAGGTCAGAAATTAAATAATCCTCCCAAGCCAGTGGTAGTTTACGACAAGCTGCCATCTGATGAGCACCATGGCTGGAAATACTTGCGCTTTGGAAAAGATAATAAGTTATATACTGCTGTTGGAGCGCCATGTAATATTTGTGTTCCAGAAAAAAAAATTTATTCTTCATTAGTCAGATTAAATATTGATGGCAGTGATTTTGAAATATTAGCACAAGGTATTCGTAATTCAGTTGGGTTTGATTGGCAACCTGAGACAAATGAATTATTTTTTACTGATAATGGCCGGGATCATTTAGGGGATGATATTCCAGCTGATGAATTAAATCATTGGTCAAACAAGGGGCAGCATTTTGGTTTTCCATTTTGTCATGCCGGTGATATTTTAGAAGCTGATTTGGCAGGTGATAAAAAATGTAAGCAATTTACTGCGCCAGTGTGGAAGTTTAAAGCACATATGGCGCCTTTAGGGATGCGTTTTTATACTGGAAAGCAGTTTCCACAACGATTTAAAAATCAGCTTTTTGTTGCTCAGCATGGTTCATGGAATAGAACTAAGCCACATGGCTATAGAATTGTAGTCGTTAATTTTGTTAAGGGTAAGCCTGTTTCTGAATATGTTTTTATTAGTGGTTGGTTAAGTAATGAAGACGAAGTATTGGGGCGACCAACAGATATTCTGCAAATGCCAGATGGAAGTCTATTAATCACAGATGACACTTTAGGTGTTATTTATCGTGTGGTATACAAAGGTAAGAGTTGATGGAAAAAGAATTCAAAATTATCAATCAAGAAACTGTTTATAACGGTTTTTTCAGATTAGAAAAATATCAGCTACAACATACATTATTTAAAGGAGGATGGAGTGAAACAATCACACGCGAATTGTTTATGCGAGGAAATTGCGTGGCGGTTTTACTCTACGACCCTCATAGAGATGAAGTCGTTTTAATTGAACAATTTCGTGCTGGTGCTATTTTAAACCCTGATAAAGCATGGCTGGTAGAAATTGTCGCAGGAGCAATAGAAGAAGGGGAGTTAGCAGAAGATGTTGCTTATAGAGAATCAGTAGAAGAAGCTGGTTGTGAAATTGAAGAATTGTTATTGATAAATCAGTTTTATACTACGCCAGGCGGTTCGTCAGAAAAAATCAGTTTGTTTTGCGGGAAAGTAGATGCAACGAATGTAGGTGGAGTCCATGGTCTGGATGATGAAGATGAAGATATTCTAGTTTCAGCCCTCAAGTTTGATGAGGTTTATCTGATGATTGAGTCAGGTAGAATAGAATCAGGCATCCCAATTATTGCGATCCAATGGTTGTATATAAACAGAGAAAAACTTAGAGAAAAGTGGATAAACTAATTTGTTTTAAACTATTTGAAGTATTAGGATTTTCAGGGTAGTTTTAGTTTTTTTGTAACTGCTCACTCAGTGTAACGGAAAAAAGCATCTCTTTAACTTGCATGGTAGATAACTTGGTAATGCATCACCTTTAATCACACCCTCTCAGTCCTAAACAATGAAGACAGGTTTTAAAAGTGTTAACTAATTCAAGATTTATTATAGACCCAAATATAAATACATAAGAGTCTGCTAGTCTTAAGCGTAGAGAAAACTATGTGTATTTGGATTAGCGATGAACAGCAATATAACTAAATTTAAACAATTCTTAAACCTATTTTTTATATACCTGACTTGTGTTTCGACTGCAAATTCTAATCAAGATGATTTGCTCGAATTAAGTGTAGAAGATCTATTAAACGTAGAGGTCATCTCCGTTTCAAAAAAAGCAAAATCACTTAATGATTCACCCGCAGCAATTTTCGTTATCAGTCAGGATGATATTAATCGAATTGGCGCAACTTCAATACCCGAAGCTTTGCGCTTAGCTCCAGGTATTGATGTAGCCAGAATTGATTCAAATAAATGGGCTGTCAGTGCCAGGGGGTTTAATGGTCGCTTTGCCAATAAACTTTTGGTGTTGATCGATGGACGAAATACGTATACCCGTGCATTTGCAGGCGTTTATTGGGAAAACCAGGATGTAATGCTTGAGGATGTAGAGCGAATAGAAGTCATACGTGGCCCTGGCGCGACATTATGGGGAGCAAATGCAGTTAATGGCGTTATTAATATAATCACCAAACATTCTGCGGATACGCAAGGTGGCTTATTGGCTTCGGGTGTAGGTACTGAGGAGCAAGGTTTTGGCGCTCTGCGATATGGAACAAAATTAAATGCTGATACTACGGCTAGAGTTTATGTAAAAGGGTATGGCCGAGATGAAAGTACTACTCAATCTGGTGAAAGGGCAGAGGATGATTGGGATAAGGTTCAAGGCGGTTTCAGAATGGACTCACAGTTATCACTGCAAGACTCTTTGACCATTCAAGGTGATGCATACTCTAGTGATATTAATCAAAATATTACTTTCCCATTAACTGCACATCCCTATCAAAAAACAATTGATGAAAATATTGATAGTTTTGGTGGAAATTTATTGATGCGGCATCAACATACATTTTCTTCGACATCAGACTATTCGTTGCAGGTTTTCTATGATTTTTATCAACGTGATGAGTTTTTTAGCAAAGAAAGTCGGCACAGTCTGGATTTAGATTTTCATCATCGTTTCAATTTGTTGGAATGGAATGATGTGGTTTGGGGTTTAGGTTATCGTTATAACCATGATGATTTTGTTTCCAGCGTTATTGCAACGGTCAATCCTGATAGTCGAAATGACCAGATTTTTAGTGCTTTTATTCAGGATGAAATAACTATTTTGGATGATTCTTTATGGTTTACGATTGGTTCTAAATTTGAGCATAATGATTACAGTGGTTTTGAAATACAACCTACTGCCAGATTAATGTGGATACCTCACCAGCAACATCGTCTATGGGGAGCGGTCTCCAGAGCGGTGAGGACACCTTCAAGGTTGGAACATGACATGGGCTTGTTGCAAAAAGTCATTCCTCCGCAATCAGCAATGTCGCCGGCAATTGTATTAAGACTTCAAGACGATGGGGGTAAAAAATTTGATTCAGAAGAAGTTTTGAGCTACGAAATAGGTTATAGAACGACTTTTATAGATGATGTGTCTATTGATGTTACAGCTTTTCATAATGACTATAAAAAATTAAGATCTGGATTTTTAGGCACTCCAGTATTTACGGGATCTTATGTTGAACAACCAATTTTTTTGAAAAATGGTTATAGTGCGCATACTTATGGGTTTGAAATAGCAACAGTCTGGCAAATGGTTGATTGGTGGCGTTGGGATGCTAACTATAGTTTTATAAAAACAGAATACTCTCATCAGGATGCGATTGATGAGCTTGGCATGGGGCCTCAACAAAGAGTGTCACTACGGAGTGTAATATCACCCAGGAAAGATGTCGATGTCGATGTGTTATTTCGCTATGTGGATGAAAATATTGCTGCCAGTGGTTTTGGTACTGCATTCATTAAAGATTATGTCTCACTAGATATTCGGCTGGCGTGGCGACCAATAAAAGATATTGAGTTGTCGCTGGTTGGGCAGAATTTATTAGCAGAGCAACATCTGGAATACAGGCAAGAATTTCTTATTCAGGATACCTCAATAGATCGTGGTGTGTATGGCAAGCTGGTTTGGGAATTCTAAGGGATTATTGCTTAATATGTTGTTTCTGATGAAAAAAATATCAGTTATTTTGTGCTTGCTGCTATTTTTTAACAGTATTGTTGTGCATGCAAGATCAATAGATAAGCAAACAGTCCTTGCCGTGTTAACACTTAATATTGCTCGCTTTACTCAGTGGCCCGAAGGCGTTTTTGAATGGAGTGATTCCAATATTAAACTGTGTGTGATTGGGAATAATATTGTTCAAGAATCCTTTGTTGATATGAAGAATAAAACTATAAACGGTAAAACATTACGTATTTTAAATCGTACACGTCTGCGTAATTTAGCTGAATGTCAGCTACTTTATATTAGTGGTTTAGAACGAAATATTTTGGTACAAGTTTTATTAGATTTGAAAGATCAGCCTGTGTTGACGGTGGGTGATGATCTGGAGTTTATTCACGCAGGCGGTATGATTGCACTTGAAAAAATGGATGGAAAAATACAATTAAATATAAATTTACCTATTGTTAAGAAATCTGATCTGGTTGTGAGCTCAAGAATTTTGAAATTGGCTAAGATTTTTGATTTTCCTTATCCCAAGCAATAATAAACAGAATGTAAACTAACGATATGTCAAAATTTTCTAATGCATCTATCAAAGATAAATTTCGTTTATTATTAGGAATCAATATCCTATTCATGCTTTTCGTTGCAGGTGGTATCTTAATCGTCAATTCATTTTTTTCAAACAGTTCTATCTTAAGTAATGAAACAAATGCTTTGGCCGAGGTGACCGCTTTATCTATTGTACCTTCATTAGTCTTTGATAATAAAGAGGATGCTCAGCAGACTTTAGAGACACTAAAAGCACATAAGAGTATTGCTTATGCAGCGGTTTCAAAAGCTGGAGAAGAACAACTTTTTGCATCTTTTGAGTTGGAAAAATATTGGAAAGTTCCTGAAAATAAACCAGATATGTTTGATGATTGTGAGCACAGAACCTTTTCATTAAAATTTCTATATGTTTGTAAACCTTTGCTTCTTGATGGGGTAAAGCAAGGTAGAATATTTTTAATTATTAGTTTATATGATATTTATTTGCGCTTATTAAAAGAATTAACAGTTGCTTTTCTTGGTTTGATGATTGCTTCTGGTATTATTTTTTTACTTATGGAAAAAATGGCAAAAAAACTAACAGATCCAATTTTGGAACTGTTGGCAATTAGTGAAGAAGTGAGTCAATCAGGAAAATATAGAAAACGGGCGACTATCCTATCCACGGATGAAATTGGACGATTAGGACAATCATTTAATATGATGCTTGATAAAATCCAATTCTGGCATGATGCTTTAAATGACCAAAAAAAGAATTTAGAAGTTATCGTAAAAAATAGGACTCAAGATTTAACTAAAACAAAAAACCAGGCTTTGTTGTTAGCTGATCAAGCTCAAAAAGCGAGTATTGCAAAGTCAGAATTTTTATCAGTCATGAGTCATGAAATTCGAACTCCTTTAAATGCCATTATAGGCTTTTCGGATTTATTGAAAGATACAGTATTAGATCAAGAACAGAACGAACATATTAGAATTATTAATAAGTCTGGCAATTCATTGCTGAGGCAGATTAATGATATTCTCGACTTTTCCAAAATAGAAGCTGGGAAAATGGAAATTGATTCCGTCTGGTTTGATGTTTATGAACTGTTGATTACTATTCTGGCTAGTCATCGACATGTCAGTAAGCGTAAATCTGTAGAATTGAAGCATCATGTTGAAGAAAATTTACCACGCTATATATTTGGTGATGAACAAAAAATTAAACAGATGCTGACTAATTTATTAAGTAATGCAATTAAATTTACTGACAAAGGCTCAATATCGTTAAACGTGCAGTGTGAAAAAACAACATCGGATACAGATGCTGTTGTATTTTCTGTTAAAGATACAGGCGTAGGCATATCTGATAAAAAACAAGCCTCTTTGTTTAGTGCATTTACCCAGGAAGATGCCTCCACAACAAGGAAATATGGTGGTACTGGACTGGGCTTGGCGATAGTAAAAAAAATGGCTAATTTATTGAGTGGAGAAATTAACCTACGTAGTATTCAAGGCGTAGGGTCAGAGTTTTTACTTAAAATACCAGTAATATTGAACGCTAAAGAATCTAATAAAAATCAGCCTCAGTCTGTTTTAATTGGTCTTTGTACAGATGATGCAAATTCACAATTAGCTTCACAATTACAGAAAATAGGCTATTTGGTTGAAACCATTGATTCTACAGAACTTTATTTACTACAGCAAGAGCCTGCATTAGCAGAAGAATATCAATTGTTCTTATTTGCAGAAGATACTCTTGACGAAGCTTTGGAATG
>CAZHUE010000014.1:0-21666 GCA_964535875.1 uncultured Methylomarinum sp.
TTCTACAGATTTATTACTCTTCGTCAACTCTTATTTTTTGGACTCTGTCAATCTACCCGCCTATTCTTCAGATTAGGAACCCTGCTTTATTTCAATACGCGCAAATTTTCTTTTTCCCACTTGATACACTTGTTTTGTTCCGACCAATATCGCTAACTTTGGATCATTTATTTTTTCACCATCAATTTTTACAGCACCTTGCTTTATCATACGCAAAGCCTCAGACGTACTCTTTGTTAATCCAGCATCATTTAATAAATTTGCTATTGCAAAAGAGTCTTTTGGCACCATTAAAGAAATCTCATCCATTTTATCGGGTATTACCCCCCTCTGAAATCTGGCTTCAAAATTTTCTAGAGCCTTTTTTGCAGCAGATGCATCATGAAACCTTTCTACAATCTCTTGAGCCAAACTAACCTTATAGTTTCGAGGATTTGCCCCATCATCACATTCTTTTTTCCATTGATGAATTTCAGCCATTGATCTAAAACTTAATAATTCAAAATACCTCCACATCAAATCATCCGAAATCGACATGATCTTACCAAACATATCATCACCTGAATCAGCGATACCAACATAATTATCAAGTGACTTGGACATTTTTTGCACCCCACTCAACCCTTCCAAAATAGGCATCGTTATAACAATCTGAGGCTTTTGACCATAGACCTCTTGCAACTGTCTACCGACCAATAAGTTGAACTTCTGATCTGTCCCACCCAACTCAACATCTGCCTTCATTACTACCGAATCATACCCTTGAATAAGGGGATATAAAAACTCATGAATTGCTATAGGCCGACCACCTTTAAACCGCTTACTAAAATCGTCCCGCTCAAGCATTCGTGCTACGGTATGTTTTGACGCCAATTGAATTAAATCAGCGGAAGAAACTCGACTCATCCAAGTCGAATTAAATACCACCTGAGTTTTATCTGGATCTAAGATTTTAAAAACCTGCTCTTGATATGTCTTTGCATTTTCAAGCACCTCTTTTTTTAACAAAGGCTTCCGCGTTATATTTTTTCCAGTCGGATCCCCTATCATCCCAGTAAAATCACCAATTAAAAATTGAACTTTATGCCCAAAATCTTGAAATTGCTTTAATTTATTTATTAATACAGTATGGCCTAAGTGTAAATCTGGCGCTGTAGGGTCAAAGCCTGCCTTTATTCTTAACGGCCTATTTTCCTCAAGCTTCTTAGTCAACTCGGATTCTACTAAAATTTCATCAACCCCACGCTTGAGCTGATTCAATGTTTCTTCTTGCAACTTCCATCTCCACAATTAAAATAAAATAAACATTAATTAAGTCTATTGCCCTCAGAGGCTATGCACTTAATTATACGAGCTCAGAATCCACCATTATTGTAGACAAGCCCACATAAAATTCCAATAAACAATATAAAACTATAACTTTAAACCTTTGTATTTTTTAAAAAACCTATGCTTTAAAATAAAATCAAACTATAGCCTCGGAAACCTTTACTAATGGCAAACAAAGCCAAGCTCTTTATAAATTTACTTTTTATTTCTTCATTAATAGACTAAATCTACAGAAATAAATTTTTATTTAGTTTATAATGACTAGAATTTTTGTCTCTCTAAATTACTCGTCATTGAGTAAAATAACTACATATCTTAGGTATAAGTCTCGTGAAGAATAAATTATACAAATCGTTATTTTTAGGCATCAGCACTGCTATTGCTGCAACTGCAAGTTATGCTCTTATTTCACCTGAAAACATAGACTCAAAAACTAACACCACACCTCTAACTCTACCTGCTTTTCAATCAACTTATACCTCCCTTTCTATTAACAACCCTATAATTACATCAACAATACCTATTATAACTCCAACAATCTCTCTAGTACCACCCACCCCTAGCAAACCTACATTAAAAACATTAACTCATACTATTAAGAAAGGAGAGAGCCTCTCTATAATTTTTTCCAAACTTAAGCTAAACAGTGATGATCTGCACAATCTTATCGATTCACAAGGAGACAAAAAACAATTTGAATCAATTTTTCCAAACAAAGAAATAATTGCTCGTATTGATTCTGACAATAAACTTCAAGAACTTATTTACAAAAAAAGCCCTACAAGCTTAATTTCGGCTACTCGCTCTAAAAATACATTCTCTATTGAAGTTGTTAACGAACCAATTGAAAAAAGAATTACAAGCATTCAAACAACAATTAAGTCATCCTTATTTCTTGATGGAAAAGAAGCCGGGTTTACTGACAAGCTTACTATGCAGTTAGCGGATATTTTTGGCTGGGATATTGATTTTGCACTTAACTTACGAAAAAATGACAAAATCACTGTTGTATATGAAAAGTTATTCGCAGGAGAAAAAGAGGTCGGCACCGGCAATATTCTTTCCGCAGAATTTGTTAACCAAGGACAACCTTTCAGAGCAGTAAGGTTTGAAGATGAAGATGAAAATGCGGGGTATTTTACACCCGATGGAAGAAGCATGCGAAAAGCTTTTTTACGAACACCCGTAAATTTTGCACGCATTAGCTCTCATTTTAATTTAAAAAGAAAACACCCGGTTTTAAACAAAATACGGGCACATAAAGGCGTTGATTATGCGGCCAAAACAGGTACCAGCATTAAAACAACAGGTGATGGAAAAATTGTTTTTAGAGGCAAAAAAGGCGGTTATGGCAGAGTTATAATTGTCCAGCATGGTAAAAAATACAGTACTCTTTATGCCCATTTATCTAAATTTAGAAAAGGACAAAAAGTCGGGTCTTATGTTAAGCAAGGTCAAACAATTGGTTATGTTGGCAGATCAGGCTTAGCAACGGGCTCCCATTTACATTATGAATTTCTTGTCAATGGCACACATAAAAACCCTTTAACTGTTGACCTACCTCATGCTCTCCCTGTTAAAAAATTACTTTTAGCTAAGTTCAAACAACAAACTCAGCCTTATATTGCCCAACTAAATAAAACGATTGCAATTACCTTACTTGCACAAAACGACTAAACTTAAAATGCCTGAGCTTTACATCGGCTTGATGTCAGGGACAAGCATTGACGGTATTGATGCAAGTTTAGTTGAGTTTTGCGAAGATCAAATTAAAACGCTGGCCTTTGAGTATATTCCTTTCACAGAATCAATAAAAAAAAAGATTCAGGAATTATCCAACCCAGACAACTTGATACATCTAAATGAATACGGCTCTACTGACACAAAGCTTGGACATCTGTTTGCCCAGGCCACCAACCAACTTCTCACTAAAACAGCTATTTCTAACTTAGAAATTACCGCAATAGGTAGTCACGGACAAACAATTTATCATGCACCAAACCAACCATCAGCATTTTCTCTACAAATAGGCGACCCCAACATAATTGCTGAAAAAACTGGCATTACAACAATTGCTGACTTCCGCAGAAGAGATATTGCTACAGGCGGGCAAGGCGCACCACTTGTTCCAGCTTTCCATCAAGAATTTTTTTCTAGACTATTTAATTTAAATAAACAAAAAATTAGTATTATCAATATTGGTGGAATTGCCAATATAACTTATTTATCTGACAAAAAAACAATTGGCTTTGATATTGGGCCAGGCAATACACTATTAGACTATTGGATCCAAAAGAATTTAAACCTCCCTTATGATAAGGATGGAAAATGGGCAAGGTCAGGAAATCCAAATATAAAGTTAATCGATGATTTAAAGCAAGACCTTTATTTCCAACTAACACCACCTAAAAGCACAGGTAAAGAATATTTTTCATCTTCTTGGCTAAAGAAAAAAATCAGCAATTTTCCAGACTGTAGCGCAAAAGATATACAAGCTAGTCTTTGCCAGCTAACTGCCGACACAATAACTGAAGCTATTCAAAAATATGCACCATTAACAAATCAGACTCTAATCTGCGGTGGTGGCGTTCATAATGAATATTTAGTTGAATGCATTAATAAAAACTTACCTCATTCTGTTTTATCAACTGCAGAATTTGGCGTTAATCCTGATCATATTGAAGCTATGGCTTTCGCATGGCTAGCTAGACAAACTATTAAAAACTTACCTGGAAATCTAATGGAGGTAACAGGAGCAAAATCTCCTGTTATCCTTGGCGGAATATATCCTGCAGGGATTTAATTCTATTATGTTGCAAATGAAGATCCACAACCACAGGTAGTGCTTGCATTTGGGTTTCTTATCACAAATTGAGCCCCCGACACATCTTCTTTATAATCAATCTCAGCACCATTCAAATATTGAATACTCATCGAATCGATTAAAACGGTTACTCCGTCATTTTCAACTTGAGTATCGTCCTCATTGACTTCTTCATCAAAAGTAAACCCATATTGAAATCCTGAACACCCACCACCAGAAATATAAACTCTTAATTTCAAGTTATCATTCCCTTCCTCAGATATTAATGTACCCACCTTTTTAGCGGCACTATCTGTAAAAATAATTGGTTCTGCCATTTTCTACACCAGCAAATAAATAAACTCTAATTATGTCAATACCTAGCTTTATAGTCAAGAATTATGGATAGAGAGCAGCCATTAATAAACCTTGGCTCTCATCTAAACCAAACATAATATTCATATTCTGCACAGCTTGCCCCGCAGCACCTTTCACCAAATTATCTATCACCGACAAAATCACAAGTGTATTTCCACCTTGTGGTTGATGAATTGCAATCTGGCATTTATTACTACCCCTTACATTTCTAGTATCTGGATGCTCACCGTCTGCTAGCACGTCAACAAATAACTCATTTTCATATCGCACTTCAAACAACTCTTGAACATTTTCAATACTTCCAGAAATTTGCCCATATAATGTTGCATGAATACCTCGAATCATAGGAACCAAATGAGGCACAAACGTCAATTCTACGCTTTGCTTTGCAGCAAGACTTAAACCTTGGGTAATTTCGGGCAAGTGTCGATGCCCTGCTACGGCATAAGCTTTAAAACTTTCACCAGATTCACTCATCAAAGTAGAAACTTGTGCTTTACGCCCAGCACCACTCACACCTGACTTCACATCAGCAATTAAATTAGAAAAATTAATTAATCTATTTTCTATCAAAGGTAAAAAACCTAACTGAACAGCTGTCGGATAACAACCAGGACAGGCCAAAAGATTGGCATCCCTAACCGCCTCACGATTAACCTCTGGCAAACCATAGACGGCATCCTTAATTAAACCTGGACAAGCGTGATCCATTCCATACCATTTAGACCATTCCTTATGATCCTTTATCCTAAAATCTGCTGACAAATCAATTATCTTGACACTATTCTTTAATAGCTGTTCTGCCATTAACATAGCAGTTCCATTAGGTGTTGCAAAAAACACCACATCACATTCAGTCAATCGCTCCACAACTGGCAAAGAAAAAGCAATATCGCACAGTCCTTGTAAACTTGGGTATAACGCATCTACTCTTAGCCCTGCATCTGAACGAGAAGTTACTATATGAACATCCACATTAGAGTGTAAAGCCAAAATGCGTAACAACTCCACACCTGTGTAGCCCGTTCCTCCAACTATTCCTGCCCGAATCATTTTGTTTAATTACCTACAAGCTGTTTTTTAAACCCTATAATAATACTCCTTTTTTTTCTTGGCAAGTATTTGACAATTGAAATAGACAGTTTTTTGAGAGTACTTATATTTGACTTGCCCTACCCAATCCAAGAAACATGTACGTGTTTTACTAAAAGACACGAAAAAAACTGATCGTTTTTTAAACAGAAATGATAATAGCATCAGCTCATGCAACTTAAGAGCACCACTATGAACTACGGATGAGAATTGAGAACCAAACTTTCAAGATCCAAGCTGAAACCAGCATGTATTTGTAGACTATTGCGAAAGATTTTAACGCAGAGACTAGATATTTTGGATTTAAGTGTTATTCATCAATTAATAGAGTGTCCTTAAGAACATCCAAGCACTTCTCTGCTCCAGCTAATACTTTTAAGATATATTTCTCTGATATTAGTCGGTTTAACCCGCTGTTTAGTATCATCAGAACTTAGCTCCCATTGTTCATAAAAAACAACATAAGCTAGAATATCACCTGCCACTCCCTTTTTATATAATATTGCTTGCTCTACTTCTTCTGCCATTGGCAGCTGTGCTAAAGCTTCTTCTATCGGAATATCTAGTAAGCTATCCAAAGAAGAAAGCATCCCCATTAAAAACATTTGGCTAGGATCTTGATCAAATTGTTCTGCTAACAATTCACACATTTTCCCTCTAATTAAAATGTTTTGAAATAATGCATCAGGTTTATCAGCAAACGAAGTTAAAGCTAAAATATTTACCCACCGTTTTATCTCACTCATCCCTAGGCAAGTCACGGCATGATGGATAGATTCAATATCATTCGGCAAAGAAAAGAATGCAGAATTAATATAATGTAAAAGTTTGTAACTTAGACCTACATCTTGAGTGATAACTGCGCTTAACTCACCAAAACTGACATCTGATTTATTTATTGTAGACAATAACTTAATTGTCGCAATTTGATTGACACCTAGTCGTTTACCTTTAACTATTTTGGGCTTACTAAAAAAGAAGCCTTGAAAAAGCTCACAACCAGCCTTCTTAAATATTTCATACTCTTCAAGAGTTTCTACTTTTTCTGCTAGTAGCTTCACATTATACGGTTTCAGCTTTTCAATCGTTGCCAATGTTTGTTCAATTGGCATTGCCATTACATCAAGCTTAATAATATCGGCTAATTCAATCAGTGGAACCCACTCTGGTGTAAAAACAAAGTCATCCAATGCAATCGTATAACCTTGCTCAGAAAATTCTCTAATATTATTAATAATTTTTGAATCAACAACGACATCTTCAAGTACCTCGATCACAATTCTATCTTTAGGAAGATGTAGGGGGGTTTTTTCTAAAAGATTCTGTGCTGTAAAATTAATAAAAGCCTTATCTGACCCAACTACTTCATTTAGCCCAATCTCGAGGATTGTATCGGTAATAACCTGATTAGTTGCGGAGGTAGCTCCTTCCTGTTGGTTAAGATCAAAATCACTACCTCTAAATAGTATTTCGTAAGCATAAATATTCAATTTACTATCTAGAATTTGTTGTCGCCCAATAAGAATCTCAGTCATTTTCCAGTTTTCCCAATAATTTACAAACTAATAACCTATGTTATTACGGTCTTATACCTACCATTTGATTAAATTATAGTTGAATATTTATAATTAACAGAGTGTCCACTTCTTTGTTTCAATTGTTTATAAAGAGATGTCAATTCATCTTTCTATGACTACGATATTATTGAATTGTTACAGATTTAAACTAATCTCTTTTTTTCAAAGCTGATCGTTCAGCCCAAAACTGCCTAGCTAAATCGTGAGCCTGTTTCTGCGTCTTTACTTTTCCAATTAACTTTAATGCGACTGCTGCTGTACCAATAACGGTAGCTTCCGCAAATTCATCATTCCATTCGCCTTGCCATAACAAAGCGAGCTGTTGTGGATCCAGGTTTTCAGACTTAACATGTCTACGGGCAAAAAGCGCAGGCCACTGCTCTTCAACTAATTGATTATTTTTTACTGATTGAACTAAGCAATCAACATCGGGATTACGCTCAGTTTCTCCACCTTCTCCTTTTAGTACTGCCATACTGGTCTGGTTTAATAATAAAGCTGCTTTTTGATGCACTTGTCGATAACTAGGATGAAAGATACCCTGAAGACCATGGGATGCTTTTAGAGGGTTAATTAATCTAACCAAAGTATGCACAGGTGAACGCAACCCCATGATGGGCCGGAGGTTAATCATTTCATATAATTTTGGGCAGAAGTACTCTAATGAAAGATAACTAAAATTGGTTTCTTTGATCTGTTCAATTGATTCTTCAATGCTTTTTGCATTTGAAAGTCCTAAATATTTTAAAACTTTATAAGTATATATTCGCCCTTCAGTATGTCCGCCAGCACCATGCATAAAAATACGAATACCATTATTTGCCAACAATAAGGTAGAAAGCAAAAACCAGGGTAAGTGGCGTCGTTTCCCAGCATAGGACGACCAGTCTAAATCTATCTGGATTTTATCTTTTGGGAGATTAATTGACTCTCGTGCCGCTTGCACAAATCCCGCGAGCTCTTCTGCTGTCTCTTCTTTCACCCGCATCAACATTAAAAAAGCACCCAGTTGAATAGGCTCAACCTTATCTGCCAATATCATCGCCATTGCACGGTAGGCTTCATCCTGAGAAAGAGGTCTTGAACCTCTTTTTCCTTTTCCAAGTATTTTTATAAATTCTGCAAATGGGTGTTCGACCTGTAATTGACTCATGTTGAAAAAGAAAATAGAAAGTAATGATCTACTAATAATGCGGTAAACATCAACATTAAATAAGTTATAGAGTAGAAAAAAGTTTTCATCGCTGTTTTATTGTCTTTATTACGCATTAATTTAATTGCAAAATAAATAAAAATCAAACCCAGGGTTAATGCACTAAAAAGATAAATCAAGCCACTCATTCCCGTTAGGTATGGCAATAGAGTTACAATGAATAGCAATATGGTATAAAGTAATATATGTAACCGCGTGAACTCTGCCCCATGAGTTACAGGTAACATAGGAATTTTTGCTTTAGCATATTCTTCTCGTTTTGCCACTGCCAATGCCCAAAAGTGGGGTGGTGTCCAAACAAATATAATCAAAAACAATAATAAGGCATGAGGGTGGATCTCTCCAGTTATCGCACACCAGCCTAATAATGGGGGTGCTGCACCTGCTGCACCACCAATGACAATATTTTGAGGCGTCATATGCTTAAGGTACATGGTATAAATAACAGCATAACCAATCAGAGAAAAGTTAAAATAGCTGTTAGTACATTGACAAACACAACCAGTATAATCATTGCCAGTAAACCAATAATGCCAGCAAAAATCAGTACGTTTCTGGAGTTTAATTCACCAGAAGGTAAAGGCCGGTTTTGTGTCCGAGCCATTTCTGCATCAGCTTTTTGATCTATAAAATGATTAATTGCCGCAGCAGAAGATGAAGCTAGCCCAATGCCTAGAGTACCGTATATAAAGTTGGCTAAAGGAGGCATCCCTGGAACCGCTAATAACATACCTACTATAGCTGTAAAAACTAGCAGAACAACGACTTTGGGCTTACATAATTCAAGATAGTTTTTCCATGATAATGTCAATTTTGTATTTGTCATTATAATTTATGCCTAACCGGTTTAAGAACGTATAGAATACAGTGAACTATTCATTATTGAAATAGTCAGATCGCTAACATTATAAATAACGGAGAATTCATGATTTTCAGGACACTATTATTGGCACTTATTTTCTTGCCTATCAATGCGTACAGTTCAAGCGTTAATGTACATGAACACGTACTTAAAAATGGATTAAAGGTTTTGGTGAAAGAAGATCACCGTTCACCCGTCGTTGTTTCTCAAGTTTGGTACAAAGTGGGTTCAAGTTATGAGCCAAACGGCATTACTGGCGTATCCCATATGCTTGAGCATATGATGTTCAAAGGCACTGAAAAATACCCAAAAGGTGAGTTTTCTCGCATTATTGCAGAAAATGGTGGTAATGAAAATGCCTTTACAGGTCGTGATTTTACCGCCTATTTTCAGACCATGGAAAAATCTCGTTTAGACGTCAGTTTTAAATTGGAGGCCGATCGCATGCAAAACTTACGCCTAGACCCTGAAGAGCTGAAAAAAGAATTAGAGGTCGTCACTGAAGAACGTCGCATGCGAACTGATGACAAACCACGCTCAAAAACACAAGAGTTTTTTATGGCAATGGCATTTACTAATAGCCCTTATAAAAACCCTGTAATTGGCTGGCCTTCAGATATTGCAAACTATCAAACGGATGATTTACAAGTTTGGTATGAGCGTTGGTATGCACCAAATAATGCAACCTTAGTTATTGCTGGCGATGTAAAACATGATGAAGTATTTGCAATGGCTGAAAAATATTTCGGTGGATTAAAAGCTAGCGTAATTATACCCATCAAACCGAAAGCTGAAATAAAACAACGTGGCGAACGAAAAACAACCATTAAATTACCTGCAAAGCTCCCTTATATTCTAATGGGCTATAAAGTCCCCGTCCTTAATAGCATTGACAATGAATCAGAGGCTTATGCCCTAGAGGTATTAGCAGGTATTTTAGATGGAGGAAGCAGTGCAAGGTTAGCATCAAAACTAGTCAGGGGCAGCCAAATTGCTGTCTCTGCTGGCGCAGGTTATAATATCATGTCTCGTTTACCTGATTTGTTCATGTTAGATGCAACGCCGGCCGAAGGCAAAACAGTCTTTGATATGGAATATGCCTTAAAGGAAGAAATTAATACGCTAAAAAGAGAGTTAGTTTCAGATGAAGAATTACAGCGAGTTAAAGCACAGGTTTTAGCTAGTTCAGTCTATGAAAAAGATTCAAATTTTTATCAAGCTATGCAACTAGGAATGCTTGAAACTGTTGGTATAAGCTGGAAAAAAGCCGATGAATATGTTGATAAAGTTAATCAAATCACTGCCGAACAAATACGAGATGTTGTACGTAAATATTTACTGGAAGAAAAATTAACTGTTGCTTATCTTGATCCCCAACCCATCACCAAACAAAAACAGACAAGCAAGGTTGCAGGAGGTCGTCATGCGAATTAATTTTATTGGACTTTTATTTCTTTTAGTTTCACACTCTGCTTTATCAGCTGCAAAAATAGAGAATTGGCAAACCTCGCAGGGAAGCCCTGTCTTCTTTGTTGAGGCCACTGGATTGCCAATGGTTGATATTCAAGTTGTTTTTGATGCAGGCAGCGCAAGAGATGGCACACAAAAAGGAATAGCAGCATTAACCTCGGCATTATTAGATACAGGAGCTGGTGAGTGGAATGCTGACGAAATTGCTCAACGCTTTGAAAGTATTGGTGCTCAATTTGGCGCGGGGGCTTCTATAGATACTGCTTCAGTTTCATTACGCTCTCTGACAAAGCCTACGTTACTTAACAAAGCTCTGCAAACCATGCAAGTTATCTTAAGCCAACCAAGTTTTAACAAAAATGATTTTCAACGTGAAAAAAGTAGAACGCTTGCAGGTCTAAAACATAGGGAAGAATCTCCCGGGGCAATAGCCAGCATTGAATTTTTCAAATCATTATATAAAGATCACCCCTATGCACATCCAACTGGAGGTAATATAGAATCGGTATCCAGTTTTTCTGAAGAAGATATAAAAACTTTTTACCAGCAATATTACGTGGCTAAAAATGCCATGGTAGTGATCGTTGGTGATATGAACAAAAAACAAGCAATGACTACTGCTGAAGATTTAATAAAAAATTTAGCTGCAGGAAATAAACCAGCAGCACTTCCAGAAGTAAAACTCACATCTACAGGCTTAAACAAAGATATTAAATTTCCATCAACACAAACCCATGTTTTAGCCGGTTTAATAGGTATGAGTCGAAAAGACCCCAACTATTTTGATTTTTATGTTGGAAACCACATTTTAGGTGGAAGTGGATTAGTTTCTCAATTATTTATAGAAGTAAGAGAAAAAAAGGGGCTTGCATACAGTGCATCAAGCCATTTTTCTCCTATGTTAAGAAAAGGGCCTTTTATTATGAGTTTACAAACTCGTAATGATCAAACTGACCAAGCGGTTAATATAATGCAAAAAACTTTAGAAAATTTTGTTGAAAATGGCCCAACAGAAAAAGCACTAATTGCTGCCAAGAAAAATATTACTGGTGGTTTTGCCATGCGCTTTGATACCAATAGCAAATTATCTAATTACGCGGCTATGATTGGCTTTTATCAAATGCCATTAGATTATTTAGATACATTCCAGAAAAAAATTGAAGCCGTCACAGTTGACTCTATTCGAAATGCTTTTCAAAAACGTATAAAACCTGAAAACATTCATACTATTACTGTTGGTGGCGCAAACTAGGGTATATTTTTCAAAAAAATCAGGAAAACAATTAATTCTTAAAAGTGGAGAATAAACTTAGAATTATTGCAGGTGAATGGAGGAGTCGACATATTATTTTTGAAGACCATCCTGGCTTAAGACCCACACCGGCAAGAATTCGAGAGACATTATTCAATTGGTTGCAACATGATATTATAGCAAGCCAATGTCTGGATTTGTATGCTGGAAGTGGAGCTTTAGGATTTGAAGCAGCTTCCAGAGGTGCATCTTCTGTAATAATGGTAGAAAATAACCTTCAAGCCTGTCAACTAATTAACGAAAATAAAGTTAACTTATCTGCGCAACAAATTAAAATTGAACAAATGGATGTGTTCAAGTTTTTAGCTGGTGATCCTAAACCATTTAACCTGGTTTTTTTAGACCCCCCTTTTAAAAGCGGGCAAGCTCAACAAAGCTGTCATTGGTTAGAGGACAAGAACTGGCTTGCGCCTTCCGCTAAAATTTATTTGGAAGTGGAAAGTCAATTACCTTTAGATGATATGCCAGGCAATTGGCAATATTTACACAGCAAAAAAGCAGGAGAAGTAGGGTATTACTTGTTTCAGCGTAGCTAACATTGTTTTGTGGTAGAATCTGGATTTTTTAATCAGTATAAACAAAACTTTGAATATTACGGCTATTTACCCAGGCACATTTGATCCCATTACTGATGGGCATATTGACATCATATCAAGAGCTTCTAAGCTGTTCCATAAAGTCATAGTCGCAGTTGCTGTCAACCAAGGAAAAACCCCACTTTTTTCTATAGATGAACGAGTCTTAATGGCTGAAGAAGTCACTTCTAGTCTTTCAAATATTAGTATTATTGGATTTGATAATCTATTAGTTGATTGCGCAAAAGAACAAGATGCCAACGTAGTCTTAAGAGGATTACGTGCAGTATCAGATTTTGAATATGAATTTCAAATGGCAGGCATGAACCGCCGCTTATCGCCAGAATTGGAGACTATGTTTCTGACGCCGGCAGAACAGTACGAATTCATTTCTTCTAGCATGATAAGAGAAATTGCAAAACTTAAAGGCGATGTCTCTAGTTTTGTACCCAATTGCGTAGAAGAACGCTTAATTAAAAAATTTGAATAAGGAAAAACTATGGCTTTAGAAATAGATGATGAGTGCATTAACTGTGATGTTTGCGAACCCGAATGTCCGAATGGTGCTATTAGCCAAGGCGAGGAAATTTATATTATTGATCCTGTTTTATGTACTGAATGTGTCGGCCATCATGATCTACCACAATGTATTGAAGTATGTCCAGTAGATTGTATTGATAAAGACCCTAAAAATGCTGAAAATCACGATAGTTTATATCAAAAATATTTAAAATTAACAGCTTGATTCTTACACTTTCATTACTCATGCTAGGCATGAACCATGCTTAGTATCTGGTAACACTATCCCGCAATAGCCATTTGCTCTATTAATATAGATCCTGTTCTAATATTCCCCCGATAATCCACATCATTCCCTATAGAAACAATATTTTTATACATATCCTTTAAATTTCCAGCAATTGTAATTTCTTCAACTGGATATTGAATCTGTCCATTTTCCACCCAAAAACCAGAAGCACCTCTTGAATAATCGCCCGTTACTCTATTAACACCAGAACCCATTAACTCTGTTACTAATAACCCAGTACCTAACTGCTTCAACATAGCATTGAAGTCATTGCTGCCTGAATCTACTGTTAAATTATATACGCCTCCTGCATTTCCGGTATTTTTCATCCCTAACTTCCGTGCTGAATAACTACTTAAAACGTACCCTTGCAAAACACCTTCTTTAACAATATCCCTTGCTATTGTTGATACACCTTCTGCGTCATAAGCAGAGCTTCCGAGAGCCATTTTCAAATGAGGTCGCTCATGTATATGGATAAATTCTGGTAAAATTTTTGTTCCTAAGGCATCAAGTAAAAAACTTGATTTTCGGTATAAACTACCCCCACTTATTGCACCAATTAACGAACCTATTAATCCCGATGCAACTTCAACAGAAAATAATACGGGGCATTGGCGAGTTGACAGCTTTTGCGCACCTAGCCGCTTAATTGTTCGTTTTGCTGCTTTAATCCCTATTTCTTTAGTTGATTCTAAATTTTCTGCTTTTCGACAAACGCTATACCAATAATCCCTTTGCATCTCCCCATTTCGCTCACCTAAAACTGAACAACTAATTGAGTGCCGCGTAGATTGATAGCCTTGTAAAAACCCTAAACTATTCCCCAGCACACTAATTCCTTGATGGCTATTAACTGTTGCACCTTCAGAGTTATTAATTTCCTTATCATAAGAACGAGCAGCATCTTCACATTCCACTGCCAAATCAATGGCTGTTTCTGCATCCAGGTTCCATGGGTGATTTCTATCAAGATCGGGAAATTCAGTCGCCAAACTGTCTTTGTCAGGTAAACCTGAAAATTCATCTTCATTGGAAAATCTGGCAATACTACAAGCCGCCTTAACCGTTTCCTTGATTGAATTAGAGGAGAGATCATTAGTACTGGCAGAGCCTTTCTTTTTACCAATATAAACAGTTATACCCAAACCTTGATCACAATGGTGTTCAATAGTTTCTACTTTGCTCAGACGTGCGGTTACTGAGAGTCCATTATCTACATTAAGACCTGCCTCAGCCGAGGTTGCTCCTTGTTTTTTTGATTCATCCAACAAATCCTGGACAAGATTTTTTAATCTATTTATTTCTTCTTGGTTTTGCACAATTAAATCTCTTTATGGGTGTGATTTTTTTGGAAAGTTGACGAGTACTAGCTACACACTCGTTCCACCCACTGTTAATCCGTCAATTTTTATAGTCGGCTGACCTACTCCTACGGGCACGCTCTGACCTTCTTTGCCACAGGTTCCAACACCTGCATCTAAAGCCAAGTCATTTCCAACCATAGAAACCTTTGTTAAAACTTCCGGGCCATTTCCAATTAAAGTTGCGCCTTTGACAGGATGCGTTATTTTTCCATCTTCAATCAAATACGCTTCACTGGCTGAAAAAACAAATTTACCCGATGTAATATCAACTTGCCCCCCTCCAAAATTTTTGGCAAACAGGCCTTTTTTCACTGATTTAATAATTTCAGCTGGATCATGAAAGCCTGGTAACATATAAGTATTTGTCATTCTAGGCATTGGTAAATGTGCATAAGATTCTCTGCGACCATTGCCGGTTGATTGTACATCCATTAACCTTGCGTTAAGTTTATCTTGCATGTAACCTTTAAGTATTCCTTTTTCAATCAGTACAGTTTTTTCTGTGGGCACTCCTTCGTCATCTATATTCAAAGAACCTCGTCTACCTTCTAGTGTTCCATCATCAACAACCGTGCACAATTCAGAAGCAACACGCTCCCCAATCATATTGCTAAACGCAGAAGTTCCTTTTCGATTAAAATCTCCTTCCAGACCATGCCCTATTGCTTCATGCAATAAAATTCCAGGCCAACCAGGGCCTAAAACAACCGTCATATTGCCCGCAGGTGCCTCTATCGCTTCCAGATTAACAACCGCTTGCCTCACCGCTTCTTTTCCGTATTCGACCGCTTTATCCTGATCTAAAAAGTAGCTATAATCCTTTCTCGCTCCTCCCCCCATACTTCCCTGTTCTCGCTTGCCATTTTCTTCTAAAATAACCGTGACACTCATTCGTGTTAGAGGACGAATATCAGCGACTAAAGAGCCATCCTGATTGGCGATAAGAACTTTTTCATGCACACCCACTAAGCTGACCATGACTTCTTCTATTCGATTATCCAGCTTACGCGTTTCAATATCCACTTTGCGTAATAAATCGATTTTTTCCTGATCGGCAAGCGATTTGAGCGGGTTAACCGGTTCGTAGTATTGTTTCCAACTTGATACTTTTTTTAGATTATTTTGTGCATTTTGCCCCTGCCTAGCAATGGCCTTTACATTATTTGCTGCTTCCAGTAAAACAGAAAGTTCAATTCGATCACTATAGGCAAACCCAGTTTTATCCCCAGAAACCACTCGAACACCTGCACCTTGCTCGATAGAGTGAGAACCTTCTTTTATGATTCCAGCTTCTAATGACCATGATTCAAAATGAGTAGATTGAAAATATATATCAGCATAATCCGCCGTAACGCTGAGCATACTATCCATAATTTGATCAATATCTTTCTCCTGCATTCCATAAGGCATTAGTATTGATTGTTTTACTTGGTTTAAAGTATCCATTAAATCTATCTATTTAAAAGTAAAAGGTTGTTGTTCTTTTTTATTGGAATTTATAACGTAATTAATTAACCGGCAGGTCTTCTTTAATCGTTTTATATAAAGCGTTAAGCAGCATTGCTCCATCATCAATTGAACCTTCAATATTATTATCTTCGCCGTCATCTAATAAATCATTAGCTTCTGATTTAATCAACTCTGCAGTCACTTCAGTTTCACTTTCTTGCCTGAGCACAATTAGTTTATATTTTGCTTCTTCATACTCATCTTTAAAAAAGAAAAATGTCATCTTATCAATCAAAGTTGAGTCAGCAGAATGTTGATCATCCGGGTCATAAGTAACATAAAAAACACCTTGCTCCCTGTCCTTATCTGTTACTTCAATTTCTTCAAGCTTTAATGCCTGATCAATCACTTCCCACGAATACTCAAATCTCTTTTTAATCTTAATAACTGGCTTTTTTTCAGTCCCTACTAATAAGATATTTTCCCCTAATCCTTTATCTTTATCATCCTCATCTTCGACTTCTTTTTCATCACCCTCAACCACAGCAGGAGCTTTTTCAGTTATCTTCATTTCAGGTGGGACTTCAAGATATTCTGTATCTTTGTATCTGGTTTGTTGGCCATCAGAACATGAGATAACGAATAGCGTCATTAAAATACAAGTTTTTTTAAAATACATATTATTTATTTACAATAAAAACGTCGATGATTTAATACAGGAAACGAAGTCCGTACTTTTTTCAATCTTTCCAGATCAATTTCGGCACTGGCAAAACCTGCTCCCGTTTTATAACAATCCAGAACCACACCCCAAGGATCTATTACCATGCTATGCCCAAACGTTTGTCGACCATTTAAATGAAAGCCACCCTGATTGGGCGCAACAACATAACATAAATTTTCAATCGCTCTTGCGCGTAAAAGTATTTCCCAATGAGCAGCACCTGTTTCTGCTGTAAACGCAGCAGGAACAACTAATATTTCTGCATCTTGCTCACTCATCTGTCTAAAAAACTCAGGAAACCTGAGGTCGTAACAGATTGCAATACCTACTCTTCCAAAAGGTGTATTAAAAACAAAAGGATCGCCACCCTTTTCAATTGAATCAGACTCTCTATATTCTTCACCCGTATCAGGGACACTGACATCAAATAAATGAGCTTTGTCATAACGAGCGACTCTTTCGCCATTATCGTTATAGACCAGGCAAGCTGCTCTAACTTTATTATCATCTTCAGCGACTAATGGTATGGTTCCACCTATCAGCCAAATACTGTGTTTTTTTGCAGTATCCGATAAAAACTGTTGGATTGGCCCTTGTCTATCTATTTCTCTAACCTTAACCTTATCAAGCTCATGTACACCCATCAAAGCAAAGTTTTCAGGTAGCGTAATCAGCTTCGCCCCATGATTAGCTGCTTCAGCGATTAATTTTCCCGCTTGTAATAAATTGGAATCTACATTTGGACTTGATGCCATTTGTATGGCAGCACATATACTCATTATTCTACTTTCTCTCTTTTAGGTTTTACTAATTTATTCTGTGTGGTTGAATTCGTTAACCCCGACCATGTTTTATTTATAATGCCATCCTGGTCATGCAAAGGTATTATTTTAATATCATCCCATTCACCTATTACATTATAATTTGAGCCAAAAAAATACCCATCTTTGTAATCCTTATCTAAAACTTGAGTAATAACGCCGGCAATTCCACCCACAATTCTACCAGCAATAGGTATCGCTGCTGAACTTTTCGGAACAACCAGAACCTTATGATTAATTGTTTTTGATAGTAGATCCACTTCGCCCGTCATTGAAATTAAAGCTGGCACAGCGTCAATCAATAAATCATTGGTCACCATTATTCCTTCATTTATATTAAAACTTCCTGTAATTTTATTAACGCTTAACCCTTGCTTATAGATATCCCCATAATCAAACTTCAGGCGTTTCACCCACTGATCCAATGCGACTAGTCCCAAAAATCGTCCAAACCCAGGCTCAATGCTTGAAATACGCCCACCTTTTAACTTCATATCCAATTCGGCTTCTGCCGTCTGAAAAGAAAATTGATATGGCAGGCCAGCCCAATCTGCCTTAATACCCACATACCCATGAGCTTCTTTTAAATCATCCGTTATTTTAAGCTGAGATAAAATCTCACCAAAATCATTTGCACTTACCGTCCCGGATAATTCAGTCCCGTTATAATTATCTAACTTTATCCAATTAGCTTTAAGTTTAATTTTAAGATTATCTGAAATAACATCAATCTTGTTAAACCTAACGCCATCTACCACTTTTTCAGATTCAATTTCAAGTTTTCCTAAATCAACCTTATTCCACAGTAAGTGTTTACTAAAAACATCAATAACCGGCATATCTTGCTGTACAAATTTATTAGTTTTACTATTGTTAAGTTGTACCAAACCCGATAAATCCAGCAAATCAAGCTCTAATTTAATTTTGTCTGCTTTAGTTTGCTTATGAGGGATGACAAAAGCACCTTTGACAATATAAGAAAAAATATTTCCATTCCATTGATGTTCCGAGTTTTGCATGTCTAATGTTAAGGCTCCTTGTTTTTTGCCGTTCCATTGTAATTCGTCTACCTTTAAACTTATTTTATTTAGTGCCACAGACTCTTGCTTACTACTACTTACCGGTTGTGATACAAAAGCAGCCCATTCAGAAGCATCTAACATCTCTTGATCAACTTGAATATTCACCCCTTTTTCTTCAGGAGCAACAGCTTCTTGTTGTCCATAAACAATATGAGCAGAATGGACTGAATTTTGTTGTTTGTTAAAACGTATTGCGGCTCTTATTTCATCATTATAATTTATTTTAAGCGGCAAAAACCCACCCTCTTTCAAAGCCATATTAATCAGCAAAGGTTTTTCTTGTTCTGCTGATTTCTTTAATACACCAGGTAATTCAATTGGCATTCCAACCAGACTGGATTTAAGATTAACTTCAGGCATAATGCCCGCTTCTGAAGGCAAATTTATATTTATATTGTAAGGGGTTGAGTCACTAACAGGGTTATCTTTTATGAAATCCTTGTCTAAAAAACTGAACTGCGTCTTTAACTGCTGACTATCCGTTACTCCATTTACATTGATGCTTGTTTTAAGCTCATCAAAATCAACTGTTATCCCTATAGGATAGCCTAAAGTCTTAGCGGTTAAATTATTGCTAAACAACCCCTTTTCGGTAATTCTTAAATTACCTACCAATTCTTCAACATTCAAATTTACAGCCTTTACTGTCAAACTTGCATTGTTAAAATGCGCCATCCCATTTACTTTTGCAACAGCATTTTTTTTCATCGGCACTTTTAAATCCAATTCAACTTTTGCATTACCTTCTGAAGTAATAGCATCAACAATTTTATCAACTCCTTTATTAAGAGGGGTTTGCTGTAGAAAGCTTAAAGCATCCTCAATACGGCCTTCTGCATTACCCTTTACAAATAAATGTTTGCTTTTCTTAAAAGAAGGGGTGTTTACTGTCGCATTCTTTATATCTAACTGCTGAATTTTTGCATGATCAATATCAGCTCCCAAACCATTTTTAAAAAATAAAATTTCAGCAGATCCGTCAGTTAAATTAGGCCAATCTGGTGAAAAATTTAGCTCTACATCTTCCACATTAAGCAATGCTTCAAATACCCCCTCTCCGCGAAGAAACGGAAAGTGACTCATCTCCCCATAAACTAATAAACTACCTTGTTTTATTTTTCCTGATACAAACGCAGCATCCAACCATTTAATTGACTTTCTCTTCATAACACCAACAGGATAATATGTTGGTATTGAACTAATATCATTCATATTCGAAAAAGAAGCCTGTAGATCCATAAAAATGGATTGATCACTTTTTGGAATGGTTAAAGCCAATTTGGTTTCGGTTTGTATATCCTTATTATCAGCAATAAGAGATTTTGATTGAATTATCCATTCATTCTGTTTTTGTTGCCAATTAAGCTGGCCATATAATCTTTCAATTAAAATAGGCTGTCTAAATAATTTAGGGGTAAAAATTGCCCCGTTTTTTGTATTTAAACTAATTTTTCCACGATTATTATCGCCCCAAAGACTACCTGAAAAATTTTCAATTTGTGGTATTCCTGAATGTGCATTGGAAAAAAAATGATCAAAAGACCCTTTGACAAAATAATGATTATTATTTAAATCTGCATCAATAGAAAAATTCTTGATTACCCCTTTAATGCCTAAAGCAGCAATAAGTGTTTGGTTTTTTTCTTCTAATGGTGAAAAAAAACCAATTAAATAAGACACTTGATGCAAATCTAATTGAGTAATTAAAGCCGTTAGATGAGTAAAATCTTTATTGCTGGAAAAGCTAAGTTCTGTATTTGCCCAGTGTTGACTTTTTGTTTCAAGATCAAATTGATTAACAGCAAATTTCCAACCATCCGACAGGATAGAACCAATAAATTCTGTCTCAAGAGATTTAATATCAATCTTGTTTTTTTTCTTATGCATAATAATATCTTCGACCTGAACATTACCTGCAAGACCTGCTAGTTTAGATTCTTGCCAATGACTCCATATTTTAAAATTTCCTTTTCCTTTGGCCTCACCATTGGTAATCTTTATATTCTTGGCAAGGTCTATATTAGTGCGTAAATATTCATTTAAAAACTCAGTAAAAAAAACATTATCAGCTTCAACATAAACCTGACCATCCAGCTTTTTAAAATCTAAAACGTCCCCCTGAATATCCATAGAGACTCTTATTTTTTCGCCATATTGCTCAGGTAATAGACTCACCATATGAAACTCATGGACTAAATCATCTTTATTGTTTCTTATTAACAAATCAACATTTTTAAACGTAACTGGCCTAGTGTCTCGCTGCTTATCTTGCCATGTAATTTCACTTTTTAAAACCTCATATTGCCCGCCACTCAATAACCATAAAGGTTGCTCAAATTTATCTTCATTTAATCCGACAACAGACAAGCTTCCATCTTTATTTCTTATGATTGATAATTTAGCACCCACTAAAGTTAGCCGGCTTGAAGGCAAAATTTGACGTGTAAGAAGTAATTTTACAAGGTTTAAACCGACCCTCACTTCTTCCAATCGAATAGGCTGGTTATTTAGATCTTTTGCAGAGACAATTTTGATATTTTTTAAAATAACTTCAGGGTTAATACCCCGCATATTAGCCTTCAAAATTCCAATTTCAACTGGAATGGAGGTCAATTCATAAATTTTGTTTTCTAAATCAGTTTTATATTCTTCTATACCTATAATGAAGATCCTTATGGAACTTATGACAATCGCAAAAAAAATTAAAGACCAGAACAAAAGATGACGAGTAAAAAATGTAATATGATGTATCAAAATCAATATTTATCAGTTCAATTTGTATTCAGTCGTTTCATGGGATAAAC
>CAZHUE010000014.1:21681-25763 GCA_964535875.1 uncultured Methylomarinum sp.
TCAAGAAAGAAGTTAATTATTTTAAAACTGGGGTTATTTTTGTTGCCTGATGTCATAATAAAACTACATCATACTGTTCCTGATTGTACTCTGCTTCAGGTCTAAATTTAATCTGTACATCTAAAAATAACTCTAACTCTGCCAACATATCTGCTTCTTCATCCAGCAACATTTCTACAACGCCATGTGAAGCAAGAACCAGCAATGTCTGAACATTATATTGTCTTACCTCTCTAATGATTTCTCTAAAAATCTCCAGACACATCGATTCAGCAGTTTTTAGAACGCCTCGCCCACCACAGGAGCTACAAGGCTCACAAAGTATGTGTTCCAAGCTTTCTCGAGTGCGTTTACGTTTCATTTCAACCAAGCCTAAAGCCGAGACTTCTGTAATCTTATTTTTCGCATGATCTTTATCTAAATTTGCTTGAAGAGCATCTAAAACCTGTTGTTTATGCGCCGCACTTTGCATATCGATAAAATCAATAATAATGATGCCGCCTAAATTACGCAACCTAAGCTGTCTAGGAATAGTTTTGGTGGCTTCCAGATTAGTTTTGAAAATTGTCTCTTCCAAATTTCGGCCACCGACATACCCTCCAGTATTAACATCCACCGTAGTCATCGCCTCGGTCTGATCAAACACTAAATGACCACCAGACTTTAAGTTTACTTTTCTATCTAATGCTCGAGTAATTTCATCTTCAACATTATAAATATCAAACACCGGACATTCGCCGGTATAAAGCTCAATTACGGGTACAATTTCTGGAACAAAAATTCCCGCAAAAGCAATGAGTTTTTCATGTGTTTCTTTAGAATCAACTCTTATTCTCTCAATTCCTTCATTATATAAGTCTCGTAATGTACGAATGCTCAACGACAAATCTTCATGGATCAAAGTTTTAACCTCAGCTGAACTTACTTTTTCAGAAATACCCTCCCATAGTTTTGTCAAAAAAAGCATATCAGAAACCATCATATGCTCTTCAATGCATTCTGCTGCTGTCCTTGCAATAAACCCTCCACTTTCGTGACTTTCCTGGAATTTTTCTATACACGCCTTTAACCGGCTTCGTTCTTTTGAACACTCAATTCTTTGAGAAACACCTGAATTAGTCGCAAAAGGCATGTAAACCTGAAACCGGGATGGAATAGAAATTTCCGTTGTTAACCTAGCCCCTTTTGTACCTAACGGGCCTTTGGTTACTTGAACAACCACTATTTGACCTTCTCGAAGATAATGCTCAATCTGCTCAGATCCACGACGTTTCAGCTCTTTATTACTAAAATCAGAAAGATGAAGAAATGCCGCACGATCCAGCCCTATATCAACAAATGCTGCTTGCATACCCGGTAATACTCGACAAACTTCACCCTTATAGATATTACCCACTAATCCTTTTTTATTTTCACGTTCAATAAACAACTCTTGAAGAACACCATTTTCTATCACTGCGACCCTAGTTTCAGGCGGGGTTACATTTATTAAAATTTCTTCACTCATTACTGATTGTTATTCCTTGTTTAGATAATAATTCTGCTGTTTCAAATAGAGGTAAACCAACGACACCGGAAAAACTTCCATTTATTGATTTAATAAAAACGCTTGCTAATCCCTGTATCGCATAACCGCCTGCTTTCCCTTGTGGTTCACCTGTTTTCCAGTACGCTTTAATCTCTGCTGAAGTAATTTTTCTAAAACTCACTTCGGTTAGACTCAAGGCCTGAAAATGCTTTATCTCAGATTCGAGATCACTAACCCTTAGTGAGACTGCACTATAAACCGTATGTGTTCTCCCTGAAAGCTGTTTCATCATATACTTTGCATGTGCTTCGTTTTCTGGTTTACCTAAAACCTGTTCATCAACAACAACACTGGTATCAGCTGCCAATATAGGTAATGAGCTATTAACAGTATCAAGACAAACTTTGGATTTTTCAGCGGCGACCCTAATGACATATTCCTTTGCTATTTCTACTTGTTTTGGTGTCTCATCAATGTCTACCGGATGAACAATATACCTTACACCAATTTGATCCAACAATTCTTTTCTACGAGGAGAGGAGGAGGCCAAAATCAGTTGTTTTTTCATCTATGATAAGGGTGATTATTAAGTATGCTCCAAGCCCGATATAATTGCTCAGCAACAAGAACCCGAACTAATGGATGAGGCAAGGTTAATTTAGATAAGCTCCAAGATTCCCTAGCGAGATCTTTAACAGAATCAGATAACCCTTCTGGCCCCCCAATCATTAAAGCAATGTTTTGACCATCCTCCATCCACCTACTCATAGCTTTGGCAAGTTCTGGTGTAGTCCAGGGTTTACCAGGAATGTCTAAAGTCACCACATGAGACCTAGTAGGAAGAGCACTTATCATTCTCTCTCCTTCGTCTCTAACAATCCTCCTAAGATCACTATTTTTGCTACGCTTGCCAGGTAATACTTCCTTGAGCACCATTTCACAATCTTTTGGCATCCGCTTCGCGTATTGGTTAAAACCTTGTTCTACCCAACTTGGCATTCGGTTTCCAATTGAAATCAAATGTATTTGCATGTTATGCAGAATACACATAACAAACAATTGATGCAACGGAGATTTTTTTATCTCTTTCAATAAAAATACTATAGGATACTTAATAGAAATGAGGATTGAATAATATACGAAAATTGACTTAGGACTAAGGGTTTAATAACTGCCTTATTTTATTAAATTATCACTCCTCAAAAACCTTATCAAAACGGAATAAGAAATTCATATCTCGCTGACTATTAACAGTTATAAATCAATATCTTCCTTGAAAATATTTTTAAATGATATATATTTTAAGTTTAATACCCTTAATTTTAGGAAAAACTTTATGGAAATCAAATCTAAAACATTCGGTGTTCAGACAATCAGCTCAGATATAATCATTAGCTTTCCAAAAGGAATACCAGGTTTTGAAGACCACACGCAATTTCAGTTATTCCATCAAGAAAACAATAAAATTGTTTTTTTACTCCAATCAATAATGGATGAAAATATTGCATTTTCCGTTGCCCACCCATCAAACTTTAATATCAATTATCAATTTCAACTTACAGATGAAGAGGTTTCAACCTTAGATTTTCAATCTATTGATGAGTTATTAATCCTGCTTATTCTTCATAAAGATGAAAGTTCAATCGTTCCAAATCTACCGACAGTTAAAGGCTCTATTAAGTCACCACTGCTTATCAACACAGAAAAAAGAATCGGCATTCAAAAAATAATGGCAACAGTAGAACAAAGCATAACTTATACTGAAAAAAATAATGAAATTGATGTAACAGAAGCTTAATAGTGAAAATTAAAATTTCTAACTAGTTGATTGAATTTAAAACCAGCTGTTCGTTAAGTTCTAGCATTAAGCATTTTAACTCATTTACCCTCTTCTACCGCTTCAATGGTAGAACAAAAATGATTCTTTATTGACTCAAGAGGAGACGTTACACCGCCTGATGTTGAATATGTCATCGTCATTTTAACGCCGCTATTCTTAGATTCAAATCCAATAGTCAAAGGCACTACTTTTCCTTTCCCATAGCTCACTGTTTGTGAAGCACTAATAATACCCAGATCTTTATCAGTATTGGTAATTAGCCATCCATCTTTAACAGTATAAAATGCAGCTAGTTTCATTGCTTTATCTTGTGATATATTTTTTATAAACGCATAAGTTGTATAGGTGCGACCCGCTAAAAAACTCCCTTTATAAACAAAGTTTTTAACACATGCTCTCGCATCAGATGTGTCTTTAACTTGTTTATTTTTTTGATTATTTTGCACTTGAATAGCCTTTGTTCCTGATGAGGCACCACACCCCACTAAAGCAGAAACTACTAATACTGCTAAAATATATTTTTTCATGGTTTCTCTATTAATTTTAAAGTCAAAATATTTCTATAAAGTAATACTACCACTCAAACAATAATGACTTCTTGTTTTTATTGATAAAAACCCTCAATGTTGTAAATTCAGACCATCGCCCATAATATATTAGGCATTGTTAATTTAATATAGCCTCCAACGATCCATTCCATTTTAGCATCAGAAG
>CAZHUE010000015.1:0-5240 GCA_964535875.1 uncultured Methylomarinum sp.
AGGTTCAGCAGAAAATATCGGGCTGTGTTCGAAGCATGGAGGGTGCCAGGATGTTCTGTCGTATTCGGGGATATTTATTAACCTGTTAGAAGCAAGGTGTCAGTGCTAGTCAGGCCTGATGCTCATTTTTGAAGGAAAGCTGCCTGATTTTAAAAACGCTGAGTAGTTACAAAAATATTAGCACTTATACCCTTTGTCTTCCACCTTGAAATGTAAATCAGCACATCATTCAACGGAGGACATTAGAGATCAATTCTGCCATGTGTCAACACTTACTTCAAACTAAGTAATTGTTGGTGTCAACATAAGGCAGAAGATAAATTAAATGCTACTATTTTCCGGATATTATTCCTAGTCTGCCTGGCGTCGTAAGAATGCTGGAACATCAAGGTAGTCTAATTCCTGTTCATTTTTAGGTTGTACTCCAAAACGCGTTTCTCTGGATTCTTGTTTGTTATGGCGTATAACGGTTGGTTTATCCAGAACATCATAATTGACGTCACCTGTAGCAGCTCTTTGTACTAGTTGTATAGGGGACGTTAGATGTGTCGTATCACCCATTCCAGTTGCAACCACAGTAACTTTAATTTCATCGCCCATTTCTGAGTTAATTGCCGTACCAATTTTCATATCAGCTTCTTCTGAAGCATAAGCATGCATAATGCTACCAATTTCATCAAATTCGGTTAAATCAATATCTGAAGCAGTTATATTTACTAATATACCATTTGCTCCTTGTAAATTAACATCCTCTAATAAAGGGCAAGCGATTGCTTTCTCTGCAGCTTCCCTTGCTCTGTTATCTCCACTTGATGTGCCAGAGCCCATAATGGCGGGGCCCATGTTAGACATAACAGTTTTAACGTCAGCAAAATCAACATTGATTAATCCTGGATTAGTAATAAGTTCTGTTATACCCTGTACTGCATCCAGCAAAACATTGTTAGCCGCTTTAAAGGCATTAAGTAGCGATAGATTATTGCCTAGTACGGGGAGTAGTTTTTGGTTGGGAATGGTGATTAATGAATCAACGTGTTTCTCAAGCTCTCTAATACCTGCATCCGCTACGGAACCTTTCTTTTTTCCTTCAAAGTCAAAAGGTTTTGTGACAACAGCAACTGTTAGAACACCCAATTCTTTGGCAACCGATGCTATAACAGCTATAGCACCTGTTCCTGTTCCGCCACCCATGCCGGCAGTTAAAAAAACCATGTCAGCACCTTCCAGTACTTCTTTTATATGCGCTCTATTTTCCTCAGCGGCTTGCTTACCTATTTCTGGTTTGGTTCCTGCCCCAAGGCCTTTGGTTAATTCAACGCCTAATTGAATTTTTGTTTCAACTTTTAATCTACGTAGTGCTTGGGCATCAGTATTTGCGCACATAAATTGTACGCCATCAATATGATTCTCCATCATATGATCCACTGCATTACCACCACCACCACCGATACCAATAACTTTTATTATTGCATTATCGCTGCTCATCTCATCTATTAATTCATATGTCATTTTACTTTCCTCATTTGTTAAAAAATTTTAATCTAAATTTAAAAATTACCCTGAAACCAGTTTTTTATTTTCTCGAACAAGCTTTTACCACCTGCATTTAATCCCGTTGAACGTCCCTGGTGATCTTTTCCAAACAATAACAACCCCACCCCTGTTGAATAAACAGGGTTTTGTACAACATCTGTTAAGCCGGATACATGTTGAGGAAAGCCCATTCTCACGGGCATGTGGAAAATTTCCTCGGCAAGGTCGACTAATCCTTTTATTTTTGAACTCCCACCAGTAAGTACCATGCCTGCAGCTATTAAGTCTTCGTAACCACTCCGTCTGAGTTCTGCTTGTACCAGTAGCATTAGCTCTTCGTAACGAGGCTCTATAATTTCTGCCAGATTCTGTGATGATATTTTTCTTGGTTCTCTGTCACCAATACTGGGAACGGTTAATATCTGCTCAGCATCTGTTAATTGAGTCAGTGCGCAAGCATGTTTACACTTGATCTCTTCTGCACTTTTTGTGGGTGTTCTTAATGCAACAGCTATATCGTTAGTGACTTGGTCACCAGCAATAGGAATGACAGCAGTATGTTTAATCGCACCATCAGAAAAAATTGCAATATCTGTTGTTCCACCTCCGATATCAATTAAACAGACACCTAATTCTTTTTCATCTTCAGTTAATACCGATGTGCAAGATGCTAATTGCTCAAGTACGATGTCTTCAACTTCTAAGCCGCAGCGCCTAATACACTTAATGATATTTTGTGCAGCACTTACACTGCATGTCACCATATGTACTTTTGCTTCTAATCGAATGCCAGACATACCTATGGGTTCTTTAATTCCTTCTTGCTGGTCAATAACAAATTCTTGAGGAAGGATATGAAGAATCTTTTGATCGGCTGGAATAGCAACGGCTCTAGCTGAATCAATAACTCTGTCAATATCATATTGAGTGACTTCCTTTTCTTTAATAGCAACAATCCCATGAGAGTTGAGACTTTTGATGTGACTCCCTGCAATGCCAGCAAAAACTGACTGAATTTGGCATCCGGCCATAAGTTCTGCCTCTTCAATTGCTCGTTGAATGGAATGAACAGTTGACTCAAGATTAACCACGACACCTTTTTTAAGACCTTTTGATGGTGCTACACCAATACCAATAATTTCAATTTCATCACTCCCTGTATGTTCTGCGACTATTGCCGCTACTTTTGAAGTGCCAATATCTAACCCAACTATGATGTTACGATCTGTTTTTTTTGCCATGGTCATTCCGCTATATGTTGGTTTTTATCTGCTAATAATTTCCAGTCAATTTGTTCTTCAGTTGACTTCCATGCCATTGCATACCCATTGGGATATCTCAAATCAACTACTTTAATTTTTGTTAATTGTTCTTTACCTATCAGGTGTAGTGTTTTCAAAAATCGCTGAAGATGTTTGGAAGGCTCATTTCTACCTAGTTTTAATTCCATTCCATTTTGTAGTTTTATCGTCCAGGCTCTTCTATTGCTAACTCGGAATTCTGCGAGTTTCATATCATGTTCTTTTAAATCAATCGTTAAATCTTTCATTATTTCTAAAAGTTTTTGTTCATTTCCAGTGTTGCCAGCAATCATTGGCAAATGTTCAAATTTATTAATATTATCCGGTTTAAATAGTTCACCCTTTTTATTAACTAAATCAGTAGAATACCATCTGGCAATAGGTACTTGTTCACTAACTTTAATTTCAATTGCATCTGGCCAAACTCGTTTTACTTTTACACTGCTTACCCAAGGTAAATCTGCAACAGATTGATGGATGTTTTTAATACTTGCATTGTATAAACCATTATTTACCTGTCCTTTTAGTACTTGCTTAATTTTGTATTTTTCTATGTATTGAAAAGTACCTTCAATTCGTACATATTTAATCGGTAACCAATTAGAGCCTTGTTTAATTGCTTCTAGCCACCCTACTGTGAAGGCGATAATTATTAATGCTATTCCTAAAAGCATATATGCCGTTCTATTCATTCATACTGGTTTCTAAAATCCGCCAGACCAGCTCATCAAACTCTACTCCTTCAGCTTTTGCTGCCATAGGAACAAGGCTCTGATCAGTCATTCCTGGAACAGTATTTACTTCAATTAATTGTGTCACGTCCATTTCATCAATAAACATATCTACTCTTCCCCAGCCCTCTACTCCAACAACTTCACATGCTTTTAAAGCTAATGATTTCAATTCTATTTCCTGCTGTTCAGATAATCCGCAAGGGCAATGGTATTGTGTAGTGTTAGATTGATATTTAGCTTCATAATCATAAAATTTGTTGGGTGTTTCTAAGCGAATAACAGGTAATGCTTCTCCTTCTACAACTGCCACTGTATATTCTTCTCCTTTAACCCAAGCTTCTGCATAGACATCACACTGATATTCCAGTGCAATTAATAATGCTTTTTTTAATTCATCTGCATTATCAGCTTTACTCATACCAATACTTGAACCTTCTTCGGATGGTTTAACTATGACTGGAAAACCTAATCTTTTAATGCAAGGATCTATATCATTTTCATTTTTTAAAATGAACCAGTTTGGTGTGGATAAACCAGATCCTTTCCAACACAGTTTGGTACGCAACTTATCCATGGTCAGGGCAGAAGCCATAACTGCTGATCCTGTATAAGGGATATTCATTAGCTCTAGGACACTTTGTAAAACACCATCCTCTCCACCTCGTCCATGAATAACATTAAATACTCGGTCAATTTTTTTTCCAGTTAAAGCTGGAATAGGATTTTTATCAACATCAATAATAGTTGCATCAATCTTGAGTCTTTTTAAAGCATTAAAAACAGCAGTTCCACTGGATAAGGAAATCTCTCTTTCAGCTGATGCTCCTCCAATTAATACAGCAACATGACCAAAATCTTTAGTGTCTTTAGTCATCAATGGTTTCATAACGGATCTCCAATTTTACAGACTTCAATTTGTAGAGTTATGTCATGTTGCTTATTGACTTGGAGCTGAATATATTCAATCAAATTTTCTATATCTGCTGCAGTTGCCTTGCCCATATTTTCAATAAAATTAGCGTGCTTAGTTGAAACACAAGCTCCCCCTAATACATACCCTTTAAGGCCACAGGATTCAATTAATTGTGCGGCGTAATTACCCGGAGGGTTTTTAAATACCGATCCACAGGTTGGCTTATTAGTTGGCTGGGTTAATGCTCGTTGTTCTAATAGCGCTTTTATTTTTTGTTGACTGGCTTGTGATTCACCTTTTTTTAATTCTAAAATTACTGATAAAAACCATTCATCTTCTAATCCTCTAACTGATCGATAATTTACTTCAAAATCTTTTGGCTCGCGGCAGGTAATCTGTCCATTTGAATTAATCATTTCTACACTATCAACAATATTCCATGTTTCACCACCAAAAGCACCTGCATTCATTTTTAACGCGCCGCCCATTGTTCCAGGGATTCCTGCTAAGAATTCAGCACCTGTCATACCAAGTTCTGTGCAAAAACGCGCAACATGAGCACAGGCTACGCCAGCTTCTACATAGATTTTTTCAGAATCAACGGATTGCATTATTTTTAACTGTCCTCTGGTATTAATAACCGTGCCTTTAATTCCACCATCGCGAACTAATAAATTACTGCCTAGCCCTAGCCAAAAAATTTTTTCATCTTTAGGTAATGTTGTTAAAAAAATTATTAGGTCTTGCTTACTTTCCGGT
>CAZHUE010000015.1:5250-25528 GCA_964535875.1 uncultured Methylomarinum sp.
ATACATTTGTTCTGCTAAACCACCTACGCGCCAGCTTGTATACTTCGCTAAGGGCTCATTTTTTAATAAAATACCGCTCATTTTATTTTCAATTCTTGAGCCAGCTGCTCAGGTAGTTCAGTAGCAATTTGCCCTACATTACCTGCTCCCATCGTTAAAATCACATCACCTGCTTGCACAATGCTGGAAAGAATAGCTGCCAAATCATTTTGATCTTTAACAAAAACTGGATCGACTTGTCCTCTGGTTCGAATAGCTCGGGATAGTGATTTTCCATCAGCACCAATGATTTCATTTTCGCCTGCGGTATAGATATCTAGCAAAATTAATACATCTACTGTTGATAAAACATCAACAAAATCTTCGAATAAGTCTCTAGTTCTGGTATATCGATGTGGTTGAAAAACTACTACTTTCCTTCTATCTGGCCATGCCTGGTTTAAAGCTTCTAGTGTGGCAGCTACTTCTGTCGGGTGGTGGCCGTAGTCATCGACAAAAGAAATCAAGTCATTGTTTAATTCAATATCTCCATTTAATTGAAAACGTCGACCTATGCCTTGAAACGATTTGAGGCTGGTGATAATCGATTGATCATCAATATTTAAATGAGTCGCAATAGCTATAGATGCTAATGCATTTAACATGTTGTGCCATCCGGGCATATTCAATGTTACCTTTAGGTCTTTATAATCACCTTTTCTAACGACAGTAAAATGAGTTTGTAATCCTTGTTGTTGTATATCAATAGCACGAATATCAGCACCTTCATGGACACCATAGGTTTTTATAGGTTTGGTTATTTCAGACATAATGTCTTGAACGCCTGTGTCATCAATACACATCACAGCTAAACCATAAAAAGGTAAATGATGTAAAAATTCCAAAAAGGTTTCTTTAAGGCGTTGGTAGCTACCTCCATAAGCTTCCATATGATCTTGATCAATGTTTGTAACCACTGAAATCATAGGCTGTAAATGTAAAAAAGAGGTATCACTTTCGTCGGCTTCGGCAACTAGATATTGACCTAAGCCTAATTTGGCATTTGTCCCTGCACTGTTTAATCGCCCACCTATTACAAAAGTCGGATCTAAGCCGCCTTCAGCCAGTATGCTTGCAGTTAAACTGGTTGTCGTCGTTTTTCCATGGGTACCAGCAATTGCAATACCAAACCTAAAACGCATTAATTCTGCTAACATTTCAGCACGGGGAATGACAGGTATTCTATTGATATACGCCGTTTTTACTTCATCGTTATTTTTATCCACTGCTGTTGATGTAACAACCACGTCTACATTTTTAACATTTTCTTTGTTATGCCCGATGAAAATAGTTACGCCCTGTTTTTTTAATCTTTTTGTGACGATGCTTTCTTTAATGTCTGAACCTGAAACGGTATAGCCTAAATTTGACAGTACCTCCGCAATACCACTCATTCCAGTGCCACCAATTCCAACAAAATGGATTTTGTCTATATCACCTAATCCCTGCGTTGTAATGTTAATATTTGGCATATTCATTAGGCCGCTTCCTCCATGCAAATAGAAGCAACATTTTTTGTTGCATCTAATTTAGCTTTGTTTTTTGTAAGGTCGCTCATCGTTCTTAATGAAGCTTTAACTTTTTTAATTGCTGTTAATAAAGTATCTGAAGTTAAATCAGATTGTGCTAACAAAATACCTGCGCCTGTATCTGTTAAATATTTAGCATTTGCCGTTTGGTGGTCATCAATCGCGTGTGGCAAAGGGATAAAAATGGCGGGTACACCTGCTGCTGAAACCTCACTAACTGTCATTGCACCCGAACGACAAATAATCATATCTGCCCATTGATAAGATGAAGCAATATCATCAATAAATTTTACGGCTTGTGCATCGCTAGAAATCCCTTCATATTGTTTTGATACTGATTTAAATGCAGCCTCTCCTGTTTGGTGAATTACTTTTACCTTATCCATCTGCGCTATTGTGAGAGGAACGAGTTCATTTAATATTTTTGCTCCCTGACTTCCACCAATAATTAGTATTCTAAATTTCCTGTTTGACTCTTCAGACCATATTTTTTTGTCAGGAAAATTTAAAAAATCATTTCTTAAAGGGTTTCCTGTAAAACTTGCTTTAATATTTGCAGGGAAACTTTCAGGAAATGCTTCTAAAACCTTATCTGCTTTTTTGACTAATAATTTATTTGTTGTTCCAGGGACTCTGTTTTGTTCATGTATTACTAATGGGATTTTTAATAAAGAGGCTACAATTCCTCCGGGCCCCGAAACATAACCACCAAACCCTAGTACAACATTGGGTTTGCGTAGGCGAAAGATTTTAAATACCTGCCAAAATGATTTAAGTAAAAGAACGCCATTTTGTATTTTTGCGCTGATTCCTTTTCCTCGTATTCCTGCAACTGACAACCAATCTATTTCGATTCCATGAGTAGGAACTACCTTTTTTTCAATTCCGCGTTGAGTACCAATCCAGCTAACATCCCATTTGTTTTTTTTCAAAAAAAGAGCAACGGCAAGTGCGGGGAAAACATGTCCACCCGTACCTCCAGCCATAATAGTTATACGCTTATCCATTTTGACCTCCCTTTTGGTGTGGCTTTTTGCTTTTCAATGATTTCACTATGAATACGAAACAGTAGGGCCATAGCAGCACACATAACAATCATACTTCCCCCGCCGTAACTCATTAGCGGTAATGTCAATCCTTTAGTGGGTAAAACGCCCATGTTCACACCCATATTGATGAACGCTTGAAAACCGAACCAAATGCCTAATCCATAAGCAACAAAAGATGAAAATTTTTCTCCGGCCTGTTCTGCTTTTAAAGCAATCGCAAAAGTATGCAGTATTAAAAGTGTAAAAAGGCCGATGATTAGAAGGACACCTACTAATCCAAGTTCTTCAGCTAATACAGAAAAAAGAAAATCAGTATGGGCCTCGGGTAAATAAAATAATTTTTGAATCCCACTTCCTAAACCAACACCAAATAATTCCCCTCGGCCAAAAGAAATAAGAGCTTGTACCAGTTGAAACCCGGAGTCTTGAGCATCTGCCCATGGATTAATAAACCCGGTTATTCTCGCCCATCGGTAAGGAGAGTAGTAAACTAGTAATGTTCCCAAAATAACAATTATGGTTATTATGGTTATAAATTGCCATAATTGTGCACCACTTAAATACATAATGCCCATGGCAATTGCCAGGATTACCACAGCTGAGCCAAAATCAGGCTCCAGGAGTAATAAAAAACAGGCAATAGAAAATAGCAACAAGGGTTTTACTAACCCATAAGATGAGTGCAGGACATGTTCCTGATGTCTAGTGACATAGCCAGCCATATAAACAACAGAAATAAGTTTTATTATCTCTGAGACCTGAATTCTTAAACCGCCTAATGAAATCCATCGAATACTTCCATTGACTTCTACGCCAACACCTGGAATTAATACAAATACTAGAAGGGCAAGCCCAGTAATAAACATCCAGGATCCTGATTTTTCCCAAATTTTTAGAGGGATAAATGAAACAACAACCGCTATAAAAATACCGATAACAATATGGATTAATTGTCTAACAGGGTAGTGCATGATGTTATTCGTCGCTTTTTCACCTAAATGTAGTGATGCTGAAACAACCATAATGTAGCCAATAAAAGTTATGCTTGCACATAGGAATAATAGATATAAATCTATATGGAAGGTTTCTTTTTGTGATGCTTGCTTTTTTTTCATGCGGCTAACTCCATTACTGCGGCTGTAAACTTCTCACCTCTTTCTTGATAATTTTTAAATTGATCTAAACTTGCACAAGCTGGGCTTAGTAAAACGTTTTCTCCCTGTTTAGCAAGTGATGCTGCTATTTGTACAGCTTCTTTAATATTTTTTGCTCTAGATGAAGGAACGCGATGATTGATTGCTTTATCAATTAGTTCAGCATCTTTTCCCAGTAAAATGACATGTTTTGTTTTTTTGTAGATGAATGGAATGAGCTCTTGAATATCAGCATCTTTGGCGTCGCCACCTGCTATCAGGATAACTTTATTTTGGTAACCTTGAAGAGCTGCAATGCATGCGCCAATATTTGTAGCTTTTGAATCATTAATCCAGGTGACGCCTTTAACATTGGCAATTTTCTGCATACGATGCTCTAACCCTTTAAACACACGTAAAGCTATACACATTGATTGAACATTAAGGTTTACCGCTGTTCCCAATGCTAATGCTGCTAGAGCATTGGCGACGTTATGTAAGCCTTCCGTTGGTAAATCTGCTTTTCGCATTAATGGTTGTTTAGAATTCATTAGCCATTCTTCTCTTTGCTGCATTTCAAGATGAAATCCAGTTTTTTTAGAGATAGAAAAGGTCAATGATTTTCTGTTTTTTATTTTCATTGCCTTGACGATGTTATCGTCATTATTCAGCACCATGACTCCATTTCCAGAAAAAACACTTTGTTTTTCTTTTACATAAGCTGTCATATCACCATGCCTGTCAATATGGTCTGCTGATATATTTAATACTGTTGCTGCCGTTGCATTGAGTTTAGATGTCCTTTCTAGTTGAAAACTGGAAAGTTCTAATACATAGAGTTCAATATTTTCATCTAATAAATCTAAAGCTGGTATACCAAGGTTTCCACCCATTGCTGTTTTTTTATTTGCTTCATTACCCATATTTCCCAGCATAGTTGTGACGGTGCTTTTTCCATTTGACCCCGTAATTGCAATAATGGGTTGGTTAGTTGAACAAGAAAATAAGTCAATATCACTGATTAACTTGGCACCAGATAAAATTGCTCTTTGAATGAACTCTTCTTCTAAAGAAATACCGGGACTTACAATTAAATGTGTTGCAACATCAAATGCAGTTTGATTAAACCCTCCTGTAAAAACTGGTGTATCAGGGTGGTTTTGCAAAAGTTCTCGAATAAAGGGTGGTTTTTTCCGACTATCAGTTACTGCAAATGATAAATTTTGCTGATTCAAAAACTTAGCAACTGAATATCCAGTATCACCCAAGCCTACGACCAAAATCTTTGAATTTTCATTCAAAGACATATGTTCGTTTAATGAGGCTAAAATCTCTATGTTATTCATTATCTAAGTTTTAATGTTGCTAAACCGATCAAGACTAAAATTACTGTGATAATCCAGAATCGAACGATAATCCTGGGTTCTGGCCAGCCTTTCAGCTCGTAATGATGATGAATAGGGGCCATCAAAAACACGCGTTTACCACGCATTTTGTATGAGGCTACTTGAATGATGACCGAGATGGTTTCAACCACGAAAACACCGCCCATTATCATGAGAACAATTTCTTGTCGAACTAACAAAGCTAAAACACCTAGTGCAGCCCCTAATGCTAACGCACCTACATCCCCCATAAAGACCATGGCTGGGTAAGCGTTAAACCATAAAAAACCTAAACCAGAGCCAACCAAAGCAGCACAAAATACAAATAACTCGCCTGACTTTGGTAAATAAGGGATAGCTAAGTACGCTGAAAAATTGATATGGCCTGATAAGTAGGCGAATATCCCTAAAGCAGCAGCGACCATCACTGTTGGCATGATGGCTAAGCCATCTAAACCATCTGTTAAATTGACTGCATTGCTAGAACCCACAATGATAAAATAAGCAACGACAATGTACGTCCAGCCCATTTCAATCATTACATCCTTAAAGAAAGGGACAATAAATTGAGTTTCTTCAGCAACTTCAGCAGATATGTATAGAAAAGTACCTGCACAAAGCGCAATAAGTGATTGCCAAAATATTTTTACCTTTGCAGATAGACCGTCACTGTTTCCTTGCATGACTTTTCTATAGTCATCTACAAACCCTATTATTCCATTGCCTAGTGTTACTAATAACACGACCCAAATATAGCGGTTTTCAAGATTGGCCCATAACAAAGTGCTAACAGATATAGCAACTAAAATTAATGAGCCACCCATTGTCGGTGTGCCAGCTTTTTGATAATGGCTTTCTGGTCCTTCTTCTCGAATTGATTGACCAATTTTTTTTCTGGTCAATTTTTTAATCATAACCGGGCCAACAATAAATGAAATAATGAGCGCTGTTAGTGCACCTAAAATAGCGCGTAGTGTCAGGTATTGAAACACTTGAAAACCACTATCAAAGGTCATTAAATATTCACTTAAATAAAGTAACATGGCTATCCTTTATCTTCTGAAGTCATCAATAAACGCAGCAACTACGTCTTCCATTTTTTGAGTTCTGGATCCTTTTATTAGCAGAGTCTCATTATTCTTTTGCTGTTTTTTTATTGCTTTTATTAATTGTTCTTGAGAGTTAAAAAAATTAGCTCCACTTCCAAATTCTTCAACGGTATATCTAGTGTCTTCACCCACAGTAAATAAACGATCAATACCCATTGATTTGATTAAAGCGCCCATTTCTTTGTGTATTTGTTTACTGTTGCCTCCCAGCTCAGCTAATGCGCCTAAAACAACCCAATGTTCTCCTTTGCATTGCATTAATACAGTTAGTGCTGCCTCTAATGAGCTAGGGTTTGCGTTATAAGTGTCATCAATAAAAAGGTTGCCTTGTTTGTCTACTAATGGCTGTAACCTCCCCTGAACTGGCTCAATGCTTTCTAACCCTTGCTTTATTTGTTCAAGTTTAATATCAAAATGTACACAACTGGCTGCTGCTGTTAAGGCATTTATTACACTATGTTGACCTGCCAGCCTAAGCTTTATGGTTATTTCGCCTTTCGTTGTTAACAGTGTGAAGTGAGTGAAAAATTCATTATCTTTAATTTCTGAATAAATTTCCTTGGCACTTATTTCTGCCGTAGGATCCAGACCAAAAGTAATCACTTTTTTATCTTCGGTTAATTCTAGCCACAAAGGGTAAAAAGGGTCATCCCTGTTAAGTATGGCAACCCCATTACAAGTAAGGCTTTCAAAAATCTCACCTTTGGCAATTGCCGTTCTTTCAAGACTACCAAAACCTTCTATATGCGCTGGACCAACATTTGTAACGACCGCAATATCAGGTTTTACATAATGACTGCTATATTTGATTTCCCCTGCATGGTTTGCGCCCATCTCTATTACGGCAAAGTGATGTTGCTGATTAATTTTTAATAATGTCAGTGGTACACCAATATCGTTGTTCAAATTTCCTTGTGTAAATAAGACATTAGAATTAACTGCTAATATAGCTGCAGTCATTTCCTTTACTGTTGTTTTTCCATTGCTTCCAGTAATGCCAATAGTTTTTACTTTTGCTTTGGATTTCCAGGCACCTGATATTACTGCCAAGGCTAAATGACTATCCTTGACAACTATTGATGGGCATTCAGTTTCTATTTCATTTTCAACCAAAACAGCACTGGCACCGGCCGTTTCTGCTTTACTTATAAAAGTATGCCCATCAAAATTTTGGCCTTTAAGAGCCAGATAAAGGTCGCCAGCAGATAAAGTTCGGGTATCTATACTGACTGATGAAATATTTATATCCTGACCGGATAAACGCCCACTTACATGTGAGGCAATTTCACTTAAAGACATATTCATATTGTGGCCGTCCATTTCTGTAAAGCGAGTGTTACTAAATCCTGATCACTAAAAGGGTACTTAACCCCTTTGATTTCTTGATAGCTCTCATGTCCTTTACCTGCAATAACTACGCAGTCGTTTTGATTAGCCAGTTTTATCACTTTATAAATTGCTTCTTGTCTATTTTGAATAACTTCAACGTGTTTATTTTTAAATCCATCTATAATGTCATCAATGATTTTTTCGGGGTTCTCAAACCGAGGGTTATCATTGGTAAGCACAATGTGATCAGCTAACTTTTCTGCAATTTCACCCATTTTTTTACGTTTACCCTGGTCTCTGTTACCGCCACAGCCAAAAATCAAAAAAAGTTTTTGTTGATTATATTTACTTAAACATTTCAGCAACTTTTCCAAAGCATCTGGTGTATGGGCATAATCAACAAAAACAAAAGGCTTTCCATTGCCTCCGAAACTTTCTATTCGTCCTTTTACTGGAATCAACTTTTCTGTCATGTTTGCCGCTGTGTTTAAGGAATACCCCTGAGCTAATAACACTGTAATCACTGCCAACAAGTTTTCTAAATTAAAGTCACCGACTATTTTTGTCTGTACCGAGACCTTTTCATTTCTCCAACAACAAAAAAACTTGATCCCATCCAAACTTGATTCAACCTCATTAGCCACAACGTTTTCTGTTAAATGACTTTTACTTCCAGTGACACTAAATCCCCATTGTTTGACTCTCTTATGGGTTGCAGCTAAAAAAACCTCGCTATTTTTATCATCAGTATTCACAATGGCAAACTGTAAGTCAGCATGTTTAAATAATATGAGTTTAGCGTTTAGATAATCCGTCATTGATCTGTGATAATCCAAATGGTCACGACTTAAATTAATAAATAATGCGCCTTTAAAATGGACTGCATTGACTCTTCCTTGCTGTAAACCATGTGATGAAACTTCCATCACGACTGTTTTTATGTTCGACTGAACAAAGTCAGCTAACATAGCCTGAATTGCTATTGCATCTGGTGTAGTATTAATTGTTTCTTTAAGTACCCCTTTTTTACCCCATCCCAATGTCCCGATCACGCCACAGTCGGGTAAGACTTGTAATAAAAATTGACTGCAAGTCGTTTTGCCATTTGTCCCTGTCACACCAATTACATCGACTACCGAAGATGGATATTGATAAAAACGGCTAGCGATGCCACCAAGTTTTGAACCTAAATATTTCACAGCCAGTTGATAAACATTCAATTTATCCAAGGCAAATGATTCGCTACCCTGCGGGTCATAAATTACTGCACAAGCACCTTTTTCAATGGCTTGATTCAAATAAAGTAAGCCATGTTCGGTTACGCCAGCAATCGCAATAAATACAAATCCTTTTTTAATTTTTCTGCTATCAAGAGAAAAACCTTTAATCTCAATTTCACTTGCAACTTTTGACTTTTGATCAACAAATCCTTCAATTAACTCCGACAGATTCATTGTGTTTTTGTCAGCAATACCGGCATTGTGTCCTCCTTGTCAGGTTCCACACCATATGCTCTTAATGCGCCTGCCATAGCTTTTGCAAATATGGGGCCTGCAACCTGTCCACCGTAATATTTCCCTGCACTTGGTTCGTCAACCATAACTGCAATAACAAAACGCGGATTGCTTGCCGGTGCCAACCCAACAAAAACAGCTAAATAACGATCTTCTGTATATCCACCTGCCATGGCTTTTTTTACGGTGCCTGTTTTCCCCGCCACTCTATATCCATCGACTCGAGCTTGATATGCCGTTCCATCTTTTTCAAGAACATGTTCAATCATTTCTCTAACTTTGATTGCAGTTTTTTTACTAAATACTCTTTTTGCATCATTGTCGATTTCACGTTTTAATAGACTGACTGAATGTAATATTCCATCGTCAGCTAAGGTTGTATATGCCCTTGCTAATTGTAATGTAGATGTTGAAACACCGTAACCATAGGATAAAGTAGCTTTTTCAAAGTCATTCCATCTTTGGAAATCGAGTAATTCACCACTGGATTCACCAGGAAATCCTGCATTTGCAGAAGAGCCAAATCCTAATTGGTTATACTTTCCCCAAAAATACTCACTCGGCATCATTAGTGCAATCTTACTTATTGCAATATTGCTGGACTTTTTTAAAGTATGCATTAAGTCCAGTGTCCCGTAATTATGCATATCCTTAACTAAATTACGCCCCACTCTATAAAACCCCTTTGTCTCAATCTGAATATCTTCATCTACATACCCGCCATCCAACGCTGCTGCAACAACAAATGGTTTAACGGTCGAGCCAGGTTCAAAAATATCCAGCATGGCTCTATTTCTATACAAATGCCCTTTTAAACCTTTTCTGCTATTCGGGTTAAAGGCCGGTTGACTCGCTGCTGCTAAAATTTCACCGTTTTTTGCATCCAGAACAACGATTGATGCTGAAAATGCTTTGTGCTCAATATATCCTGCCTGCAAAGCTTTAAATGCTAAATATTGAAGACGCTGATCAATACTTAAAACTATATCTTGCCCAGGAATGGGGGCTTTAATATTTTCAATATCTTTATCGTTAATAACTCTGCGTCTACCATCCCTAATCACACGTTTTTTACCCCTAGTGCCTTTTAAACTCTGTTCATAGGCTCGTTCCATTCCTTCTTGACCAACATCATCTATATTAGTAAAGCCAACAATATGTGCAGAAACTGCACCTGAAGGATAAAAACGCTTAAACTCCCTTTCAAAATAAACACCTTTAACCTGTAAGTTTTTTATTTTGTTAATTAATACAGGGTTAACCCTTCGTTTTAGATAAGCAAAACGTTTTGAATTATTTGCATTTAGTAAGCTATTAGTTTTTTTAATGGGTAATTTTAATAACTCGGCTATTTGTCTAAATTTCTCTTTTTCTTCAACCTTAAAATGCTGAGGATTAACCCAGACAGACTTTACCGGGGTGCTAATGGCTAACGGCACATTATTCCTATCTAAAATTTTTCCCCTATAAGCTGGAACAGTGACAACGCCAATATGTCTCCGGTCACCTTGTTGTTTTAAGAATTGAGTGTCAATAACCTGTAAAAAAATTGCTCTGCATGCAAGAACAGTCATTGCAAGCAGAATTAGACCCAATAATAATTTTCTCCTTACAGCAAAAGCTGCTGGTTTTATTTGTTCGGTTTGTGAAAATCTTAAGCCCTGCATCATTTATGGTCTAAGGTAAATAATTTTTTTACGTTCAGGTATTCTCAAGTTCAATTTTTTTTTTGCCAGATGTTCGACTCTATTTTCTTCCGTCAAAGTCGTTAATTCCAACTGTAATTGTCCCCATTCAACCTCATAATTATCCAAGGTTGTTTCTTGTTTTTGAATATCTATAAACAATGATCGAGAGCGGTATTTACTTATAATGACTGCCATTGCAGAGATTAGTAAAATTATAATCAAACCCATTCCTAACCAGGCTTTAGAATAAAACAAAATAATCAGACTCTTTCTGCTACACGTAGTACAGCACTTCTTGCTCTGGGGTTTTTTTGCAACTCAAGTTTTCCCGCTTTAATAAATTTGCCTACTTTTTTTAATAATCCTCGTTCAATATCGGTTTCTTTTATTGGCAGCTTACCAGGATTAAATTTTCGACCTGATTCATTTCTAATAAAACGTTTAACTATTCTGTCCTCCAATGAATGAAAAGAAATAACAACCAACCTGCCGCCGGGACGTAAAACGTTGGCAGCCTGTTGCAAGCCTTTTTTGATTTCTCCTAATTCATTATTGATTTCAATTCTTATTGCCTGAAAACTCCTGGTGGCAGGGTGCTTGTTTTTTTCAGTTTTAGGCACTATGTTTTCAATTAATTGTGCTAAATCTCGTGTTGTTTTAAGTTGCGAAACTTGTCTGCTTTCTACTATCGTTTTTGCAATTCGTCTGGAAAAACGTTCTTCCCCGTATTCAAATAACACCTTGACTAATAATTGCTCATCTACTTGCGCAAGCCATTCAGCAGCTGATATTCCATGACTGGTATCCATACGCATATCTAGAGGCCCATCTTTTAAAAAACTAAACCCTCTTGAAGCGTCATCCAATTGTGGGGAAGAAACACCAAGATCCATCAGTACACCGTCAATTTTTCCAAAGTACCCCTTGTTTTTCACAACCGTTTCCAAGTCAGAAAAAGGGCGATGAATTAGAAAAAACCTCTTGTCTTTACTCATTGTTTTTGCACACTCAGAGTTGATAGCCTCTAAATCTCGATCCAATGCTAATAATAGGCCGGGTTCATTTAATTGGGCTAATATTCCTTTGCTATGCCCTCCGCGTCCAAAAGTACAATCTATATAAACCCCATCAGTTTTAATATTTAGGTTTTGAATGGATTCTTCATATAAAACTGATAAGTGCTGCATTAGAATGATATAGATCCAAGATCCTCAAGACCCTCAGTATCATCTTCATTCATCCACTCATTCTCTTTATCAGTCCATGCCTCTGCATTCCATATTTCAAATTTATTTAATTGGCCTGCCAAAATAATTTTTTTTTCCATTTTGGCAAAATTGCGAAGCTTTTCGGGTAACAACAGCCTACCTTGCGCATCCATTTCACACTCAGTTGCATTTCCAATTAAAAAACGACGAAGTTTTATAGCCATTTTATTTAAAGTTGATCGTTTGCTGATGGTTAGCTCTACTTTTTCCCATTCAGGCAGAGGATATAACCAAAGACATCCTTTTTCACCTACACACCTTTCATTCACAGCAACTGTTACAATCATTTGACGATCGCAGCTTTCTTGTAGTTCAGCCCGATATCGAGTTGGAACTGCAAGTCGCCCTTTGGCATCTAAATTGATAGAATTGACTCCGCGAAACACAAAATTCCCCAAATAAACAAAAAAATCCCTTTTTCACCACTTTTTACCACCGAGACACAACTATAGTTTTCTATTTATTACACGTCAAGAATGATTTTAGATTAATTCTTTCTTTTTCAACAATGACTTAGAGTTGTTTTAAGAAAGGTGTTAGAAAGATAAAACTAGAACATTTAAATAATCAGGGTTTTCATGGGGTTATTGATTGGTTTTAACCTTAAATATTTAAATAAAAGAGAGCGGGGATTGTTTCGTGTTTAAATAAAAAATGTTAGTTTTTTAATTATTTTCCCGCACTATTTACCTTAAAAAAACCACAATGTTACAAAAATACATTTAATTTGGTGAAAATATGAATTTTGGATTTTATGATATTAAATAATTGATTGTAATATGAAAATTTGAAAATTAATGATAGAGCAAGGTTTTAGTCAGTTAACTGGGTTTCTGAAGAAGTTGTGTCTTGTTAGTTTTTCTTCTCCATAATTGAAAAATACTTTTTTTTGTATTCTTTGACACTTAACTGAAGGACTTGTTTTTCATAACCTAGATAGCGATGTGCTATTTTATGAGGGCATAAGTTTCCGTCCTTAAAGGAGTGAATTTAATAGAGTAAAAAGAGGAAAATATTCTGACAAAAGATAGATTTAGATTAAAAGATATTCCAAGAGAAACATAAGTTTGTACAGCTTACGTTAATCTAATGAGTAGTAAGGTCAGATTTGTTCTATATGATTGAAGCATGAAATGATAAGTTTCATAAAGATTTAAAATGATACTATTTGTGTAAGATGTTAATTTGATTTGATAGATTTCCTGTTTGAATAATTTTATATAGAAACCACTATAAATGAATAATTATTTTGAGAATTATCAGTCGCTTAGTTCTGTTTTAATTTCTGGGGAAAGGCAGAGTGGTAAGTTAACTTTTGCTTTATACTTTGCTTCACAATTAACGCATAAATCAGTGACTTTGATTAGTCCTTTTGACCAGAGTGTTTTTAAGAAAAAAAGGGAAGAAAACTCATGGCTAAATTCAAACTTACAACCTGTTTTAGAAGATATTTATACCTTTCATTTTAGAAAAAGCTGGAAAGATTTAAAAAAACGTTACGGCTATGGTTTTCTTATTAAAGATATTGAGAAAATAATTAATAGGGCTGATGAATTTATTATATTTCATAGGCTTGATAAGTTTTTTGAAATTCAAAATGCTAATGAAATAGAAAATTTCCTTTTTAATATTTTTAATATTGTTCAGGCAGCAGGAAAAAAAATAATTTTTACTTTTAAAGCAGGGGATAGCCGTTCACGCTATATGCGTGATTATTTTGATAAAAATATTGATTCTGAATTTGTTATTTCTAAAAGACCTTATGAAGCTAAAGCTAGAGATGTGGAAATGGTTTTCTCTTTGTTTTCAGTCAAGCATTCCAGCTTTTCTTTTGAATTAGATAATAGAAAAAACAAATTTATACTTGCCCCACGAAGCTCCGAAGAATGTAGTGACTATAAAATAAAAACATGTCGAGTCGTATTAGCTAGTCGATCTTCTGAATTGATAGGAATAGTAAAATACCTATTTGGCATTGATAATTTTGAATTAAAGCTAGTTGATTCAAGCTTACCTGAAATGATAAGGATAATAAAAGATGAACCTCAACTTATTATTTTTAATCCTTTGGAAGATAAGTCGATTACAGAATTAAATAAAATAAGTAAAGTGGTTAGAAATAGTAATATAAAAGTAATTTTTATATCTTCAAGACTCGTTATGCGTAGGCAAGATAAAGCAGAGATTTTACGAAATGGTTTTTGTGATATTCATGAAAGAGGTTTTTATATTGAAGACTTAGTTTTATCAGTAGAGCGTGCATTGGGGCAATCATTTTACAGTTCTGAAATAAAAAAAGTCCCAAATAAAACCTATGTAGTTTATGATAAAAAAACTTTTAGTCGTTTACTGATCGCATTTTTATGTAAGCATCTTTTTTTTACTGTTTTTAAATTCAAATATCAATCATCTCTATCTGAAGATGATGTGAGAAAAAACCTTGGACGTTCATTCGATGCTGCTTTTATTAATAAGAGTGAAAATATAATTTATTTATTTTTAGTTAATACATCGGCTGTTAATGCAGACGTTATAGAAGCAAAATTTTCAGCAGTTGACCCGAAATCTCAAATGGTCGGGTTTAAGGATGCCATAAAATATAGCCTGGATTTTCAAAAAAAATAAATCCTTACTTCAACCTAGATAGAAAGCCTATTTTTAGTAGGTTGGGCTAACGGCTTTATCGTTAACCCAACACTTTTAACATACTTTATGTTGGGTTGCCAAAGAGTACAACTAATATCTTAACTTAATGGCAGTGGCTGAATCCATGGAATTATTGAATACAGAATGTGGATAAATAAGGCAAAAATTATTTGAAGAGCATTTGTCCGTCTGCCCAGATTTTCACAAACCCCGCGTTCAACTTAATTAGAATAAAGAGAGGTTGTAATGGACTTGATAAGTCTTGTTTTGAATGTAATTATTGGAATGACAATTTTAACTTTAGTCTTTGGGTTGATCGCTTACTTTATTTATAAACTTAGAAAAAAGAAGGGTACTAAAAGAGTTGCAACAGACTATGAGAAGAAATGCATTGAGTTAGGTCATGATTTCATTTTTTTTGATGAACACAAAAAAATGTAGAAAACAATTGCTTTAAAGAAGGATATTGGTCGAAATAACAGAAATAGGAGGATCACATTTCCTGCGCTAGTTATTAATTCAGGCTTAGGCTCATAATAATTCAGTCTTAACTATGTACATTTAAAGAGTTGATGAAAAAAACTATTTTGTTTGAAAAAAGGGGTAAATTTTTTTCGTAGATTCTCAGGTAAAATGTTTTTTGTAACGGGGTGGTTTATGCCATCTCGGACACCTTTAAGGTATGTTTTTACTTCTCCAAAAGTAATGGCGCGTGCAAAACCTATTAATACGCGAGAAACAATCATATAGCTAGCTTGAGGCTGGGGATAATATCGCCTAATCAGCCACAATGTATTTCGGGTAGGAAAAAAAACACGACGCCAGCCTGGTCGGGTGTTGGGTTTTCCTCGATGCACAATGACACATTCGGGGTCATAAAAAATGTCATAACCCTGTAGACCTATCTGAAAACTTACATCGATTTCATTTTGATAAAGAAAGAAGTTTTCTGGGTACCAGCCAATTTTTTTAAATAACTCTCGTCTTATAATAAATCCGCAGCCAATAAAAAAAGGGGATGGTGAGAATGTTTTGGTTTCGGGTAAATGCCAGCTCCATTGTGGTGAGCCGTCAGGGTTTTGAATATGAGCCGCAATAACACCAATTGTTGGGTGTTGAGCAAATCTTTTTAGAGTGTCGTCGATGCCAGCAAGATTTACAGGGCTTGAGTCATCGTCTAAAACTAAGATGAAGTCACCACGGGCTTTAATAAAGCCTGCCCTATAACCGGCAATGCCGCTATTGTCGGGCAGAAAAATACTAATAATATTAGGCTGGGCTTGTAAAAATTCAGCGGTTCCATCAATAGAGCCATTATCAACAGCAATAATCTCTATATCATCTCGTTTTACACATAACCGTTGTAAAATTTCGCTGGTAATTTTAGTTTCTGCAAGCTTATTAAAATTAAGAAAAACTATGCTTAATTTGATAGATGAATTCATTCAGGCAATTCGAGTAGAGGGTTATTTAATAATAAAGTGTTTTATATTGGAAAAATCACTAGTGCAGTTATTTTTATAGCTGGAAATGGCAACATAAAAGGCGTTACCTGAAGAGAGTACAGTAGAAAATTGAGTTAATTGATTTAAATCAATACTATAAACAGGCTCCGCTTGCGGGAAAGGGGCATAATTTAAGCGATAGCTATTATCGTTGTTTGACGACTGCCAATTCGCAGTGACTTTAACGCCATCTACGTCAAGAGAAAGTATGGCAGGCGTTGGTATTTCATCTTTTGAACAAATAATATCAGAAATAAGTGCTGCATAATTTTTAACACGAGTATATACCCCGCTAAATCCTTTGATGGCACAGCCAATTCCCCAGCTGGTAATTCCTGCTTGTCGCCAGGATTGGCTATTCTCATCAAAAACGATTAAAGGGCCGCCGCTGTCGCCTCTGCATGTATCTCTTTTTACTGAGGCAGAACCTGCGCATAGCATGTTTTCAGTTACATCAGGTAATAATTTTGAGCATTGAGAATTGCCAACAATAGATAACTCTACCTGTTGAAGGTCGGTGGGGTAAATGTTTTCAGTGTCTGATAATGTTCCCCAACCAAGTGCAATAGCCGGTTTTTCAGCTGCATCTTGAGAGGAATATGACGATAGAAGAATAATAGGTTGCTGATTGGATGGCGTGCTTAATTCGAGCAGAGCCAAGTCGTTATTCAGGGTTAAATTGTCAAACAAGGGATGAATAATGATGCGTTTGATGGATAAACGTTCACCACTAGTTTTATCTAGTTGAGCATAGTTAACGATAACATCAAAAGTTCTGATGTTTTCATCAATAACACAATGAGCGGCGGTAAGCACCCATTTTTCTGCAATTAAACTACCACCACAAAAAATACCGTCAAACGGTGATAGGTTTATTTTAACTAAGCCAGTCATCCATGGCCATTGAGTGGTGTTGGAGGGGGTTCCCCCTAATATTTTCTCAGTTTTCTGGGTCTGAGCTATACTATTGTTGCTTGTGCAGAATAGACTAATAGCGAATAAAGTAGGGATAAAGTAGTTAAGGAGCGTGCGCGAAATAAGTTCATCAATTAGCTGGTCTTTTTGTCCGCCTTCGGTGTTGTGGCAACAGTTGCGTAGCTTGCTATGCGCCTGTTGCCACGCCTTGAAGACAAACAGAAATACTGCGCCAGTTGATGAACTTATTTCGTGCGCGTTCTTAAGCGTTATTTTAGGCATACTTTATGTGGGTGTTGTTTCGATCAAAGTTGTAAGTATTCATAGAGTTTGTAGGATTATGCAAACTTATCTGTAAAGACCTGCAAAGCTCTGGCAACGATGTCATCCATATCATAATATCTATTTTCAGCGAGCCTTCCGACCAGGGTAATATTCTTAAATTGTTTAGAAAAAGAAAGGTAGCGGTCTAGTTTTTCTTTATTTTCAGGCGTGAAAACAGGGTAATAAGGAATATGTTTTTTTGGGTCTTTTCGATCAAAGTCTTGAGGGAACTCCCTAACAATTGTAGTGCCGGAAACTGCCTGCTGGCTAATATGTTTAAACTCGGTGATACGAGTAAAGTCGTAATCATTCGGGTAATTAATCGTAGTTTTTTCTTGGTACTGATCTGTTTCTAAATGTTCAAATTGAAAATCCAGAGATCGATAAGGTAATTCACCAAATTGACTATCAAACAATTCATCAATAAGCCCGGTAAAGATTAATTGCCCTTCAAACGGGTTATCCATAAAATGCATAGAGCCAGTCTTAAAATCTATGTTAAAAACATTGTTGAAGTCAGTATTTAGCAACAGGCTAATGTTTGGCTGATTAAGCATATTTTCAAATACCTTGGTATACCCAAGTTTAGGGATAGCTTGATACTTATCTTGAAAGTAACGGTTATCACGAGAAATATGGACGGGCACACGGGCAGTCACTTCAGCTGAAATGTCTTCAGGTTTTTTACCCCACTGTTTAGCGGTGTAATTAACAAAAATCTTATCGTAAATGTAATCAGCCAGTAATTTAAGCTCACTATCGTTAACTTTACGCAACTCAAGAATAGGTACTTTTACACCATAACCAAATTTATCTATTAATTTAAGTTCAAGAGAATCAGCAAGAGACTTGGGGAATAATGCGTGTAAACTATTAAGGTTAAAAGGAACAGGGACTTTTTGCCCATCAATAAAGGCTAAAACCTCGTGTTGATATTGTCTCCATTGTGTAAACTGGCTAAGATAATCGAAGACAGGTTTATTATCAGTATGGAATAAGTGTGGCCCATATTGATGAATTAAAATGCCATGATCATCAAAACGATCATAACAGTTGCCTCCAATATGACGACGTTTATCAATAACTAAAACACGCTTGTTTTTTTGAGTGGCAAGGCGTTCAGCAAGAACAGAACCAGCAAAACCAGCCCCTATTATAATAGTGTCGAACATGGGTTCAGAAAGAAATAATTGAAAAAGAGTCATTATAGCCTGAGTTATAAATTTAAGACTCAAAATGCCAAGAATGCTATTTTATTAGGTTAATAACATTTATATCATTTGCTTTGTACTTTGCGGTTAGTTTGTTGCTAAATGGTAAAAAATATTTGCGATAGAGCAACAAGCAGAAAAAGCAAGGGATAATGTTTTTATGCATTAATTTCAGTTGCTTGCAATCAAATAAACAAAATAATATTTATTAAATATTGGTTTTGTTTCGTAAAAAAAGCCTTTAGTATGAAAAAAACTACAAAAATAACTTGAAAATAAATAATCATCCCTTATAGTTAAGTAAGGGAATTTTATTTAGGATAATAGTCGGTTGGGCTGCCGTCTCTTTGGCAACCCAAGATGATTTAAAGAAGGGAAAAAATGTTGAGTTAACGATAAAGCCGTTAGCCCAATCTACTTTTAAGGGTAATGGGCGTGAGTCTATTTGTTTAAAAGGCGCAGTAGAATACGCTACATTTCAGATTAATGCCATAGAAATTTTGTAAAATTCTTGCCTTTTTCTGAAATAGAGCTATAATCCAACTTCAGCTTAAAGTATTTTATTCATAATCGCCATAAGTTGTTGTTTTTTAGATTAATATTTGTCTGGCGAATAAAGGGGGTATCAGTGCAATATAAAGGGGTGAAATGGGTAATAATATTTCTTGTTTCGCTAGCAGTAACAAGTTGCGCTACTTTCGCCAGAGTTGATACGAGTGAAGTAGTTAAGCAGCGAGTAATGGATCGATGGGCTGCATTAATAGAAGGGAGATTGGAAACGGCTTATTTGTTTCAAACGCCTGAATATAGAAATATTTACTCGTATAAGCAATATAGTAAAAAGATTCAAGGAGTAGGCACATGGCAGAAGGCCGAGGTTGAAAAGGTCGATTGTGTTGAAAAAAAATGTGTTGTAATGGTAAAAGTGTATGTTAAAATTATGTTTGGCAGGGGGCTTGGTGTCACAGAGTCTAGTGGTATTATTCGGGAGCAATGGATAGAGTCTTCCACCACCAAAGGCGAGTGGTATTATGTGTCTGGCCAATAAATTTTTAAAAATTTGTATTTAATAACTTTTCTTCGGAGATAAAATGTTTAAAAAAACCAAAATAGCAATAGCTACGGCGGCGATGTTAGGTTCTGTAGCGGCAATTCCAGTGGCGCAAGCTGTTTCTGTAAATGCGGATGGAACAGGTCAAGTATTGATCTTTCCATACTATAATACTCAAAATGGCTTCCAAACTAACTTCAGCTTCAGAAATACTAAAAATGAATTTAAAGCAGTAAAAGTTCGTTTGCGTGAATCTGAAAATTCAAATGACGTATTAGACTTTAATGTCTATCTGTCACCTTATGATGTGTTTACCTTTGCAATTAGAGGAACGGAAGCAGGTCCTGTTTTAGTCTCATCTGATAAAACATGTACTTCTCCAACAATACCAGAAGCACCTGTAGCATTAAAGGGCAGTGTTTATGTAGAAACGGATACTGATGATGCTCGTGAAGGGTATGTTGAAGTTATCGAAATGGGTGTTATAGACGAAGGTGATGTTAACGGTGCTGAGGATGGCGGTTTAATCCATGCAGGTCTTGATCATGGTACAACAGGTGTTCCAGGTGACTGTAGTGTAATT
>CAZHUE010000016.1:0-11813 GCA_964535875.1 uncultured Methylomarinum sp.
TTTAAATATTTTTTACTGGCTTTTAGTCTTTTACAAATTACAAGCTTGTATGAACAATCAAAAATCAGGATAAAAAGAACCTGATTCATATTTATTCGAGATCGAAAACACCTATCCATTTAATTTTATTTAAAAAAATACAATAATAATTTTTTTTGATAACCCTATTATTTTCTGGAATCTAGACTATTCTTATTAAGTAGCTGTATTAAAAAAAGCTACTGACTCATCATCATAACTAGAAATCTAATCGGAGTTTAAAATATGGATACAATATCAGCCCGTAAAATAGAAAATAATCTTCCCAATTCTTTAACGGATAAGATAATAAGAAGAAAAATAAAAATTAAAGAAGAAGAGGTCCAAGGAATAGTTTTTAAGATTGCAAAAACGACTAATGAGCTTGAACAAGCATTTAGTCTTCTTCATGAAGTTTATGTTCAAGAGGGATATACAAATAGTCACCGTTCAAGGATGCGCTTATCTAAATATAATTTCCACCCGGAAACGACTGTGTTTATCGGTAAAAAAGGTAACAAAGTTATTATTACCTGTACTTTATTTCCGGACTCCACTTTCTTAGGCTTGCCTATGGACAGTTTATATAAGGAAGAAATAGACGTTTTGCGAAACCAGAATAAGAAAATTGCTGAAATAGGTGCTCTTGCGACACACCCTGATTACCGAACAAACAATTTAACGCTACCTTTGCTGTTGAATAAAATAACAATGGCTTATGCAATCCATAATCTAAAAATGGATCATATGGTTATTAACGTTAATCCAAAGCACTCTTTCTTTTACACAAGTATTTTGCTTTTTAAACAAATCGGCAACCTGAAATTTTGTGATCATGTCAATGGTAAGCCAGCTCTTGCTTATTCTCTTGATTTAAATTTAGTGGAAACCCTCAGTAAAAAAATCTACAGCCAACAAAACAAAAACCAAAACTTACATTATTTTTTTTTTAAAAAAGAAAGTGCTTGTATTACAAAACCTAAAGAGAAAACGTATATATGGAACCAGCAAATGCTAAATTATTTCTTTGAAGATAAAACAGATATTTTTTCATCAATGAGTAAAGATATCCTGAACCATGTTTATCAGCAACACTTATTCTTTATAAGTAAAGATAAGAAGAAAGAAGTCATAAAAATGGCAGCATAAGGCTGCTATAGACAGGTATTAATATCATTACAAAAAACCAAAAAATACGGTAGAATGATTTTCGGTTTCTACATTTTGCAGTATTACTTTTTTGTGGCTTACTTTAGCTGACGAATTATAAAAGTAGGGTAAAAACCATTATAAAAAATAACAATAATATAAATGGAAAAAATATGATTAATAAAATAATACCTTTCGTTGCCTGCTTTTTTATGCTCTATGGTACGAATGCCCTTGGTACTGGTAGTCATAGTCATGGTCATAGTCATGGTTCTGATTGTATAAGGATCTACGGCAAAATACATACCAACACATTAAATGTAGAAGACCCTAGTTCAGCTACTTTAGGAACTCTCTCTCTCCGAACTAGATGGGGAAGAAAATCATGTGCTATACAGGGTAAAATTGTTGGTGCTAACAAATTAGGTTTTCCAGAACTGACACATCAAATTTCTTGTAACGACAACTCAATTTTCAATACTACAGATTCAATATCAGAGTTTTCTCCAATTGATGAGTGTCTGGTATATATTGAACAAGATACCATTCTCACCCCCATATCCGAGAATTTTAAAGGATATACAGGAAAAACTTTTCTTAGAGGAACTATTAACCAGTGTTCAGGTGAAAATGACTTTAGGTATAAGGGCTACTTATGCCTGGCTGCTGATGATAATAAATAATAGGACATCCTGTTTTTTAACCATTGTTCATCAACCTACTCTGAACAAAACAATACAACTTTCTTCTTAGTCACAATAAAAACTCATTAATAATCTGCTTATGCAAATTCAATGAGTTTTAAAATGTTCATGGCTAAAATATCAGCCCTACAAAGTTTAGATAATTCCACTAGGCTTGACCAAGACACCTATGGTTTCTTACGCAGCGTTCCAACTTTCATTTTTGAGCCATAGCCTAATCGGAATAACATTATTTGACTTTCATCATCTTTACAATTAAAGACTTGCTGGTAATCTGTCCACACTGATTCAAAGAGTTTTTTATGTTTAGGACTAAAAAGTTCGGTTTTATCAAGAAGCCAATATCTTCTCAAAAAGGTGAGAATAGTCATCGGCTGAAAGGAAATACCTAGTCGTGTCGCTTCTAGCCAGATTCTTTGCATTGCTCGACCACCTTCAAAAAAGCTTCGAGAATCGTTGCCTTTAATCCTGATCATACCCATGGCAGAAGCCTGTTTTACACCTCTTTCAGAAACGCCTGCGGCAATTTTCACCATTCCTATTTTATTCATTGCGTTAGCAATTGCCCAGGGACGTATCAGTTTAAGAAAAATCTCACCATCAAAACCAGCTTCAAGATTTTTAAGGTGGAAGCCATCTCTTGTTGCGAATGCACCTTCATCTGAAAAGCGTATATGAGACATTAACATTTCATGGAGACTTCTTGTCTCCATGCGAAAAATATCAGCATTAAAAACCATTTTTGAAATTAAATCTAAATCTTTTTTATCAGTATAAAGGTCTAATGATGCACCTTCAATTTGGCTACAGACCTGTCTAATTGAATCTAAGTCAGCTTCAGGTATTGGTTTTTTATTATATTTTGTGCGATTAGTTTGACGTTCCCAAATAAACCGTGCAAGTGGATCTTCACTTATTTGTTCTGGCTTTAAATTGATTTCAGCGGATAGGTTTTCATTATCCGGTGAGAATTTTATTTTAATTTTCGTATTCAGGTTATATTTGCTTGCTGTAATACTTATATTTTCAGCCACTGCCCCACAAGCAATGATGGAAGCAGTCTGGTTTAAATTAAACAAGGAGTGATCTGCTTCTGTATTAAGCTGTATACAAATGACATTCTTTTTATTAGCTAGCTTCCAAGGCTGAATGTTTTCACCCGATGGGGCTTGTTGTCCAGCCTTTAAAAAATAATCTATAACATCTTTAGGGATCTCACCTGAAATAGTAGAAAATAAAAGAGGTGGTATGATTTTTTCGGGTCTAATTCTGGGTTTCAGGTTTGCTAATCGTTTTAGTGAAATTTTTAGTTTCAATCTTTGCAACGGATTTCTATTACCAAACGGCATATAACCTTTAACAAAATTTCTGCTTAATAAATCATATTGAAAATAATGAGGAACAGCTTTGATACCTTTTTTACCGAGGATAATTCTGATCACTTCTGTTGCTGCTGTAGCAGAGCATTGTTGACAGGCCAACCCTAGTGAGGGACCACTTCTGGACTTTAATAAGTTTTCATCAATCTCTACATATTTTAGATGAGTCGCTTTAGGCATTAGTCCAATGAAAAACCTGAGCAACTGTTCTTCTTCATCCATATCATCACGAATATCAAAATACTCATCAAAACTTAATCCCCTATCGGGCATAAAAACCAAAGTAGCCGCACTAAATCCAATTGGGCCGGCTGTTATAACGGGAATACCTTTTTCGTGTGCTTTATTAAAAATAATACGCCGAATTTTAATATTAAAAGCGTCCATACCATCAACTACAATGTCCACACCAGTCAAAAAATCATCAATATTATCTTCACTAATACCTTCTGGAAATGTTGTAATATTGGCGAAAGGATTTATCTCAGCCGCTTCTTCAACCATACTGTCAACCTTGGATTGATCAATATTTTTGATTTTCGAACCATATTGCCGATTCATATTAGCCAGTTCAAATTCATCTAGATCAGAAATATGAAATTGACTTATACCCGTTCTTAACAAAGTCGTTAGATGAACGCCACCAACCCCTCCCATACCAGGAATAGCGACTTTTGAGCAGCGTAATTTTTCTTGCTCTGCCAACGTTAAAAGTCCAATATTTCTTGAAAATGCCTCCGCCTGAAAAGACATTTCATTGTTATAGCCTTTTTGTTTTAGTCTATTTTGATATTCTTTGATCTGTGAATTAATTGTCATATTTTACCTTTCCATCTCCTAATAAGAATCAATGTTTTTTGCCGGACTAGCATTTAAAAGAATTAACATATACAAAATTTTTAAATGTGTAAAATTTTACTTATGACTATCTCTACTAATTCATTAGATTACAATGTCTTCGCATTCTTCAACCTGCCTAAAACTAGTGGATAATCTAGCCACTTTAAGTTAAGGTATTACTTTCACTTTATATTTGATATTTCATTGTATCAACAATAAAAATATGTAGTGCATCAATGTATTACACTTTTACACTCAAATGCTATGATAGCTAGACTACGCATTTAAGGAATCAAATAAGAGCAAATAGGAACAAAGACAGATAATACTGCACTCCTAAAATAAATTGCCTAAAACTTTAAAGAGAGAAACAGGAAAAATGTTAAAAAATATTTATACTACTGTTTTCGTATTAACAGCAGTGATTTACCAAGTACCTGCAAATGCCTTAAATTTAAGAGTGCAACCTCGTTTTAAAACTGGAATCCAGTTTTACGAATATGAACAACCGGAGTTTAGGTCTGAGGCACAAGGTCTTGAAGGTAAGGATGAGGTTTTCCAAAGTGCTATAAAATACACTGACTGGCTACCATTTGTGAGTGGAGGTACAACTTTTTTTATTGATCGATTTTTCGTTGATGTTGATATACAATATTTGTTCGAAGGCCAAGCTGACTCCGGTTTTGAAAGTACGAATTTCGTAAAAGGAGGCGGGGTTCTTCAGACGGACACAATTTTTCAAAATAATAGCACACTACATGCGGATTTTGACCGCTTCGAATGGGCAATTTCAACAGGCTTTGAGGTATTTGATAATTTAGTGTTATTCGGAGGGTATAAATATGCCAAAACATCAATCACTAGTAATATTAGAGGCACCATCAAAAGTTTTCAGCCTAGTAATAGACAACCCATTCCATTTCTAACGGGCGCAACATTGGGTGAAGTGGATATTGAATTTGAATATGATGGCCCCTTTGTTGGCATAAATTATAATTGGAGGATCCAGCAAGGCTTTCTGAATGGAGGGTTATCTTTCAATTTTGCTGCAGCATTCTTACACAGTACAACTCAAATTGATCTCAGTAAAATTGCTGTGAAACCGGCTAATGGAGAAATTGTTCCTCTTAACTTACAAGGTGGGCAAAGTCGTAATCAATTTGAAGCATTAGAAGGTGATAGCACCGGTTACTCCTTTGGCCTGGGTTGGCAGGGGATAACTTCAGTTAAAGGGCTAAATTATCTGATGGGAGTAACAGGATACCATTATCAATTTGAAGGAAACGAAACAGTTGAAAACCGAGTTCGCCTGGATTTTGGTCTATCTTATGCCTTCGATTTTTAGATCACATTTTTTCAATAACAACTTATGAGCGCGCAACAAATAACCCATCCATCTTACTTGCCTTTTTGTATTTTATATATAGCAGATAAATATAAGAAATATCTACAGACCAACTAGGCCGCTAAAGATTTATCAAATATTTCAACAGCTTCTTCACATGAAAGTACTTCTTTTTTGCTATTCAAAAGGTACTGCGCTAAATTTTCTACACAAGCCCAATTGTTTTGATTTTCAACAAACTGAAATGCCTGTATAAACAACTCATGCATTTTAACTTCGCGATGTTTTTCAGACGAAATAAAAAACTCAATATAAGCATAAGCTTTTCTTGTATCTGAAGAACCACCGTAGAAATTCAATCCATGGGTATTTAAGAGATCAAGGCTAAATGGCTCATCATCTCTCTTTAAAACATATTTAGCTTCGGCCAAAGGGCCAACCAATAAATTTATAACATCGGCTTCATAAGCAGTTTGATAATCTTGTCTATCTTCGATAGATAAAGATTCAAGACTCTCAATTCCTGCAACAGGAAGATCTTGTATCAAGTGACCATCTATTACTTTCGCTGAATATACCTGACCATTTTTTTTTGATGGTGGGGTTATTTGAATCTGGAAAAATACGGGAGGCAATTGCTTTTCTTTATTTCCAATGTAAATACTGGCAGCATGACCTGCTTCATGAAAAGCTGTTTGAATAGTTAATTCCTGATGGTTTTCAACACAAGAATAAATCGATTGATAATTACGGTGCATAGAAATCTCCAAAAATGTGCGGTCGATAAGTTATATAGACCGCACGAGAGGAAGGATGTTCAACTCCAGTCTTCCCCTAATAGGAGGGGGACATACAAGAGTTGGTTACAGTTTACTAATCAATTTCCTTAATGAAAATGTGACATTTTGACGCATGACAAATATCTAGTTAGTGGCATAGGAATTGCGTTGTTTAGCCCTTCAGTAAAAGTTTTCCTGGGAAATATACAAAACCACGTGTAAATAAACGTATTTATGTTATTTGACATCATTAAAATAAGTCATATCACTCAATCTATTTTTCTATAATTAAATATATTTTTTTAAGCCATTTTTTTTTAAAAAATAATTATAAAAAACGGCATTGTGTGCCTAGTTTATGACTTTGTAATAAATAAATTAGCTAACTGTTCAATTTTTATTAGTTCCGGTCTTGCCTGATAAACACCACTGTTTTTATTTTTACCATCCATCCCCCGAACAAACAAATACATCACGCCACCAAAATATTTTTCATAACTATAACCAGGTATTCTATTTTTTAGGTATTGATGCAAAACCAGTGTGTAAATCCAATATTGTAAGCCGTAATTATGCTCTCGCATCGATGCAGTTAATGATTCCTGGTCGTACAAATCTAATCCATTCGATTTATAATCCAACACATAATATCGTCCATTGTATTCACATATCAAATCAATAAATCCAGTTAAAAACCCACACAGCGTTTTGTTAGATAAAGGTTGAAAAGTCGGGTAGTCTTTTAATATCTGATTTATTTGACTTACCTCCATTTTTTTCATTGATAAATAAAAAGGCATTTCTTTTAAGCATTGTTGGTTAGATAAATCTTTTAAGCTAAAGTTATCATTCCCAATGCTTAATACGGTGTTAACCGTTCGACTTAATAATTGATCTATTTGCTCTGGGTTATTGCAATTTAACCCGTAACGTAAACAGGATTTATCTCTTTGAAGACTAATATCATCACCTTCAGATAATGATTTGAACGAACTATTTTCCAATAAATCGTGGATAACATTACCTGTATGAGCCCCTCTGGGTAATTCGAAATCATCTCTTTCTATATCTCTAATGGCAGTGACTTCTCTGACCTTATCATCTGGCAATTCAGGTACATCATTTATACTCAAAGAAGAAAGTGCTGTGTAACTACTCATTTGCCAGTCTGTATAAAGTGAACGTTGTTTTTGTTTATATGCTAGCCTGTTATTTAATTCTTGCGACTTCCAGTTTCCAGTAACTTCTTCTCCACTCTTTAATAAGCGGTATTCAAAAGCTAATGGATGATTAAGGCTATATTGTTTAATTTTTTCTTGTTGTAGCAAAAAATCATCAGCATAAAAATCCAGTAAATAAGCCATTGCAGAATTATTCGGTTTATCTTTTGTTCGCACATCAGCCCAACTAATATAGCAACGATATTTAGCACGAGTTACAGCCACATAAAAGACTCGTAAATCTTCAGCCAATTCTTCATCTAATGCAATTTTACGATGTTCTTCAAATTGGTCGGAGCCTAAATCGGCAATTATTTCTGATTTTTTATGACATTTAATTAGCGATTTTTCCTTATTTAAACGATCACCTCGTTGCCATAAAAAAGGACAAAAAACGATAGGGTATTCTAGCCCTTTAGCACTATGCATGGTAATAATTTTCACAGCATTTTCATCACTTTCTAATCTAAGCTGCTGATCTTCTGAGGGAGTAAAGCCAGATGATGTCTGAGTGATGTTTTTATGTAACCAAGCCAGTGTTTTATTAACGCCTAAATGTTCGTCAACTACTGCTTGTTGAACCAACTCAACACAGTGTTGCAAATTAGTAAGGCATCTTTCTGCTAGTTTATTTATAGATAAATGAGGTCGTACTTTTTCCACAGAAAGAAACTGCAATATCATTGGCATTAAGCCTTTGTTCTTCCATAATAAATTATAATTTTGAAAGCGAGAAAACCAGCCATCCATAACCAGATCATCATTTAGTATTTGAAGTAGTTGTTGACCATCAAGATTAAACCAGGGAAGCGTCAATGCTTGTCTAATGAGTAGAATATTTGTCGGCTCTGCAATGGCTTGTAATAAAAAATACAGATCAACAGCTTCAGCTGAAGAAAAAACTGATTCCTTGCTATTAATCACAGCAGTTACACCCACCATATTTAAAGCCTTTTGAAAATCTTTTGCTTGTGGATTGGTTCTTACCAGAATAGCAATATCTTTAGGATGAACCTTATTCTCATTATTATTTTTTTTAATACTAAATTCAGGGAGGAGTAAATCTAGAATTTCATTAACAACGGCTGTTTTAATTTCATTTGCTGCCTTTCCTGCCGTCCAAATTTCTTTATCACTTTGACCTAATTGCCATAAAACAAAAGGCGATTGATATTTACCTTGTTCTACTAACCCTCCGTCTTCTAGATCCAATGCAGGCTTAACAGGAATAAAACTTAACTCGTCCGAGAAGAATGGGTTATTAGTACTAAACAATACATTGATACCTTCAACTAATTGTGGGCATGAACGCCAATTAAACCTTAGGCTAAACTGATGGTCAGCGTGTTTTTTTGCGGCAAAATAGGACTGTATATCTGCCCCTCTAAACTTATAGATGGCCTGTTTTGGATCCCCGATTAAATAAAGAGTATGTTCTTCCGAGGTAAACAAGGAAGAAAAAATAAACCACTGGCTTTTGTCAGTATCCTGAAATTCATCAATTAAAGCCACTTGATATTGTTGCTGAACACCCTCTCGTAGAGCTTGCCCTTTCATTCCGGTTAACGCATCTTCAAGACGAGTAATTAAATCATCAAACGAGACAATATTTAATTGTTGTAACTTTTTATTCACCTCTTCATGCAGTGTTTTAAGAAGGGCGCGACGAAATACTATACTTAATTTACTAATGCCCGAATTAAGTTGTTCAAAAGGTGTAAAGTCTAAATTAAGTGAATCAATATAAGCCAATTTTTGTTCGTCCGATGAGAGCGAGTTTGTTTTACTCTTTCTGAATTTATTTCCATTTAGTGCCTTAAGCAACCCTTGTTCAGTAAAAAAATAAAAATCAGGTATCGTTGAGTTATTGTCATTAAGCCAGTCAGAAATTGATTGAAATGTAGCTTCAAATTCACTTTCAAAACTAACTTTAAATTTTCCATCCGACAATTTTTTTTGTAAAAAAGAGAGCGAGGTTTCAATAGTTGAACCGTTTTTATTGCAGAGTTGTTTCAACTCAATCAACTTTTTATCTAAATCTTCATAATCTGGAAAAATAGTCAAATCAGCAGCAATAAAATCAACACTAGCCAATAATTTATCTGGTGTTGAAAAATGAGCTGTTAGTAAAGACGCTTCCCATATAGTTCGTTGATAAATATTTTTGCGCCAGAAATCATCCGAGCAAGCACGCTTAATTTCACTAATATCACCGGTTAATTCAGTATCAAATAATTGTCCACTTTCCAAGGCATGCTCAACCAAAACACGCTGACAAAAGCCATGAATTGTGAATATACTCGCCTGATCAATATCTAGTAAAGCATCATGTAATCGCTGTAAAATAAGGGGTGGCTCCATATCAAGGTTATCTAGCCATTGTTTAATTCCGTTATCAAATTTATTTGGATGAAGTGCTGCAGTCAGTCCATCATTATTCAAATTAATAACAGCCAATCTGGCTTCAACTAAACGCGACCGGATTCTATCTTTTAGTTCCTCAGTCGCCGCTTTAGTAAAAGTGACGACCAATATTTGTTTAATGTCTAATTTTTTCTCAACGACAAACCTCAAGACCAGCATTGCAATGGTATAAGTTTTCCCCGTACCTGCACTTGCCTCTATCAGATTAATGCCTGTTAATAATGCTGTGTTTTCAGGGTCAAAATTTTTAATCATATTTTTTGTTCGTAGAGAAAAAAACGAATTTCAGGTGCCCATATATTCAAGTGATAACAGTTGGTTCTGTTCTACCTGTGCGCTTTTTAACTTCACAAAATTGTTCTGCCAGTTCTATTAAAAAAGCTAATGCTTCTTGAGCATCTTGCTTATGTTTACTACTATCGGCTTCAAACTTTTCCAAATAGATTCTTAATGTTGCACCAACTGTCCCTGTCCCTGATAAACGGAAAATAATACGTGAGCCATTTTCAAAACCAATGCGAATACCCTGGTTATTGCTAACACTTTGATCTACTGGATCTGTATAACTAAATTCATCCGCATATTTCACTGTATAGTCAGCAAATTTTTGATCTATTAAGCTCGGTAATTGACTGATTAAATGATCAAAAATGCCATTAGCAATGTCTGTATCTACAGCCTCATAATCATGGCGACAATAAATATCACGACCATAAATTTTCCAGTGATCAAATACTATATCTTCAACAGACTGGTCTTTTTTAGCAACCAGATTTAACCAGAATAAAACAGCCCATAAACCATCCTTTTCTCTGATATGATCTGATCCTGACCCAAAACTTTCTTCTCCACATAAAGTTATCTTCCCAGCATCTAAAAGATTACCAAAAAACTTCCAGCCCGTCGGTGTTTCAAAGCAGGGTAGCTCTAATTTTTTAGCAACTCTATCAACTGCTTGGCTGGTAGGCATTGATCTAGCTACACCTGAAATTCCTTTAGCATAGGCAGGAATCAGTTGGGCATTTGCTGCCATAATCGCCAAACTATCACTTGGTGTGACAAAAATATTTGCTCCCATAACCATATTTCGGTCTCCATCACCATCAGATGCAGCACCAAAAACAGGTGGGTTATTACCAAACATTCTGCTCGTTAATTCTTTTGCATGTGCCATATTAGGATCTGGGTGCCCTCCGCCAAAGTCTTCCAAAGGAATGCCATTAATAACAGTGCCTTTTGGTGCACCTAATTGCTGCTCCAGAATCCAGCTCGCATAAGGGCCGGTAATCGCGTGCATTGCATCAAAACAGAGGGTTATTTTGTCTGAGGAGATACTATTTTTAATTAAGTCAAAATCAAAAATCTTAGCCATTAAGTCAGCATAATCAGAAACAGGATCAATTATGGTAACAAGTAATGCATCAATTTTTTGTTGACCTATACTATCTATATCAACATCAGAAATATCTGCAATTTTATATTCTGAAATGGTCGTGGTATTTTTGTAAAGTTCATCAGTAAATTTTTCTGGGGCAGGGCCTCCATTACTAACATTATATTTAATACCGAAGTCCTCATCAGGACCTCCAGGGTTATGGCTTGCAGAAAGAATAATTCCACCAAAAGCATGATTAATTCTGATTAAATTTGATACAGCCGGTGTGGATAACAAACCACCCTGACCAATAATAAGCTCGCCAAAACCATTGGCGGCAGCAATTTTTATAATTATTTGTATGGCTTCGCGGTTAAAAAATCGACCGTCACCACCTAAAACTAAAGATGTTCCTTGAAAATCTTGTAAAGAATTAAAAATTGATTGGACAAAATTTTCTAAGTAGTTATCTTGTTGAAAAACAGTTACTTTTTTTCTAAGTCCAGAAGTGCCAGGTTTTTGATCATTGTGGGGGATGGTTGATTGAGTATTTATTTTCATTTTTTAATCTTACTGAGAT
>CAZHUE010000016.1:11842-25304 GCA_964535875.1 uncultured Methylomarinum sp.
TTATTTTAATGTAGGTTTTTATGAGGAAAGTTCGGATTACACAAGCTTTAGTTCTAAGTTTTACATTTTTTTCTATGCCTTTACACGCTGGCGATCCAGTTTGGTTGTTAGTTGACACCCAAGCCCTGAGCCTTGAGGTAAAAAAAGGGCTCAAAACACTCGCAATAATGAAAAATATTTCTATTGGCCGAAATGGAGCAGGAACTAAACAGCAATTAGGTGATGATATAACACCCATCGGAACCTATAAAATAGGCTGGGTCAATAATAAAAGTAAATTCTACAAATTTTATGGATTTGACTACCCGTCTATTGATAATGCAAACTATGGGTTAGAAAATGGAAATTTATCGAACGATTCCTACAACTCAATTATTAAAGCACACAAACTAAACAAAGTTCCGCCTCAAAACACACCCATTGGAGGTGCTATAGGTATTCATGGCTTAGGTCTTGCTAATGCAAAAGTTCATGAGTTAATAAATTGGACTCATGGCTGCATTGCTTTAACAAACAGTCAAATAGATCAATTAAGCCAATGGATGGGAGAAGGAATGTTGGTAAAAATAAAATAATACTGGAAAGAAGTTGAAAAAAGAGAGAGAATTATACCTAGGCATTTGATAAAATGAGAGAAGAAACTATTAAATCCGTATTCGAAACTAACTTAATATAGGAAAACTATGAAAGCAATGAAATTATCAAGTTTAATTCTTGTCGCTGGTTTAGCAACAGGCTGCGCAAGTTCATCTGATATTGATAACTTACAATCACAAATTGATAACTTGAGTTCTCAAATAACAACAGCATCGTCTGATGCAGCAAAGGCCCAATCTGCTTCTGAGCTTGCCGCTTCAAAAGCATCTGCTGCCGAAGCGGCGGCTAGCCGTGCTGCACAATATGCTCAAGATACTAATAGTAAACTTGATCGTATGTTTAAAAAATCAATGATGAAGTAAAAGTTTATTCTTGATAAAAAATCCCGAGGTATATTTTTTTTATACCCTCGGTGTATTTCTAATAACAGAGAGTACCAGAATTCCAAATTCTGGTAGTATTAACGTTTTGCTAAAGAAACAGGAATTCCATTACTTAGTTTTAAGGCTCGTTTCAGCGCACTCCCTTTAATTCTTAAAACCTTGTAATTATTCGCTTGTTCAATTAAATTTAAAGCAATACTTAACCTTTCTTCATAGCTAATTTTCTTATCATCCAAACTTGGATGTACCTCAATATATAATTTATCGTCTGACCAGCCTACTTTTATAGGTTGATTAACAATATGAACATTTATCCCCATTTTTATTTTTGGAAATAATTGTTCAATATCTTCTGGATACATTCGGATACATCCATGACTAACACGCATGCCAACACCAAAAGGTTTATTGGTACTGTGAATTAAATAACTTGGAACACCCAGCCTAATTGCGTATTGACCTAAAGGGTTATCTGGCCCCGCAGGAAATACATCGGGTAAAATATCACCTTCGGCAGCATGCTCGTCTTTAATGGCTTGTGTAGGAATCCATATTGGATCTTTATTTTTAGCTATAACAGTAGTAACACCTAAGGGCGTCTCCCAATCGACTCGACCAATACTAATAGGATGAGTAATAACTACCCTTGGTTCATGTTCTTTTTGTTTTGGATAATAATAAAGGCGAAACTCTGGTAGGTTTAGAACCAAACCATTATGAGGAGTATTTGGTAATAAACGACTAATCGGTATATTTACTTTAGTGTTTTTTCCTGGTAGCCATCGGTCGACCTTCGGATTCGCCATTAGTATTTCGTTTTGCCCCATATTAAAAGCTCTTGCAATATCCAGTAAAGTATCTTCCTCTTTAGCAAAAGTATACTGAATAGGCGAAGGTTTATTTCCTATTAGGATATCTCCAGGGTTTTTTGGATAGGGTAAACTATCTGCAAAAACAACTTGGTTAGTGATTAATAGAAAATAAAATATAACTTTGCTAAATTTTGGCATATTGTTTCTAATACCTTTGGCCAAGGAACTCCACAGTGGTCATTGCCAAAATTGGCATACACATAGTTAGGGAAAAAATAATTTTGATGTTATCTAATTCTAGCCCAAAAATAAATTATGTTTTATTTTCACCACCAAATATTTCGACTAAACGCGGTATAAAATTTGAGAGTTCTAAAGACATAATAGAAAAATCAACATCAAATTTTGAAATTTCATCATCTGCTTCAGTATCAGCAACTTGATCTTGTATTAAATCTAAAAATTTTAAGCGTTTAATAGAAAGATTTTCATCAATAATAAAAGATAAACGGTCTGTCCAGTTAACGGCTAATTTTATCACTTGTTTGCCAGTATCTAAATGATTGGTTATTTCTGGCAAACTAAGATTATGACGCTTACAACGTATAATACTACCATCCTCTTCTGGAGAGCGTAGTTCACATTCATCTTCAACCACTAAGTCTTTAGGGATAGAATGATTATCTGTTAACCATTGGGTCATTATAATCTCTGGTTTATCAATCGTATTAATCGGCACCACAGGTAATGAACTAATACCTTTGCGTAAAAAACTAAGTAAATCTTCGGCTTTTTTAGCTGAAGCTGCATCTACAACTATCCAGCCGCCTTTAGGGTCAATATAAGCATAAGTTTTTTTTGAGAATGAAAAGGCTCTAGGTAAAAGCTCAAAAATTAATTCATCTTTTAATGCTGTTCTCTCTTTTTTAGATAGTTTCCTGGCTTCTTGCTCCTCTTTTTCAGCTACTTTCTCTTGAATCATTTCACCAATTACTGCTGCAGGAATAACTTTTTCTTCTTTTTTCAGGCATAGCATCATAAACCCATTTGATTCATGAATAAGTTGTTCTACAACATTGCCAACTGGTGAAGTCCAGCCCACGCTAAATTCATCATGGTTACCGCAGGGACGAAAGCGTTTATCATTTAATTTCTCTGCAATCTCATCTGTAGTTAAAGCAAAGGGTTCGGTAAATCGGTAAAGCGCAAGGTTTTTAAACCACATAGCAAATATTATTTTAAATAAAAAAACGTGCATTATCTCAAATATATCGTTAAGGTAGGATTTATTTTAAGATCTAATTGAGGGTTGTGAAGAATATTTCTGGGTTTTCAGCAATAGCTGATGAAAATGCAAGGCTATTAATTTTAGGCTCAATGCCTAGTGAGTCATCGCTAAAAAAACAACAATATTATGGGCATGAGCGAAATGCATTTTGGCCAATCATACTTTCATTATTCACTAATAAACCAACCCATCAAATACCAACTTATAAGCTACGAAAACAATTGCTTTTAAAAAATAATATAGCAGTATGGGATGTATTACAAAGTTGTTATCGGCAGGGGAGTCTGGATACCGCCATTAAAATGGATTCAATAAAAACAAATGATTTTTATCAATTTTTTTTCACGCATACAGCGATAAAAAAAGTATTTTTTAATGGTGCAAAGGCTGAAACAATTTATAGAAAATATATTTTGCCAACAATTTGTGAGCAATTTTCATATTTACAATATTGTCGATTACCTTCATCCAGCCCTGCGCATGCAGCAATGACGTTGAATCAAAAAACTGCGATTTGGGAAAAACAAATAAAAGATTATAATAAGCCCTTAAATAAAGGAGTAGCTTGATGGAATTTTCACTTTGGGAAAACCTTTTGCTTGGCGTTATAGCACTTGGCGTCATTTTTTGGATGAAACCAGGAATCCGGTCATCTCTAAGAATGGGCAAAAATGCAGAATCTGATTGGATGGGATTTCTAGTACCCATTGGTTTTGTCATCATGTTTGTCGTCTTTTTGGTAGCGATGGTTTGATGCATGAAAAACAGTGATATAGCTTACGGTGGAGGCGAAGAACCTGAATATGATGAAAACGGTGACCTAATTGAATATTATGCAATTCGCCCTAATAAAACCCAGATAAAAAAAGATATTGCTGAAGTAGCCGCTTTAGCTGAAGAACTGACTCATTTGACAGAGCCTCAATTAGCTTCAATGAAAATTCCCGAAACAATTGAAGCTGCAATTATCGCTACAAAAAAAATGTCGGCGACCAAGCAGGCTAGAAAACGGCAGCTTAAATTTATTACCGCACAGTTAAGGGACATTGAGCTGGTAGAAATTATGGAAAATTTAAATCGGATTAAATCTAAAAGCGCACATGGCGTGAGAGAACACCACCAAGCCGAAAAATGGAGGGATAGGTTAATCGCTAGTAGTGGAAATACTGTGCTAACAGAGTTATTAAATCAATTCTCAAGCGCTGATCGCCAGCGTTTAAAGCAACTTCAACGAAATGCTCAAAAAGAAGCTAAGGAAGATAAGCCACCTAAATCATCACGCCTTTTATATCAGTATTTAAAAGAGCTGATAATGGACGTGGCTTAGGGGCATGAGGAATTGACCAACGGACTTTCAAATAAATCCATTTGCCTATATTTTAAAAATTTTGCATGGTCTTGCAATGATGACAGGGTGACACCTAGTAATCGCACTTTTCGAACCCCTACTTCTGTATTTTGTAATAATTTTTCAAAAATTAAATTTTGTTCTGTTTTATCCGTAATTATCTTTGATAAAGTTTGACTACGCGTAATTTGGACAAAATCATGGTATTTTATCTTTACCGTTAAGGTTTGCGCCGTCATTTTTTTATCGTTTAGTTTTTTTAATGCTTTGGCTAAAAGTTGATCTAAATGTTGTAAAACTTGATGACGATCTTTAATATCAACTTGAAACGTGGTTTCAACACCCACTGATTTACTGTATCTGTGGTTATTTACTGGCCGAAGATCTATAGCCCTGGCAATGTTATAATAATATTGCCCTGCTTTTCCAAAATTCTGTAGTAAAAAGGGCAGTGATTGTTTTTTTATATCTTTTCCTGTTTTTATCCCTAAAGCATGCATCTTTTTTTCAGTTGCTTTACCTACACCATGAAATTTCCCCACACTAAGCTTTTCAACAAATTGGCTTCCCTGTTCAGGGGTTATTAAATAAAGCCCATCAGGTTTATCCATATCTGATGCAATTTTGGCCAGAAACTTATTATAGGAAATACCGGCAGATGCGACCAGATGCGTTTTTTTTAGAATAGATGTTTTAATATCTTTAGCAATAAGCGTTGCAGACCCTTGATAGGATGCATTGTTGCTAACATCAAGATAGGCTTCATCAAGAGATAACGGCTCAAACAATTCGGTATAGTTTGAAAATATTTGCCTAATAATGGAAGAGGCTTCTTTGTAAGCTTCGAACCGGGGTTTTACAAAAACAGCCTGTGGGCATAAGCGGTAGGCTTGTGATGAAGGCATGGCGGAATGGATGCCATATTGACGAGCCTCGTAACTACACGTTGCTACAACACCTCTAGTATTAGGCTTGCCTCCGACAATAATAGGTTTATTTTTATATTTTGGAAAATCACGCTGTTCAACTGCAGCAAAAAAAGCATCCATATCAATATGGATGATTTTTCGGCATAGCATTATTCTTTAGGATCTGGCAAATTCAGCTCTTCAGTTACATTCCAGTCAGAAAAAGGAAAAGGTAATTTATCTGTGTTATAGGTTAAAAATAACAGAATGTGGTAAAGATATGCAGACAATTTTTTACCAAAATTTAAAATATTTTGGTTGGGTTCACCAGTAAATAAAGCAGACCCAATTTGTAATAGAATAATTGCCCAAAGCAACATTCTAACGATACCAACGATAACCGTATAAATTAAAAGAAAAAAAATACGTTTCCAGGTACTGATTTTTTTTAGGTTCTCGTTTATTTCTTTTTGCATAATGAAATCCTATCCTTTATTCATTAAATCACGTAAATCAAGTGCAGCTGCATTTGCTCTGGCAATATAGTTGGCCATGGATAATGAGTAGTTTGCAAACATACCAAAGCCATCTCCACTTAAAATCATTGGACTTAATATAGGTGTAAGTGCATTTTTCAGGGCGTGAATCATATTATCCAATGTGTTCATCGCTCTTTTATCTAAAATAATGTCTCCAAAATCCACTTTTATCGCTTGTAAAATATGCAACAAGGCCCAACTTGCACCACGAGCTTCATAAAAAATATTATCAATTAATAGCCAAGGCGTTTTACCAACGCCTTTTTCTCTTTCTTCACCGAACTGAGGTTCAGTCTGTCCACTAGGGTCATAGAGAATACCAGCCGCACCGGCAAAACGGTCTGTACTGGCTGTTAGCCGAGTGGATAATCCCCCTAATCGTTTGATCACAACTTCAAGATAAGTCCATAAATTATCCGCCCGTGAATAAAACTGGGCACGCCTTTGTTTGCCTTTTGGGGCATACAAGCGCTTCATGTACTTATGTAATGAGACAACTCCTTTGTCATATTCAGATTCTGAAGAAGGCAGAGCCCATGAATTAGGTTCATAATAAAAATAAGGCTCAGCCTTTGCCAAATCTTTATCTTCCATTGATTGGGACTGATCTCTTGCAAAGTGATTCCTTAATGCGGTTGTGCCATCGCGTAACATAACTAACGCGCCATACTCCCAGCTACGTATATTATCCAAAAACAGTCCTGGAGGAGCAACATCATTAGAAATATACCCCCCCGGCTTATTCATCAATATCTCAGCCATATGAGCAAGTGTATTAGTATAAACAAACCCGATAGGAATATAATCAGTACCAGTCTTTTCGATATTTATCTTTGCTTGTTCTTTTACATTAAAAGTTTCTGGTTCACTGCCCCACCATGCACCCAATAAAATTAGAATAAGTAGTATTATGCCAAGTAAGGCACCAAAAAACCAAAGTATTCCTTTAGATCTAGCTTCTTCTGTTGCTGTGGAGTCAGTCATCTTCTAGTGTCCTGATTTCAAAATTTACTTCTCTAAAAAAGCAAATGGAACTCTTATTAAAAAATTACTGCAATAGTAGCAGGTTTTTGAATTGAATTCTTTATAACAATAAAGAATTTTTGCCTAGGGTAATAGGCATTACATTGAAATTCTATGTTAATTTCAACATTTATTTTACAGTCATAAATGTAAGTTATATTTTATCGGCATCAACAAATACAGGAAAAATAGTCACGCGGTGACTAAGAAATGAGAATTAAATTACCTTCTAACGTTCAATTTGAAAAACCTTGTTTTTATATTCAACAACTATTGAATTTTTACGAATTTCTTTAAGTACCATACCTTCTAGTATCTCTTGCCCTGCTTGGGATTTTTTCATATCAATCATAACAAATCGTTCTTTTTCAATACTTGAGTAAACAAAAACATTAAAATCTATTGCCGGCACAGAGCGTCGAAACTCAAAAGGCAGTTCTGATAGAAAAGGGGGTGTATTTTCCTTTTTCTTTGTTTTAGACTGGTTATTATTTGACGGTGTTGGTGTTGGAGAGTCTATTATTTTTCTTTCTACTACCGGTACACTTTCTGCCTGCTTTTTACCAGAAATAGCCTGTTTGTTTTTTGAAGGGGTAATTCCTTCTAATTTTTTTACCTTTTTTATTTTATCTTTTCGTTTTTTAATCTGTTGAGCGATAAATAGCTGTTCTTTCTGTTTAGCTAAAGCTACAACAGAATCTTTTAAAGCTTCTGTTCTCTCCGGTGTCGAGAGAGGTGGTTTTTCAGAAACAACGGTATCCCGTGTTAAAGGTTTTAGTTTTTCTGTAACAATAGATTTTTTTGTTTCAACAGAGCTAGTTTTTTCTTGTGTAGCTGACCAAATAAAATAGGCCAATAAACACATATTGATAAGAATTAAAGCAATTAACCAAGTTGGGAATTTTTTATTTTCAATTTGTTCTTGCTTACCTATAAGTTTATGCCCTGTAGACTCTGCTTGTTTGGATAGCCTTTCCTGCTCTGATTTTCTTAATGCGTTTAAAATAAAAGACATTAGCGTGCCGGTCTTAATTTTGGTGAATTATCTAAAGGATCCGTGTTTTGTAGATGAATAAATGTATTGGCTCCAACTATTCCATCCGGCGTTAAATAATGCTTTTTTTGAAATTTCCTCACTTCGGCTTTTAGTGCATCATCATAATAATTTGAATCATCTGTTAACATAGCATTAGGATTGTTTATAAGTATTTGTTTTTTTATCCATTTTACTCCCGAAAAAGACCAGCCTGGATAGACTGTTTCAATTTTTTTTGTCTGTGGCTGCCATAAAATCACATAATAGCCTTCCCATAAGTCAAGCACTTCATCAATAGAAAAGACCTTATCTTCACTAAATTGAAAAACAGGATTACCATTTTTCAATTTTGAAAGTAAAGCATACTTTTTTTCAGTTTTGGAAATAGGAAACTCCATGATGGCAGGCCGATTTAAAGAAATTAATTTTTCCCAGCTTGATTGGCTAAATAAGCAGTTTAACCCTTCTTCTTCTAATTCTTTGCATTGAGCATCTTTAGGGATAGATTGATTCCACAAAAGAGCAAGTTGTGATATACCTGAAAACAAAGATAGGTTTTGTTGTTTAATTAGGGAAATAAAGTCAGAAGGCTCTGGTAGATGATTCGGTTCATTTGTTATATCGGCCTGTTTTTTTTGTATTGTTTTTTGCTGTGAAAAATTTCCAGAAGAGAATTGCTGATTATTTTCTTCGCCTTTAGTGCTTTCAGTCTGAACTTCTCCAATTTTGATTTCTTCAACCTTATTGGTCTCTTCAATTTTTTCTTCTTGTGCTATAACAGGCACATCATCTTCCTCAGATAGATAGCTCATAAAGTAATAAGAAAAAAACAAATAACTAATGAGTAAAATTAATCCAGAAAGAATTTTAACTGCATTTTCTTTTAGAAATGATGGAGGAGGGGCAAGTACTTCTTCTACAGCTTTTTCAATAATATTTGTTGTTACAAATTTTTTATTTTCTACATAAGCTCCAAGCAAAGACCGATCACATATTATGTTAATTAGCCTAGGTATTCCCTTTGACAGCTTATAAACCTTCTTCGTTGCAATACGGTTAAATATATCTGTATTTCCACCACATACCTTTAATCGATGCTTAATATATTTTTGTGTTTCAGCAAGAGACAACGCCTTTAGATGATATCGCGCAGTAATTCGTTGATTTAGCTGTCTTAGCTCAGAGTTTTCTAAAATTTTTTTAAGTTCAGGCTGGCCAACTAAAATTATTTGTAACAGCTTGGTTTTGACTGTTTCCAGATTAGTTAAAAGTCGAATTTGTTCAAGTACATCTAAACTTAAATTTTGTGCTTCATCAATAAGAACGACAGTCTTCCTATTATTCGCATGGGCTTCAAGTAAATGGACATTCAGAGCATCAATTAGCTCTTTGAGTGAAGAAAACTCCTTATTATAAGAAACACTTAACTCATCACAAATACTTGCTAGCAGTTCGTTTGCACTAAGCTTTGGATTTAAAATAAGAGCAATATCAACTTCGTTGGGTAATCTACCCAATAAACAATTACATAACGTTGTTTTTCCTGTGCCAACTTCACCTGTTAAAGCAACAAACCCCCCGCCTTGATTAATGCCATATAATAAATGGGCTAACCCTTCTTGATGCTGTTGACTCATATAGATAAAATGAGGATCAGGCGCAATAGAAAAAGGAGCTGTGCTAAAATTAAAAAACTGTTGGTACAATGGTAAAATCCTTAAATCAAATACATCAGGTTGCTAATATGAATGAATATAATCCAGACCCGGCAGCAAAAAAAGTTAAATATATTGCTTCTATTATCTATTTACTCGTATTTGCTTTTCTTGTCGGTGGTAGCTATATTAACCAACAGCAACAAGCTTCAGTTCAAACAAATGATGAAGAACTTGTTGTTATTTGGCCTGAAACTAAGGTAACTCACAACAAATAACCATACTGTTGCTGAATTCTTACTAAATCACTTCCGTTAATTTTTACAGGTTCTAATTGGGTCATTACAGCAGCTTATATACCCCTCTTCTTTTTTACATATCTTAAACCCTTCCCAATCAAGAACCTTCACTTTTAGTAAGCAGGTTTTTGTATTGAAAAATTATAAGATATTGAAATAGATTGCTATTACTGCTACTTTACGCCTAAAAATCACAATAATCTATTCACAAAAAGGAAATTCTTAATCGTTTTAATTTACGTAAAAAGAGTATACCTTGTAATAATAAATTAAAGCAGACATATTCCATGTTTATCCTGCACAGCTCAAATAAAACAGAAAACTTACTGGTTCATTTAACTTCAGTTATTGAAAATATCCCTTTATCCCATCCTTTCAGTAAAGAAATTTTCCTTATTCAAAGCCAGGGTATGGAGCGTTGGCTATCCCAGCAATTAGCTAATCACTTTGGTATCTGGGGGAACTATGAGTTTTTATTTCCAGGTAAATTTTTCAGTTCAATTTCTAAAAAAATTGATCATCAGATTAATGATGATTTTTTTGATAGAGAAGTTATGTTATGGCGTTTTGAAAAAATACTTCGCAATTTAAATGATGATTGCTTTAAAACGCTTCAACATTATATTCAGGGTGAGAACAAGAATTTAAAACGTTTCCAATTGGCGCAGCAGTTAGCACAAGTTTTTGACCAATATCAACTGATGCGTCCTGATATGCTTGAACTTTGGCAAAAGGGCAAGCGACTTTATCCATCAGAAGATGAAATTTGGCAACGGGCTTTATGGCAAAAGATCACACAATCCATAGGTCATAAACACCGCGGATCTCTATGGCAAGATGTTATTAATCAATTGAACCAATGTGAAGAAGGTCAGTTTTCTAAAAATCTTCCGGAAAGAATATTTGTCTTTGGTTTAAACACCATGCCACCTTTATTTTTAGACTATTTACAAGGCTTATCCAGACATTGTGATGTGCATTTATTTCTGTTCAACCCCTCCCAGGACTATTGGGCAGACTTAGTGAATAAAAAACAATTGAGCGATAAATTTGAAGGCCATCCATTGTTAGCTACCTTAGGCCAGCAAGGTAGAGAGTTTCAACAAATGTTGTTAGAGCAGGCAAACTTTAACTACAACCCTGATAGTTTTGAAGAAATACCAATCACTAACAATTTACAACAACTGCAAAATGATATTTTAAATAATCAATTACAAGGCGCTCTATTAGAAAAGGATCATTCAATTTCTATTCATGCCTGTCATTCAAGGATGAGGGAGATAGAAGTATTAAAGGATCAGTTACTCAATGCTTTAGAGCTAGATCCTGATTTGGAGTTAAGGGACATTGTTGTTATGGCACCCGATATTCAACCCTATTCACCTTTTATATCTGCTATTTTCAATGATATTCAACATGCAATTGCAGATAAAAGTATGCGGTTTGGAAATACTGCTTTAGATGCCTTTATTCGTTTTCTAACGCTTAGCCAAAGCCGTTTTGGCTGGCAAAGTGTAATGGATTTATTGGAACAACCTGTTGTTTATTCTAATTTCTCACTTTCCGAAACCGATTTAGAGTTGATCAAACATTGGACTAAAGAAACTCATGTTCGCTGGGGTAAGTCAGCAACCCATAAAAAAGAATTGGGTCTTCCAGAATTTAGTCAAAATACTTGGCAGGCAACTTTGGATCGTTTATTAATGGGCTATGCAATAGGTAGTGAAGAACATTTTGTTGATGATATTTTGCCTTATCGGGATATAGAAGGTTCGTCAGCTCAAGCGTTAGGTGGATTCAATGATTTTCTGCAATTACTCTTTAAAGCCAGTGATGAATTAAAACGGGAAACATCTTTAAGTCAATGGGCTGGCCGTTTTTATTATTATGCAGACCAGTTATTATCGGTCAAAACTCAAGCCGAACAACTTGAACGACAACAAATCAATGAGATATTCGAAGAACTCTCCGGAAAAATAGCCACTGTCCACACAGAAGATGTTTCTATAGAAGTGGTGAGTGCCTGGCTAGAAAGCAGAGTCTCTGAAAGCAAATCTTCAAACGGTTTTTTACGAGGACAATTGACTTTCTGCTCTATGCTACCCATGCGCTCCATTCCTTTTAAGGTCATCGCTTTATTGGGTATAAATGAAGGCGAGTTTCCAAAAATTGACAACCCTTCCACTTTTGATTTAGTCGGACAAAATTTTAGACAAGGAGATCGATCACGTAGAGCGGATGACCGTTATCAATTTTTAGAAATTTTACTCTCTGCGCGCCAACAATTAATCATCACCTATAAAGGACTGTCCATTCAAAATAATGATGGTATACCTCCATCTATGGTGATTAGTGAATTGATTGATGTGTTAGAAAATTTTTATCAACTGACTGGGTTAATTACAAAACACCCTCTGCAAGCGTTTAGCGCCCAATATTTTACCGAACAATCCGGTTTGTATAGTTATTCCCAAACTGATTATGAAACAGCGATTGCTTTACAAGAAAATAAAGCAGAAATAAAACAATGGTGGCAGGGAAAGCTTGATATTAAAACCTCGAATATTATAGAAATTGATGATTTATTTGCTTTCTTCCGACATCCACAACAATATTTTCTACAAAAACAATTAGGCATAGGGTTTACTCCTCTTGAAACAGATACGGAAGAACGGGAACCCTTTGTTTTAGACAATTTAGAGGCTTACTCAATTAATCAGCAATGGATTGAACATAATTTAAACGACCAGCCTTTTTCTTTAAAAAAATTACAAGCTCAAGGGAAGTGGCTCTCAGGTATCAATGGACAACTAGCATTTGATCAGCAACAACTGCTTATTAATGAGTTTACAGATTTGATTAAACAACAAGGTCTGGGGGAAAAAGAAAATAACCAGCCAATCGATATAACAATAGATGGCTACCGCTTGGTTGGAAACTTAAATCAGCAATATGAAAATGGAAGCTTGTTCTATCGTTTTGCCAATTTAAAAGGTAAAGACTTTATGTTTGCCTGGTTGCATCATTTGATTATTAACAGGATAAAACCTCAAAATACTCATTTACTTAGTATTGATGAGACAAGGCTTTTTGTTTCTGATAGAAGTCAACCTGAGTCATTAATTAGTTTGATTAAAATTTATCTTCAAGGCCAACAACAGCCAGATGCTTTTTTTACTGAACCTACTTTTGCCTATATTAAGCAAGTTTTAAAACTTAAAACTAGCAAACGTGCTAAAACGCCTGCAATTGTGGTCGCCCAAGAACAATTGATTAAAGAAATGGAATATGATCGATCAATCAGGCAGCTATATCAAAATGTTGAAGATTTAACTGAGCTGCTAGATGATGAATTTGAAAAACAATGTAACACTCTAATACTTCCTGTTTGGGAAGTTTCACAGTGTTGAGGGATAAAAATTAAATTACTATAAAGTTAAATAATTTTTTCTTTTTTTGAGGTGTGAAAGCTGGGAGTAGGGATTCACCTTACCCAGCTAATATGCTTACTATACTTCACGCGGTCACGGATGCGGATTTATATCGAGTTGATTTTTGTCGGTAGCAAGGCATT
>CAZHUE010000017.1:0-25210 GCA_964535875.1 uncultured Methylomarinum sp.
TTGCCGATAGGCTGCGTTATTGAATCAGTTGCGTAGCTCGCTATGCGCCCGTTTCAATGCCTTGCTACCGACAAAAATCAACTCGATAAAAAATCCGCATCCGTGACCGCGTGAAGTATACTTAATAAATTGGGTTATTCTCTGCCTTTATAATAATTAGTAATTGATGTTGTATCAGTAATTGGGTTGAAAGCAACGAAAGTTAATTCAAATCCTAGATATTATCTAATCCAGAAATTCCAATTATTGACCAGTTGTCAGGATCAGTAATGTTAGTCGTATCATCTTTTTCAAGATATTTGATTCTACAAGCATACTTTTCCATATAACCCGCTTCGTTAGGAGGTGAAATTTCAACATCAGAACTTATAATATATTCAAAGTTACCAAGACTAAAGGCGCTTGTCGGCGATTTGGCAAATGATAGTGTTTGTTCAGGGAGTATTTCGCTAGCAATATAAGTTTTGCACTGTTCAAAAGCGTTGTCAGTCATTGCAGTGTTGGCGGAGAATCTGCTGGGATCATCCCCGCTATCTTCAAGAAATAAGTCTGAAGCAACAATTTCATAAACCCAGGGCATGATTACTTTGGATTGAAATGTAATAAGGGCAACGAGTCCAATAACGAGAATGAAGAATTTATAGTTCATAGCTAATAAATAATATAAAAATTAAGGTTGATTGATTTTAACAAAAGTAACTCTGTGAGGTGAAGTTAAATAATTTAGGCTGCATAAATTAACTTAAAAGAAATAATGAAAGTTATTTTCTTGACATAATTATAAGACAGAAGTAGACTTCCTCTTACGCTGATGGAACGGCTAGGTGCATTAAATAATTAAAAGCATTTTGAAAATGGATGTAAAAACTCTCAATAAATATATTGAGATTAAATAAACTTTTTTTAGGAGGTAGAAATGGCTGCTACAACTGAATCAGTAAAAGCTGATGCTAAAGAAGCACCACTATTAAATAAAACGAACCTAATTGCAGGCTTTATGCTGTATTTAGTGTTCTATTCATTTATTCGTTGGTACGAAGGTGTGTATGGATGGTCTGCTGGATTAGATTCATTTGCACCAGAATTTGAAACATATTGGATGAACATGCTCTATATAGAGCTTGTTGCTGAAGTTGTACTTGCATCTGGTATATGGGGTTGGTTATGGAAAACTCGTGATCGTAAAGTAATGTCAATTACTCCACGTGAAGAGTTAAGAAGACATTTTACTCATTGGACGTGGTTAGTTATGTACGGTTGGGCTATCTACTGGGGTGCTTCATACTTCACAGAGCAAGATGGTACATGGCATCAAACAATAGTACGTGATACTGATTTTACACCTAGTCATATCATTGAGTTCTATTTGTCATATCCAATTTACATCATTACTGGTGTATCTGCATTCTTATACGCTAAAACTAGATTACCTACTTACAGCGAAGGTTTACACCTTATGTACTTGGTTTCAGTAATTGGACCTTTCATGATTCTACCAAATGTTGGCCTTAACGAATGGGGTCACACTTTCTGGTTTATGGAAGAGCTTTTTGTTGCTCCATTGCATTACGGTTTCGTATTCTTTGGATGGGCTGCTCTAGCTATCATGGGCGTTGTAAACACTGAGTGTGCGGCAATCGGTAAATTACTGAAAAAAGACTTAGCATAAGTTAAGTTTATAAAAAGTAATATAAAAAACTATCTCCTACGGGTTTCGTTTCAATAGAGATTTTATTGAAGTGAAACCTGTTGAGAAAGAAGATAGTTAATAAAAAAAAATAATTTTAATTTTTAGGAGGTAAGCTAATGAGCGCATCTCAATCAGCTGTACGATCACGTGCTGAAGCCGTAGCGGTTTCTCGCACATTCGACTGGATGATTCTCTTTACATTATTCACTGTTGTTCTTGGTGGGTACCATATCCATTATATGTTAACTGGTGGTGACTGGGATTTCTGGACTGACTGGAAAGATAGACGTTTATGGGTAACTGTAGCACCTATTGTTTCAATCACTTTCCCTGCTGCTGTTCAAGTAATGCTTTGGTATCGCTATCGTCTACCAATCGGCGCAACAATTTGTGTTGTGGCTTTATTGTTAGGTGAGTGGGTCAATAGATATTTAAATTTCTGGGGATGGACATATTTCCCATTAAACATGGTATTCCCTTCAAACTTAATCCCAGGTGCAATAATACTGGATGTAGTCTTGTTATTGGGTGGCTCAATGACTTTAACCGCTGTAGTTGGCGGTTTAGCATGGGGTCTGGTTTTCTACCCAGGTAACTGGCCAATTATTGCTCCATTACACGTACCAGTTGAATACAACGGTATGATGTTTACTTTGGCTGATTTACAAGGTTATCATTATGTACGTACTGGTACTCCTGAGTACATCAGAATGGTAGAAAAAGGTACTTTGAGAACTTTCGGAAAAGATGTTGCACCAGTATCAGCGTTCTTCTCTGGTTTCGTTTGTATTATAATTTATTTCTTATGGCACTTCTTTGGAAAATGGTTCAATAAAACTGACTTCATTTCTGGCGAAGACGTATAAAAACTAAATAATAAAAAACGAAGTCTGTCTTTTTTATAATAAACATTGTAGTAGAGGCAGGAATTCTTAAATACATAGACTCTAGTAATAGAGGAGGGTATATGAAATTAATAAAAGACAAGGTAGCAAAATTATCCTTTGTCGCACTGCTGGTAACAATGACAGCAGCGATTTTTTACACACCGACAGCATCAGCTCACGGTGAAAAGTCACAGGCTGCATTTATGCGGATGCGTACTATTCATTGGTTTGACTTAAACTGGTCAAAAGAAGAAGTTGCAGTTAACGAAACAATGTCAATCTCAGGTAAATTTCACGTTTTTGAAGGATGGCCTGAAACTGTTGATAAACCAGAAGTATCATTCCTTAACGTTGGTATCCCTGGGCCAGTATTTATTCGTGCTGGGTCTTGGATTGGTGGTCAATTAGTGCCACGTTCAGTATCTTTGGAGTTAGGTGAAACTTATGACTTTAAAGTATTGTTAAGAGCTCGTCGTCCAGGTGAATGGCATGTTCATTCTATGATGAACGTTAAAGGTGGTGGTCCAATCATTGGTCCAGGTAAATGGGTAACTATTACTGGTTCAATGAGTCAATTTACCAACCCATTAACAACTTTAACAGGTGATGTAATTGATTTGGAACACTATGCATTGGATAGTATTCTTTTCTGGAGTGGCTTATGGTATGCAATTGGTGTAGCTTGGTTAATATACTGGTGTAGAAAACCATTATTTATTCCACGTTACCTTGCAGTAACATCAGGTAAAGCTTCTTCTTTAATCTCTTCTGGAGATAAAAAAGTTGGTCTTATTTTCATGGTTGGTACTATACTTATGCTTGGTATCACAATGGGAACAACTAACGAGAAGTATCCAGTAACTACACCGCTTCAAGCAGGTTTGATGCGTGGTATTAGATGGATTGAAATGCCAGAAACAACAATTGAAGTTAAAGTTGAAGATGCTTCTTATCGTGTGCCTGGTCGTGCAATGCAAATGAGTTTAGTTGTTACAAACAACGGTGACTCAGCAGTTCGTTTAGGCGAATTCAATACTGCATCTGTTCGTTTCCTAGATGCTGATGTATTAGAAGATGAGACAGGTTATCCTGATGATCTTTTAGCTGAAGAAGGCTTAACAGTAAGTGACAATAGTCCGATTGCTCCAGGTGAGACAAGAAGTATTGAAGTTACTGCTTCTGATGCAGCATGGGAAGTTTACCGTCTAGCTGACTTGATCTACGATCCAGACAGTCGTTTTGCTGGTTTACTATTCTTCTTTGACGAAGAAGGTAACCGTCAAATGGTAAAAGTAGATGCTCCATTAATCCCTGTATTTATTTAATAGATACATTCTGAAAACATAAGTTTTTAGATGGGATAAAGCCCTCATCACCTATAGGGTGATGGGGGCTTTTTTATGTAAGAAAAACAGTAAATTATTGAAAATGATTTAGAATAGAGTTATTATTTTTGCTAATAATACATGTAAAAGCTATGCTAGTATTCCGTATCATTAGTTTAAAAATAAACGCTTTAGTTGTTTTTTGAAAAAAATACAAATATTTTAGGTAATGGTAGAAACTAATAAAAAAGAAAAAAATTTGATTTCTATTGAAAACTTAACCTTTTATAGAGGAAATAGAAAAATATTTGATGATATTTCACTTGATTTTCAACGAGGAAAAGTAACAGCTATTATGGGGCCAAGTGGGACTGGCAAAACAACTTTATTAAAATTGATAGGTGGACAATTATTTCCAGATAAAGGAAAAGTTCTGGTTGATAATCAAAATGTTCATCAATTGAAACGCTCAGATTTGTTTTTTCTTAGAAAAAGAATGGGAATGTTATTTCAAAGTGGCGCATTACTAACAGATATTAATGTATTTGATAATGTGGCATTCCCAATACGAGAGCACACAAGAATAAGTGAATCAATGATTAGGACAATAGTATTGATGAAATTAGAAGCCGTGGGATTAAGAGGAGCAAAACACCTGATGCCTAATGAATTATCCGGGGGCATGGCTAGAAGAATTGCCTTGGCGAGAGCAATTTCACTAGATCCGATGATGATAATGTATGATGAACCATTTTCTGGGCAGGATCCGATTTCGTTAGGAACGTTAGTTAAATTGATCAAAGAATTAAATAGAGCATTAAAAGTTACAAGTATTATTGTTTCACATGATGTTAAAGAAACAGCCAGTATTGCAGATTATATTTACGTTTTGTCTGGAGGGAAAATTATAGGTCAGGGCACTCCAGAACAAATTAAAGATAATTCCTCTGAGTTTGTACAACAGTTTTTTAAAGGAAAAGCTGATGGTCCCGTTCAGTTTCATTATCCTGCGAAAGATTATTATCAGGATCTTTTTGAAAATTAAGGTTTTTAATATTGAATGATTTATTTTTTTCAAAATTTAGGAAATAAGACCATATCAAGTATTTCAAAACTGGGTCGAGGGACTTTTTTTTTGACGCAGGTATTAAAAGCTTGTTTGTCAGTTTTACTGCGTCCGAAACTACTTTTTTACCAGCTATATTCAATAGGGGTATTATCTTTTTTGATTATTACCATTTCAGGTTTGTTTGTTGGAATGGTATTAGGATTACAAGGTTTTTATATATTGACAGACTTTGGAGCTGAAGAGACATTAGGTCTTATGGTTGCAGCTTCATTAGTAAGAGAATTAGGGCCTGTTATATCAGCTTTATTATTTGCTGGCCGAGCAGGTTCGGCGTTAACTGCTGAAATTGGCTTAATGAAGGCAACGGAGCAACTGTCAGGTATGGAAATGATGGCGGTAGATCCAATTAGCAGGGTTATTGCCCCCAGATTTCTAGCAGGGTTAATTTCAATGCCGATTCTTGCAGCATTATTTAGTTCAATCGGTGTTATTGGTGGACAAATAGTCGGTGTTATCATTTTAGGTGTAGATGATGGCTCATATTGGTCACAAATGCAGGCTAATATAGATTTTCAAGATGATATTATTAATGGCATTATAAAAAGTATGGTTTTTGGTGTTGTGATTTCATGGATTGCATTATTTGAAGGCTATGATGCGATACCTACATCTGAAGGTGTAAGTAGAGCGACAACGAGAACGGTAGTTAATTCTGCATTTGCCATACTCGGTTTAGATTTTATTTTGACTGCACTCATGTTCGGAGATATTTAAGATGCAGAATACTAAAACTCAAGATACATTAGTAGGTCTTTTTGTTGTTAGTGGGATTGTCGCATTTTTCTTTATGGCTATGCAAATAAGCAACCTTAGTCCTTTTTCAAAAGAAAATGTATATAGCTTAACTGCATATTTTGAAAATTCAGGTGGGCTAAAAGTTAAGTCTCCAGTGTCTATTGCAGGGGTTCGAATAGGAAGAGTGACAAAAATATCTGTTGATAAAACCAGTTTTGATTCGGTTGTTGAAATGGATATAAGTAGTGAATATATGTTACCTGATGATACTTCGGCAAGTATTTTTACAGCTGGCTTATTGGGTGAGCAATATATAAGTCTTGAACCAGGAGGCTCAGATGAAATGATTAAACCAAATGGTGTTATAGATATTACTCAGTCAGCTATTGTAATGGAAGAAATGATTGGTCAGTTTTTATTTAAAGACCCATCACAATAATAAATATAAATGTTGGTAGATATTAACTTACAATACAGTATATTTTTACAATATTTTACTTTTAATTAATTTATAGTTTAATGGCAACTTTTGCAGTTAAAAAAAAAACTAATGAAAACTATATTGTTGAAGGTGATCTTACAATATTTTCATTAGATAAAAAAGCAATAAAAGCGTTTGATTTCATCAAATCACAAAAAATTGTTTGCATAAGTTTTGAGAAAGTAATATCAGCAGATAGTGCGGGGTTAGCACTTATAATAGAGTTAATAAAAGACTCTAAGTTAGCGAATACAAAATTATCTTTTAAGGATATTCCTCAACAGCTATTAATACTTGCAAAACTAAGTGGTTTAAATATAAATCAATACCTATCAAATCATTCTGAAGCAGATTGACAAGTTAAATAGTTTAGCGACTATCATAAAGTCTATCTAAGCATGTAACTGTAGAAAGTAATTAACATAATTAAACCAGGCTTTGTATACTAATTTTTTGAAGGCTCTTAATTGTTAAATTAAAACCCAATCTTAGGTTAAAATAAATCCATATGGATAAATTGATTATTAGTGGTGGCTCTCAACTTTCTGGAGAATTAAGAATCTCTGGTGCAAAAAATGCTGCTCTACCAGTTTTGGCGGCCACTCTTCTAAGTGAAGAACCTGTTTCTATAGGTAATATCCCTCACCTGCATGATATAACAACGACTATGCAGCTTCTAGGGCAAATGGGTATTCGGCTTACTATCGATGAAAAAATGAATATCGAAGTAGATTCGAGTACTATTACAAAATATGAAGCACCTTATGATCTAGTAAAAACAATGCGTGCATCAATTTTGGTTCTTGGACCACTTTTAGCACGTTTTGGAGAAGCTCATGTATCATTTCCTGGTGGCTGTGCAATTGGTACTCGACCTGTAGATATTCACATTGATTCTCTAATAAAAATGGGTGCTGAGATTCGTGTAGAAGCTGGCTATATACACGCAAAAGCTGGACGGCTAAAGGGTTGTAAGTTGTTGTTAGATAAAGTAACCGTAACGGGAACAGAAAACTTGCTAATGGCGGCTGTTTTAGCAGATGGAATAACAATTATTGAAAACGCGGCTAAAGAACCGGAGGTTTCAGACCTTGCATTATTTCTAAATGCAATGGGTGCAAAAATTACTGGAATAGATACTGATATTTTAACGATTGAAGGTGTATTAAAATTAGATGCAAAAAATATACATTACAATATTATTTCTGATCGTATCGAAGCGGGTACATATTTAGTTGCGGCTGCAATTACGAAAGGTAGAGTTCTGCTTAAAGACATACGACCCGACATACTTGATGCTGTTTTAGATAAACTACGAGAAGCTGGGGCAGATATTAAGACTGGGGATGATTGGATTGAATTAGATATGCATGGTATGAAGCCGAAAGCTGTTAATGTACGTACAGCACCCTATCCAGCATTTCCTACAGATATGCAAGCGCAATTTACTGCAATGAATTCTATAGCAGAAGGGGTTGGTATTATTACAGAAACTGTTTTTGAAAATCGTTTTATGCACGTTCAAGAAATGCAAAGAATGGGAGCAGATATTCAATTAGAATCAAATACTGCAATATGTAAAGGAATTGAACAATTAACAGGGGCTCCAGTTATGGCAACAGATCTTCGAGCATCAGCTAGTTTGGTTCTTGCTGGATTAGTTGCAAAAGGAGATACGTTAGTTGACCGTATTTATCATATTGATCGTGGTTATGATCATATTGAAGAAAAGCTTGCTCAATTGGGTGCAACAATTCGAAGAATTTCTGGGTAAGGTTTAATATGTTAACAATTGCCGTATCGAAGGGTCGTATTTATGATGATGCACTGCCATTATTAGAAGAGGCAGGAATAGTTCCTATAGATGACCCAAAGACGAGTCGAAAACTTATTCTTAGAACGACAAAAGATGATGTTAATTTAGTCATTATAAGAGCAACTGATGTACCAACCTTTGTTGAATATGGTGCAGCTGATATTGGGATAGCAGGAAAGGATGTTTTATTAGAACATGGTGCTGAAAGTTTATATGAACCTTTAGATTTGGGTATTGCTAAATGTAGAATGATGACTGCAATTCCGGTAGGTGCCTCTGAAATTAAGGGACGAATTAGAGTCGCAACCAAATATGTAAAAATAACACAACAATATTTTGCAGGTATTGGGGTGCAGGCAGAAATCATCAAACTTTATGGTGCAATGGAATTGGCTCCACTTGTTGGGTTAGCTGATTGTATTGTTGATGTTGTTGATACTGGGAATACTCTTAAAGCAAATGGGCTTGAGCCTAAAGAGCTAATCACAAATATTAGTTCAAGACTTGTTGTTAATAAAGCGTCTATGAAGATGAAGCATCAAGTGATCCAAGAATTACTTGATCAATTTAAAAAAACTTTAGGTAACTCGCAATAAATAACCCACCTATATTACGCAGAATTTTTGTTTGTCTTTGCTATTGTAGTAACGGGCGCATAGCTGGCTACGCAACTGTTGCTACAATAGCAAAGACGGATAAAAAGGCAAGTAAGATAGGTGGGTTATTTATTACGAATTGCCTTAGCAAAACGAGAATAAAATTATGTCTGCTTTGAAACTCGCTAAACTTGATATTTCTGACAATAATTTTGAGATGCAATTGCAGAAATTACTTGCTTGGAATGAATCTGATGATAAAATTGTTCAGCATCAAGTTATAGAGATAATATCTAAAGTAAGAAGCGAAGGTGATAAAGCAGTTTTAAATTACACAAATAAGTTTGATAAAACACATTTTAATAAAATATCGGAAATTGAGCTATCTTTAAATACGCTAGAAGATGCTTGGAATTCTTTAACTGCTGAAAAAGCTGGAGCATTACAAACAGCCGCTAATCGTATTAGAGCTTATGCAGATGAACAGAAAATGCAATCATGGCAGTACACCGAAGAGGATGGTACAGTTCTTGGGCAAAAAATTACAGCTTTAGATAGAGTTGGGTTGTACGTTCCAGGAGGTAAGGCATCTTATCCTTCTTCAGTTCTAATGAATGCTATTCCTGCAAAAGTGGCAGGTGTTGGTGAAATTATTATGGTCGTTCCAACACCAAAAGGAGAAACAAACTCACTTGTTCTTGCTGCTGCCTATATTGCAGGTGTTGATAAAGTATTTACTATAGGTGGAGCGCAAGCAATTGCTGCGCTTGCCTATGGAACTAAAACAATTCCAAGTGTTGATAAAATAGTTGGGCCTGGAAATATCTATGTGGCGACCGCAAAAAAAATGGTTTTTGGGCAGGTTGGTATAGATATGATTGCAGGACCTTCTGAAATTTTAATTATTTGTGATGGAAAAACTGATCCTGACTGGATAGCAATGGATCTTTTTTCTCAAGCTGAACATGATGAAGATGCTCAGGCTATTTTAATATCAGATGATAAAAATTTTTTAGAGCAAGTTGAGCAAAGTATTAATAAATTAATTGTTGAAATGGAGAGAAAAGATATTATTCGGGCTTCGCTATTATCACGAGGAGCTTTAATAAAAGTAGATAGCCTTATCAAAGCTGCTGAAGTTGCTAATATTATTGCTCCAGAACACTTAGAGCTATCCGTTGAAGATCCAGAGTCATTAAATCAGCATATTCGTCATGCTGGTGCTATTTTTATGGGAAGGTATACTGCAGAAGCTCTTGGAGATTACTGTGCAGGGCCTAATCATGTACTTCCAACCTCAAGTACTGCTCGTTTTTCATCTCCTCTTGGTGTGTATGACTTTCAAAAGCGTTCTAGTTTAATTAACTGCTCAGCAAGCGGTGCAGACACATTAGGTAAAATAGCATCTGTTTTAGCGCGAGGTGAAAGCCTTACCGCACATGCTCGTTCCGCTGAATATAGAATTAAATAATTTAGTGAGAGCTGTGCTCAACTTTATGAGATGAAGCGTCGTTAAAAATTCTCATATAGCTTTGCTTGCTAAGTAAAGTTTAGGTTGAAAAATATATTTATTGAATAAATGAATCAAAATCTGATTTCCTCTGTTTTTCGAAACGAAATTTTAAGTATGTCAGCATATAAAGTTGCTGAAGCTAAAAACTTAATTAAGCTAGATGCTATGGAAAACCCTTATATTTGGCCAGATAGTATTAAAGAAAAATGGTTAACTGAATTAAAAAGTTGCCCTATTAATCGGTATCCCGATCCTGAGGCAAAACAACTAGTTGACAAGTTAATTGAAGTTAATAACATCCCCAGGGAAAGTGGTGTTTTGCTGGGCAATGGCTCAGATGAAATTATTCAGATTTTATTAATGGCTTTAAGTACAGGATCGGCTGTATTATCACCTAGCCCAGGTTTTGTGATGTATAAACAAATTGCACAGAGTCTTGGGCTTAATTATCAAAGTGTTCCATTACTGGTTGATAATTTTGGTCTTGATTTACCATTAATGATAGATGCAATAAAACAATATTCCCCAGCTATTATATTTTTGGCATTTCCTAATAACCCAACAGGTAATTTGTTTGTAGAGGCAGAGATAGAGGAAATTTTAAATCGCGCTCCAGGACTTGTTGTTGTTGACGAAGCATATGCCCCTTTTGCAGATGCGAGTTTTTTAAATAAAATTACGCAACATCCTAACCTTCTGGTGATGCGTACTGTTTCAAAATTAGGTCTCGCTGGAATTCGCTTAGGCTTTATTGCTGGTGATCAAGTAATAATTGAGCAGTTAAATAAAATTCGATTGCCCTACAATATTAATAGTCTGACACAGCTCACAGCAGAATTTGCACTTAAACACCAAACTTTATTTGATAAACAAACCCAACAAATTTGTAAGGATAGGCTTTTAGTATTAAAGCAATTGAATAGTTTTAAAAAGATTAAAGCTTATGACAGTTCTGCGAATTTTATTTTATTTCGTACTCCAGAAGAACAAGCAACTGTAATTTTTGAGGGTTTGAAAGAACGTGGGGTTTTAATTAAAAATCTATCTCTCCAAGGAGGAGTTCTAACTGATTGCTTGCGTGTTACTATTGGTAAACCAGAAGAAAATAAAGCCTTCATTGATGCATTATCAGAACTGCTTAGCTGATAAAAAGATAGAGCGAGAGATAGATATATTTCTCGCTCAGTTGGATTATAAAACTATTCAACTATCTGATTAATTTCCAAAGCAAGTGTAGGGTTGTCTTTTACGGCTATATTTTTAACTGTAGCAAATAGATCACCTTTTTGAGGCATTAGTTGGCCTGATAAGGAAATACGGGCAGTGACTTCAACCGTTTCTACGGAAGATATTTTCGCAGTTGGCATTGCCGCTTTGGTATCATCAAGCACTATACGGATAGGTAAGTCTTTAACTTTGATTCTTTCAACAGCAAGTGGCATTTTTTCCCCTACAGGACGGGCAAAAACAAAGATAACTTGTTTATCATTAACTTGCGATTTTAATTCTGGACTCAATGTTAAATTAATTGTTACACTGGAAGAGGATTTATTCGAATCCTTGTTTTGAGGTTTCTGTACTTGCGTAGAAGTTATACCTAGTTTTTGTTCAGCAGCTTTTATTGCTGGATTTATAAAACGTGCAACTTGTTCTTCACCTGATTTTTTCTTCGCTTTTTCCCAGAATGTAATGGCATTTTTATAATTAGTTGATGTAAAAGCTTCAATACCTTGTAACATCAGAGATGACGGTTCGAGGGGGTCAATTTTCAGAGCTTGTTGAATAATAATCTGGATCTCAGGTGTCATTTTTTCACCGGAAGCCTGAAATAAAGATTGAGCTTGGGCACCTTTTAGGCCAGCATATTCTTCGCTATTTGATTCAACAAGGTTTGCCATTTTTTCGTATATTTTGCTGGCTTTATCAAACTGATTTACCATTGCATAGCTATTGGCTAACAAGAAGAGTTTTTCTTTATTGTTGGGATCTTGCGCTATTTTAGATTCTAAAAGGGCAATAGATTTTTCCATGCTAGGTGGTCTGGTTTTTCCTTCTGCTTGTTGCTCTTCAGTTTGATCTGTCTTTGTCTGACTAATCATTAAATCATTACTGCGACCAATTTTAAAATACATCCCTAGGCTTACGATAATAAGAACAAGACACAGTGAAATCGCAATTGACCAGTGTATGCCAGTAACATTGACTTGCTTAAGTTCTTTATTGTCTTGGTCTTGTGCGTCGTGTAATAAGGTTTTTTCTAATTCTGCTTTTAGAGTGATAAAAGTTTCTTGTTCTAAAGTGCCTTGATCTCTTTCTTGTTCTAATTCATGTAATCGGTCATGAAAAATATTAATATTTTGTTGTTTTTGAACGGCATGGGCTATTTTATTTTTACGAAAAAATGGTAGTAGTGGCCAGAATATAAAAGAAAAAGCTAACAGTAAGAGTATTGCAAAAATTAACCATAAACTTGTCATAATTAAGAGTCCTGTTTTTTATTTAGCAAGCTCTTTAATTCTTTCTGCTGCTTTGTGTTTAATTCAATCTTGCTGGTGCGTTTATTTCGTCCCCGAACAATAAAAAAGACGATGGTTAAAGCAATGGCTAAAAATAAAAATGGACCAAACCATAATAAATAGGTTTGGGTCGTAACTCTTGGCGCATACAGTACAAAATCACCGTAGCGATCGGTCATATATTTAACTATTTCATCGTCACTTTTATTAGCGGTTAGCATTTCCTGTAGTTTAGTTCGTAAATCTTGAGCTATTTCAGAATTAGAGTCTGCGATGTTTTGGTTTTGACATTTTGGGCAGCGTAATTCTACTGTTAATTTTTTAAAACGAGCTTTTTTTTCAGTATCATCAAATTGGTAAACTTCAATTGCAGCATAAGCTGTTGAGAAAAAGGCAGAAATGATTGACAGGATAAAGATTGCTTTAAGTTGCTTCATTTGACCACCCACTGACAAGCATTTCTTTAAATTTTAACCACACTTCGGCTGTTATAACCCCTACATGTCGATAACGAATAATTCCTTGGGCATCTAATAAATAAGTTTCAGGTGCTCCATAAACGCCCAAGTCTAACCCTAGCATTCCTTTTTCATCGTAGATATTAAATTTATAAGGGTCGCCTAATTGTTCTAGCCAAGCCAAGGCTGCGTTTCTATCATCTTTATAATTTAAACCAATTACAGGAACGCTTGCTTCGTTAGCTATTGCTAATAATTGTGCATGTTCTTGGCGACAAGCCGGGCACCATGTGGCCCAGACATTAACTAATACAGCTTGACCAATAAAATCAGCATTTGTTAATAATCTATTAGGATCTCGTAAGGCTGCTACCTGAAAAGGAGGAAAGGGTTTGTTTAATAGGGCAGAAGGAAGCTCTCTTGGGTCTATGCTTAAACTTTTCCATAGAAAAGCTCCTAAAATGATGAATAATGCTAAGGGAATAAATAACAATAATCTAGGCATGAGCTACCTCATTTTGTGTTGAGGGCTTTGTTTTTTTTCGATAGCGCTTATCTGTGGCTGTTACTAAGCCACCTAAAGTCATCAGTGTTCCTCCATACCAAAGCCAGCGGACAAAAGGTTTGTAATGTATGCGTATAGCCCATGCACCTCCTTCCAGAGGTTCGCCCATTGCAACAAAAAGATCACGAAAAAAACCTTGGTCTATATCCGCTTCGGTCATCACGCTACTTTTTACACTGTAATACCTTTTTTCCGGTTTTAAAGTGGCGATGATATTATCTCCGTCACGGACTATTATTTGACCTTGGTCGGCAGTATAGTTTGCGCCTTGTACTTTTTGTACGCCTTTAAATTCAAATTCATAATCAGCCACAGTTACTTTATCGCCTGCTACCATGCGAATATCACGTTCTTCACTATAAACCGAAACTAGAGTAATCCCAATAGCAACAACCGCAACACCTGCATGGGCGAGGATCATGCCATAATAACTCATCGATAACTGTTTTAGCCTAGTGAAAATGCTATTAGCTTGTTTAAACTTACCGATGAATTCCATGGATATTGTTAAAAGAATCCATAAGCTAACGGTTATGCCTAAAAAGACTGAAAAATCAAATCCAGAACCATAAACAAATGGAAATACTGCCCCTAGGAGTATACTTGCTAATGCGGGTTTCCAGATTGCTTTAATCACTCGGTCAAATGGGGTGTCACGCCAGCGAACTGTTACCGAAACACCTAAGCCAATCGCCATTAAACTCATAATAGGAACAAAGACAGCATTAAAGTAAGGAGGGCCAACCGATATTTTCCCACCATCTAAAGCATCTATTAAAAGGGGATATAGGGTGCCTAAAAGTACCGTCATTGCCATAACGGTTAAAAATACGTTATTAATTAGTATTAATGTTTCTCTCGATAACCATGAAAAACGGGATTCACTTTGAACATTAGGGGCTTTGATGGCAAACAGTGTTAATGAACCACCAATGGTTATTGCCAAGAGGATTAAAATAAATAATCCACGTTCAGGGTCACTGGCAAAAGAATGTACAGAGGTTAATACACCAGAACGAACTAAGAATGTGCCTAATAAGCTGAGTGAGAAGGCAAAGATTGCAAGTAATAATGTCCAGCTTTTAAATACACCACGTTTTTCGGTTGCCGCTAGTGAGTGGACTAATGCTGTTCCGACTAACCAAGGCATAAGTGACGCGTTTTCTACTGGATCCCAAAACCACCAACCGCCCCAGCCTAGTTCATAATACGCCCACCAACTGCCTAAGGTAATGCCCATGGCTAAAAAAGCCCAGGCAACATTCGCCCATGGACGAGACCAGCGTGCCCATGCTGTATCTAAACGACCAGAGAGTAGTGCGGCAATAGCAAATGCAAATGGAACGGAAAACCCTACGTAACCCATATATAGCATAGGGGGGTGAACGATTAAACCAAAGTCTTGTAATAAGGGGTTTAAGTCAGCTCCATCCGCAGGAAATTGCGGTAAATAGCGTTCAAAGGGATTGGACGTTAATAGTGTAAACAAGATAAAACCAATAGAAACCATACCCATAACAGATAACACTCTGGCCAGCATGTCTAATGGGAGACTCTTGCTGAAAATACTGACAGCAAGTGTCCAGCCTGTCAGGGTTAATGCCCATAATAATAATGAGCCCTCGTGACCACCCCAGATAGCACTGAGTTTAAATTGAATAGGTAGTTGACTATTCGAATGATTAGCGACGTAGGTAACAGAAAAATCATCGGTAGCAAAGGCGTAGCCAAGACAGATAAAACTGACCAGTACAAAGAAAAACTGACCTCTTGCCAATGATTGGCCGTAATGCATCCATAATTCATTTTTTACAATAGTTCCATACATAGGGACTATAGATAATAAAATGGAAAAACAAAAAGCTAATATTAAAGAAAACCCACCTATCTCTGGTATCACTTTGATTCCGCCTTTTTTTTCATTGTTTCTGCAATTTCTGGAGGCATGTAATTCTCATCATGCTTGGCTAATACTTCATCGGCTTGAAAAACACCTTGTTCATCCAGTTTTCCTTGCGCGATGATACCTTGTTCTTCCCGGAACAAGTCTGGCAAAATACCTGTAAATGAGACGGTGATTGGTTTTCCATAATCAGTTAAGTCAAAGCTGACTTGTAAAGAATCTTTTGATCGTTTTACACTGCCTTTAACAACCATTCCGCCTACTCGAATTCGAGTGCCAGTGGGAGCTTTGCCCTCTGCTACCTGAGAAGTAGGATAAAATAAATTAATATTCTGACTTAAAGCGTACATGGTTAAGCCAACAGATATGCCTGTACCAAATACAAGTGCAATAATAATGTATAAGCGTTTTTTCCTTTTTGGAGTCATATCGACTTGCTCTTTCTTTTTAAGCGACGTTTCGCCTGTTTAAAAAACTGTCGTCTGTCCAAATAGACTGACAAAATATTATAAATAACTACGATTAAACCTATGCCATAACTTAACCAGACATAGAGACCGTGTGTACCCATCTGTAAAAAATCAGCAAAAGATGAAAAATATCCCATAATTAATAACGCTCAAGTAATGATTTAACCCAGTCAGATTTATTTTCTCGTCGTAACACTTCAATACGTGCTCGGCTTATTAATATGACCACAAAAAAACAATAAAATCCAATAATCATAATTAATAATGGAATCCACATTTCGGATGGCATAGCAGGTTTTTCTGTTAGCTTAAATGTTGCACCTTGGTGTAAGGTATTCCACCATTCTACTGAATATTTGATGATAGGTATATTAACCACTCCCACTAACGCTAATATTGCAGCGGCTTTATCTCCACTGGTTCTATGTTCAAATGCGGATGTCAACGCAATTACTCCAACGTAAAGAAAAAATAATACTAGCATAGACGTTAATCTGGCATCCCAAACCCACCATGCTCCCCATGTGGGCTTGCCCCAAATTGCCCCGGTGACCAATGCTAAAACAGCCATTGAAGCCCCGATGGGAGCGCAGGATTTTGCAATCACATGGGCAACTTTTATTTTCCAGATTAATCCAATTGCGCCTGCGGCAGCCATTAGCATATAACAAGATTGTGCCAGAATTGCAGCGGGGACATGTATATAAATTATACGAAAACTATTGCCCTGTTGGTAGTCTGCTGGTGCAAACACTAATCCCCAAATTGCCCCAGTTACGATTAATAAAAAAGCAACAATGGAAAGCCAGGGTAACAGCTTACTGGTTATATCATAAAACCAGCGAGGGGAGGCTAGTTGATAAAACCATCTGGGGAATTTCATTTTCATTTTTTAATACTCTTAACTACGAACACTAATTTTTAATGCAGCAACAATGGCAAAAGGGGCTAAAACAAGGCTTAAGGCTAACATCGCTGCCAGTAATGCTAAAAAACCTTGAATGGGTAGTGCTATGGATCCGGCCTGAACGCTGCTCGCTCCAAAAATAAGTACAGGGATATAAAGTGGAAGGACTAACAAAGAGATTAAAATTCCGCCTTTCCGTAAGCCAACAGTGAGAGCCGCGCCAATTGCTCCAATCAGACTTAATGTAGGAGTTCCCAATAGAAGGCTGTATATTAATGGTTTAATTCCTTCACTGGGAAGAAATAACATTAGGGCTAAAATCGGTGAAACCAAGGCTAGGCAGAAACCACTGATTAGCCAGTGGGTTGTTACTTTTGCCAGAACCAGTAGTAGTAATGACTGAGGGCTTACTAGCATATGTTCTAAAGAACCGTCATCAAAGTCACTACGAAAAATGCCATCTACTGATAATAAGCTCGCCAATAACGCGGCAACCCAAATAACTCCAGGAGCTAGCTGTGCCAAAAATGATGCTTCAGGACTTACGCCTAGAGGAAATAAAATACCGACCATTAAAAAAAAAGCCAAGGGGTTAACAATGTCGCTCCGCCGTCTGAATGTTAATAATAGATCACGGCGAAGTGCAGCTAGAAAAAAATTCATGAATGAAGAGGCGGCTCATCTAAGTTAAGACACCGCACATCTTTTCCCGGAATGTTAAGGTTATGATGTGTAGTTAAAACGATACTGCCACCCCTCTGAACGTGCTGAGCAATTAAAGTTTCTTTTTCCGTCACTCCTTTTTTGTCTAAAGCGGTAAAAGGTTCATCAAGAATCCAGAGCGGAGCACTACTTAAATATAATCGAGCAAGCCCAACCCGGCGTTGTTGTCCAGCTGATAAGGTATGGCAAGGTATATCTTCATACCCATACAAGCCGACTTTTTCTAATGCTTCGGATATTTTCATTTGATTTAAAGAGTAGTCTAACTGCGACATCCAGGCTAAATTTTCTTCTGCAGTTAATGCGCCTTTTACGCCGGATAAATGACCAACATATAATAATGCTTGGTAAAATTCTTCCCTTTCTTCCTCAATGCTTTTACCTTGCCATAAAATTTCACCTTCAAAGGCATCGGTTAATCCGCATAGGATCCGTAATAAAGTCGTTTTTCCACTTCCATTTTGTCCTTCTACCTGTAGCACTTCACTTTTATTTAAAATAAAGGATAGGCCCTCAAATAAGGTGCGTTCATCACGCTCACAAAATAGGTTCTTAACCTCAAGCACGGTAGTAAATTATAAATGAAGGTATTAAAGCGCTGAGCATTTAGAGACTTATGTAATGGAGAAATAGTTTCAGGAAAACAAAAAATAACTTTTGTTTTCTTAACTATTAATAAGCAAATATTTAATTTAAAGTCAGATAATACCATACAGTCTAATTGCTAAAAAGGGGATAGGTAAAAAAGTTATGGGGGACAAGAGTTGAGTTGATATAATTACATCATGTCACAAGGCCTCGACTAATAACTTTTCAACCAGATATAAGATATTCCTATGATTAAATTGATTCATCTTGTTTTTATTTTGACTTCGTTTATTAGTTTTTCTGGCCGTTTTGTTCTTTCTTTTTTTAAGCCAGAAATATTACAAAACAGAATTGTAAAAATTGGCCCACATGTTATAGATACAGTATTACTAATTAGTGGGGTGGCACTTGTTCTACAAGGAGGTTGGTTAGAAGGTGAGTTTGGATGGATAGTATCGAAACTAATTTTACTGGTCGGATATATTATCTTTGGTGTGATTGCTATGAGGGCAAAAGCTAATGGAATGCGTTGGATAGCTTTTTTTGCTGCGATGCTATGCTATGGAGGTGTTTTTATAATAGCAATAACAAAAAAAGGTTTTTTTTAGTTGGATAGAAGATTGAGGAGGGAGGTTAAAAAAACATGAGAAATAATAGGTTAGAAATAAAAATTCCCCACTTGTCATAAACAAGTGGGGAATTTTTTAATAAATAATTGGCTTATTTATTGTGGTTGAACTTGAGCTGCTTGTAGACCTTTTGGTCCGTTTTCAACCTCATAAACTACGGTTTGACCTTCAGCTAAAGTTTTAAAGCCGTCACCAATGATTGCTCTGAAGTGTACAAATACATCTTCGCCTCCATCTTCTGGAGAGATAAAGCCAAAACCTTTAGCTTCGTTAAACCACTTAACAGTACCAGTTGCCATTTTTGAAATCCTCAAAATGTAATAAAAAATAAAAAACGCGAGCATATTGCATGATAAGGATTCAGAGATGTGCCAATTAAAGGATGTTCTTAGAAAACCAGCTTGAGCAAAAGCAAGCCATTATATTCTAACGCACAAAAATAAAAAACACACATCTTTTTTTTAAGGTTTGTGCAGTAATTCTCCTTTTCCTATACGTAAAAGGCATATATTGAAAATATTTAAGGAGTACAGTTAATATAAGGAAGTAAAGAGTATCTGTAAATATAGCGGTATTTGCAGACTATATTAATAGTTCCAAAAGTATTAGCAGTATAAACCTTGTTCCAAATAGCTTCAATAAAGATAACAAACACAGTTAGTGCTTTGCTATAAATGAACTTCTAAGCAGTTAATATCTATTTCTAGTTTTTTTAGCACGTCTTTACTACTTTCTAATTTTTTTTGATTATTAGCTAACCAAGGTTTTGCTGATAATACTTGCCAACGCGATAACAACGCTTTCAGTTTTGTTTTTCCACCGACTGTAAAATTCCATTGTTTTATTATTAGATTGAATTCTTTTAATTGAATAGGATTTACTGATTGTTGAAGTGATTTCCAATCATTTAAAAGCTGTTCAATCTGAATTAAGTGATTACTAATCAACTGAGATACTCTTTTTGCATTTATTGTTTCTATTGATGTTTGTTCGTTATCAGATATAACTTTAATTGAGTGGATAAGTTCGTTAGTGCTAAATCTAACGGCTGTTTCATAAAATGCTGAAGCTTCCATATCATTCATATAGTTTGCAGAATATTCTGTACAGGGTTTTGATGACGTTTGAACTTCACCTATCTTTGGCCAATTATTCCCAATTAATTGTGGATAAAACCGTTTTCCAGAATCTTTATCAACAATTTTTGATGCCAATAAAATTTCACCTATTTCTTCAGATTTGTGCCCTGCAATGCCTATATTGATTAATACAGGTAATTGTTGGGATAGGAAAAAGGCTTGTGTATAAGCGACTGCACCTGCCATTGCCACTTTACCCACGCCAGAAACCGTTAAAATGATCGTATCATTTTTATAGATAGGAAAAGGATGATTGGTATTTTCTTTTTTTAAATAAAATTGCTTTATTAAGGGCTTAGCTTCACATTCAAGAGCCATATAAATAAACAAGCTAGGAGAAAGTTGATTTTTCATCTTTATGAAGTTTGGTAATAGAGGTGGTTTAAAAAATGATTAACAATAAAATCGATCCATTATTTTTTGGTAGTGCAGAGCTTCATCTGATTTCCCTCTTTTTAATGCACCTTGTTGAAATATTTTACATTTTTTTATTAAAGTGGAAATTGCCTGCTGTTTATTTTGATTATTTAAGGCATCGCCTAAAATAATATTTTGTAAAGAAATAATTCTATACCTGTCCATTCCCCAGTGCATTTTTGATAATTGATCATCATGCCCGCCATATTTGATGATTTGAGGTTCTTCAATAAATAAAACGGGATATTTGGCGGTTATTCTTAACCACATATCATAGTCTTCGCAAGCTGGAAGTGTTGTATCAAAACCGCCTAACTCAGAAAATACGGACCGATGAATGACAATAGATGAAGGTGACATTGCGCACAGAGGTAAGCATTGTGAAAAAATCCAGCCGCCTGTTTTTTTATGCTTTTTCATCTGATTGACTTTAACACCATTACGAACCCACTGTTCCTCTGTATGACAAATCTTGTAGGTTGACTTGGATTTTAATAAACCCATTTGTTTCGATAATTTTTCAGGTAACCATTCATCGTCAGAATCTAAAAATGCTAGCCATTCACCTTTTGCACAATTGATCCCTTTATTTCTAGCACTGCTAACACCATGATTAGATTGTGATAAATAGCTCACCTTGGGAAATAAGTCTCGAATCATCTCATCTGTTCCATCGGTAGAGCCATCATCTATAACGATGATTTCAACTGTAGTGTATGTTTGCCTATAAACAGAATTTAATGCGCGCTCTAAAAGTGAGCAACGATTATACGTTGGAATCAAAATTGTTACCAAGTTCACTAAAACACCTTATATTTTAAATAATTGTTGAGTTTTTATTATAAATAACATAAATTAAAGTAACTAAATAAAACATAAGGGTTTTCGATGGCAGTTACCATGCAAAAACAAGAAAGGCGACAACAAAATCAGCATTTAGTTTCTGAATTACAAAAAGAAAGAAAGGATGTCTGGTCTTTGTACTGCAAAGTCGGAGAATTAAAACCCTTTTCCAGCTCATCAGAAACTCAATCATTAGTGACCAAATTTTCTCAATTATTAATTGATTATGTTTCGCTTGGGCATTTTGGGATTTATGAGCGTATTTTATCAGGTACTGAACGTAGAGAAGCCATTTTAAATAAGGCAAAAATAATTTATCCTGAATTCTCAAAAATTACTGATGCTGTTGTCTCTTTTAATGATAAGTATGATGTACAAAAAAATGCATTTTCAGTAAAAGACTTAGAATTAGATTTATCTTCTTTAGGGGAAAAATTGGCAAAAAGAATTGATCTTGAAGATGAACTTTGTGGCCTGCTAGGCGGTTCTGCTAGTACTATCTAACTAAGTGTAGTCACACATGCTCGTTACTCTGTTAATATTGTTAATCAGTAAAGAGTAACGAACTGGAAATTGTACAATAGCCCTGCTCTATTCTCCAATAGATGTGCCCGTTCCGGTACCTTTAGACACCTGAATAAATCTTTCTTTCAACTGTTTAAAAGCTGACCAAAGTGTTTTATCCATCACGACTTCATTCCCTATAGAAACAATAACTCGAGTGAGTTCAGGTATTTTAGTTTTTGTCGATATCATATAAATGGGTTGCACGTAAAGAATAGAATTCTCCATCGGCAAAATAATCATGCGGCCTCTTTCCACGGTCGATCCATGCTGATCCCACAAAGTAAATTGTTCTGAAATTTTCGGATTTTGATCAATTAAAGCATCAACTTGTGCAGGGCCATTGACTTGAACATCCTTGTTAAATTTGTAGATGGTTATACCGGGTTTATAATCCTTGGAACATTTCTCATTATCTGAAGTACCTGCGACACCTACCATACTTAAATTATCACGATGAATTGGTGTCATGGGGTTAATCATGACAAATTCTTCTCTATTATTACAATTGTTAAAATCCATGGTGATAAAATAAGGCAATACAGCCTTTCCATTCACATTAGCGAATTGCCATGTTTCAGCTTGTTCATAAAATAAACTGGGCGTAGTTTGATGATATTTTGCAAAGACCTTCATTTGTAAATAAAACAAATCACGAGGGTAGCGCAAGTGTTGTTTAAGGTCTTCTCGCATCGTCTCCAATTTTTTAAATACCCCTGGATAGGCTCGGTTATATGCGTTAATTATAGGATCTGATGGATCAGAAATATAATATTTTACTGCTCCAGTATAGGCATCAATAGTAATTTTTACAGAATTACGGATATAATTAAATTCATGTTCCTCATCAAGAAAATTATCTGCTGCAGGTTTAGAAACAGGGTAGTAATTTGATAATGTGTAAGCATCTTGTACCCAGTGAAACCTATCTTTAGAAATAACAAGATAAGGATCCTTATCTAAATGTAAGAAAGGAGTCAGTCTATTAATTCGTTTAATAATATTTCTTCGCATTAATACTTTACTTTGTTGGCTAATATTAGAAGAAAAAAATATTTTTTCGTCTTTAAAATAGAACGCGAATAAGGCTTTTCTAAAATAAGATGGGATAGGAATCCCCGCTTCTCCTTTATAGCTTTTTATTACACCTTGATCGGCCTTAGCCACTTTCAATTTATTAGGGACAATAGCGTATTCATATTTTTCTTGACCATAAAAAATACTTGGGTGTTTAACACTAAACCCCATTGAAGAAGACATATTAAGGTCTCGTAAATACCAGGTAATAGGTTTTCCTGCATCTTGAGCCGCGGGTGTAACGACAGCACCATGTCCGTGCGTATAACGTAAATGAGTGTTTTCCCAGTTTTGAGCTTCGGCAGGTAATTTTTTTATGTTTATTTCCCGTGCAGCCAGGTTGACTTGCTGGAAATGATCGTTAAGAAAATAACGGTCTTCATCAACCTCTAAAAACCGATAATAAGGTCTTATGCCTTGTAATTGCATATAAACATCAGTTAAAAACTCTCTGTCCCAGACGGGGATATTATCAAAATGTTTTTTTGTACTCCACTTTTCTATGTCTTTAGTTGGATCCAGGCTAACGGAAAAATCGATTGTTTTTATATTTTTTAGATCATAAGCATCAAGAGTTGCTTTAATATTATTTTCCATAAAATACTTTTCTGTATTCACAGGGCTGGGTCTAACAATAAATTTATCCATCAAATCAGGGGCAGTTTGAAATTTTTGAAGACCCAGGATAATTAAAAAAGCAGCGATAGAGATAAAAAATGGCATTTTAACTCTATGCTTCTCAGAAAATATAAAGATTACGGCACTAACAGCAGTCGCAACAAAGGTAATGATTGATAGCCAAATTAAGGGTAGTTGATAACGAATTTCAACAAAACCTGGGCCAAAGAAAACGGGTTCATGCGAGTCTGTATAGAGTAATGAAAAGCGATCAAGTAAAAAACCCCAGACAACAAAAAGTACCACAAAGGCGATGAGAATTGTTAAATGTATTTTTGCACCTAGAGGGTATTCCTGGTTTTGATTAGGAACAAAAATATGTTCTAGCCAATACAATAAACCGACCATAAAAAACAATAAAGAAGCTGTAATTAATAGTTCATACTGAATTAGCATGTATATGGGGTAGGAAAACAGGTAAAAGCTAATATCGTTTTCGAAAACGGGTTCTGTGACACCAGAAGATCTGCCAAAGAAAAAAAGAATGGCAGATTCCCATTGATCATAAAATGGAATTGCGATAAAAACAGCTAAAATAAGTGATAGGGGAGTATATACTTTAGCCGATCCATCCATAAAAACTTCGGCAAAGCGTTGAAACCTTTGTCTTTTATCTGCATCCAAAAGCACGTCGTCGGGTGGGTTTAAGCCTAAATAACGTGAAGCTATCCAGAAATGAAAATAGAAAATACCAAAGAAGAGTAAAGTGATTCCACCAGAAAGAATAAATCTATAAAGCAATCTTAGCCAGTAATAGCCTTCTAACTCGAGTGACCTGAACCACCATAAGTCAACAATCAGATCAAGAAAAACAAAATAGAAAGCAACATATAAAATAATGCCAATAACAATTGTTGTTACTGCCAAAGCGGGTAACAGTTTCCAGTTACGCATAAAGTTCTCCCTATTGAGTGGACGGATAAATGTCCACATTTTTTAAAATGATATTTGAATTATTTTAACACTCAAAGAAAATATTCGTAGCCATTTTCTCTTAGCTTATTTTTTATCTTAAATGAATCGGTTGGGCAAGGGTGTCAACAAAAGCCAGACTAGATTTTTAACTAACTTGTTTGGTTTTGTCAGAGGTTTGGGTCATAAGTGATGCGAATAACTTTTGAACCACCTGAGTAACGGCTATTTGAAAACACAATACGACCAAGCCCAGAGTAAATAAAATCGGTTCTACTAATATCAGGCCCGTAATAGAACGGCATCCATCTTTTTCCTGTTTGATAACTATTTGAGTCTGTTGGCGGGCCAAGGATGCTGACAACACTATCAACAGTCATTCCTTTCTTGATTTTAATAAGTACAGAATCTACAGGTGGGTTATTCTCTACATCACCTACTGTAATAGATTCAGAAGATTCCGAGTGTGATGGATTTGATGAACAACCTTGAATAGAAATTGTAATAATTGATGCGAAAAGTAAAGCAAATAATTTTGAATTCATATTCATTTTTTTGCTAGAAATAAAAATATGTATTATGCACTAAAAACAGTTTGTTGCCATAAAGTTATGGGGCAGGTTGTTTTTATTGGTTCCGCGCTCTGCGT
>CAZHUE010000018.1:0-25190 GCA_964535875.1 uncultured Methylomarinum sp.
CAATCGGCTCCTCACTAGCTGCGTAAATATCCATTAACACCAATACATCAGGTTCTGATAAAACTTGTGCAAAATCTTCAAACAAATCACGGGTACGTGTATAGCGATGTGGCTGGAAAAGCACCACCATGCGACGATCTGGCCATGCACTTCGCACCGCTTTCATCGTTGCTTCCATTTCAGTTGGGTGATGACCATAATCATCCACTAACATCACCGAACCTTGGTGCATTTGAATTTCTCCATAGCACTGGAAACGTCTAGCAACCCCTTGAAATTTATCTAAACCTGATAGAATATCCTCATCGCTAACACCCAGCTCAGTCGCAATGGCTATCGCAGCCAAAGCATTTTGAATATTGTGCTCACCTGGCATATTCAAAGTGATATCCAATGTGGTATTACCCGTACGCTCTACTGTGAAAAAGCTTTGAGTACCATCATAACGAACATTTTTAGCACGAATATCGGCATCAAAATGAATACCGTAACTAACAATGGTTCGTGTCACTCTTGGCAAAATATCGCAAACATTATCGTCATCGACACACAGAACGGCTAAACCGTAAAAAGGTAAATGATGTAAAAACTCAACAAAAGTATCTTTTAGCTTTTCGAAATCATTGTCATAAGTAGAGAGGTGATCGGCATCAATATTCGTTACCACCGAAATCATAGGTTGTAGCAATAAAAATGACGCATCGCTCTCATCCGCCTCTGCCACTAGGTATTCACCTGAGCCTAAGCGTGAATTACTCGCAGTGCTATTGAGTCTCCCACCTATAACAAAGGTAGGATCTAACCCACCTTCTGCCAATAAACTCGTCACTAAACTGGTTGTTGTTGTCTTTCCATGTGTACCTGCAACCGCAATACCATTACTAAAGCGCATTATTTCAGCCAGCATTTCAGCGCGTGGAACCACTGGAATATTTTGCTCTCTTGCCGCAACTACTTCGGGGTTATCAGATTTAACCGCTGTTGAGGTCACGACCACATTAGCACCCTCAATATTCGTTGCCGAGTGGCCCTTAAATATCTTCGCACCTAGTGATGCCAAACGCTCTGTCATTGCATTTTGGGTAATATCAGAACCCGTCACTTGATAGCCTATATTTGCCAGTACTTCAGCAATACCGCTCATGCCAGAACCACCAATGCCGACAAAGTGAACTTGCTTAATACGACGACGCGCTAAATCATTAGGCTGCTTCAAAACTCACCTCTTTACCATCCTTACTGTCTTTAACTGTTACTACTAAAGTATCCCAATCTGCATTACTGTTATAACTTTCTGACGTTGCAGTATCAGTGGTATTCTCATTTACAGGGTCACACCGTTTAAAATCGTAACCTGCCTGCTCCGCACAAAGTGCCGCAACTTCCTCAGTCGCTAATGGCTTAGCTAATCTTCTTGCCTGAATAGCCATCTCAATTAATTTATCTCGATTACCGCAAAGCTCTGTTAATAACTCTAATAATGACTCTTGAGTCATATCATTTTGTGGCATTAACACTGCCGCATTCGAGCGACTAAGGTATTTTGCATTGGCTGTTTGATGATCATCTACCGCATAAGGATAAGGAACCATAATAGATGCCAAACCTGCTGCCGCCAATTCTGCAACGGTTAATGCCCCAGATCGACAAATGACTAAATCAGCCCATTTATATGCTTCTGCCATATCTTCAATAAAAGGTGTAACTACGGCATCAACTCCCATTTTTTCGTATAAACCCTTCGTTGATTCATCTTTATTTTTACCCGCTTGATGACGAACCTCTGGACGTTTATCCAATGGCATTTCACCCAGAGCCATTGGTACTACTTCATTCAAAGCCTGCGCCCCTAAGCTACCACCAAATATAAGCACATTTACACGCCCCCATCGATCACCTAAGCGTTTTATTGGGTGTTCTAAATCTGCAATATCTAAGCGAACAGGATTACCAATTGCTATTGTTTTCTTACTATTTATAAATGTTCCTGAGAAACCTTCAAGTACCTTCTTGCTAAAGCGTTGTAATAGTTTATTAGTCAACCCTGGAACGGCATTTTGTTCATGGATGAGCAAAGGTATTCCCATAATGGAAGCCATTAAACCACCTGGACCTGCTACAAAACCACCCATGCCTAGCACAGCAGAAGGCCTAACTTTTCTCATAATGCGATAGGATTGAAATAAAGCCTTAGTTAATTGTAAAGGTGCGCTAAGCAGTGCCGCCGCACCTTTACCCCGCAAGCCACTAACGCTTAAATATTCCATATCAATGCCAGCTTCTGGAATAACACGCGCCTCTAAACCTTTGGGTGTTCCCAACCAAATAACGGGGATATCTTGTGCTTGCAATGCCCTTGCCACAGCAAGACCAGGATAAACATGCCCGCCTGTTCCACCTGCGGTAATCATAATGGGTCCAAGCTGTTTATTTTGCTTATCTGGCATAGCTAGCGCCTCCTCTTACATTTTTTCGTGAGGCGGACTTTTTAATCATTTTATTATGGATTTTCTTAGCTTCTTTATCACTAACGCCAAACAGTGCAATTTGAGTATCACGATGCACCCGCATTAATAAAGCAATCGCCGTAATGGTGACTAACAAACTACTTCCGCCATAACTTATTAGTGGTAGTGTTAATCCCTTAGGAGGCAACAAAGCAAGGTTTACACCAATATGGAATAACACTTGAAAGCCAATCCAAAAACCGATGCCATAAGCTAGGTATGCCGCGTAATGAAGCTTTGCTCTATCCGCCTTAAAGCCAATAACAAAAGCACGCTGTACCAACCATGCGTATAAAGCAAGAGTAATTACAATGCCGATAAAACCAAACTCTTCCGCCAATACCGCAAAAATAAAGTCATTATGTGCTTCGGGTAAATAGAATAGCTTTTGTACGCTAGCCCCTAAGCCTGCACCAAACCATCCGCCATCACCAACCGCCATTAATGCATGCACTGTTTGATATGCTTTACCTGAGGCATGTGCCCATGGATCTAAATAAGCCATAACGCGCTCACCGCGATAACCCATCATTACTAAGGGAACCATGATCGCTATTGCACCAAAAAACAGTAGTGCTAAACGGGCATATTTAACACCGCCTAAAAAAAGCAATGCGATACCTGTAGCGGTTAGTACCACAACCGAACCAAAATCAGGCTCTAACATCAACAAAACATCTGTTACCCCAATCACCACCAACGGTACTAACAAAGCCTTATAAGAATTTGAATTAGATAAGTCCTTACCATGACGAACCATATAACCAGACAGATACATGATCATAATCAACTTTGCCACTTCGGAAACTTGCAACGATAATGGACCAAGGCGTATCCAACGATGACTGCCATTTACTTCTTTACCAATCACTGGCAGTAACACAGCAACCAATAAAATCAGCACCACAGGCAATAACTTAGCGCCAAGAGTTTGCCACACGCTGGTTTTTATTCGATAAACAAAGTAAGCAACAAACACACCTAGGCCTAAAAATATCAACTGACGGTTTAGAAAGTGATAGATATCCCCGTAGTTTCTTTCAGCAACAGCGATTGAAGCTGACATCATTATTACCAAGCCCAAGCCAATAAGCATAATGACGCTGATTAATAAGCCACGATCAACATAGCGCTGCCAAGAAGGTTCAAAATCTGTGCAAAAGTGTTTAATCATTTTCCCCTCCAGCTAAATTCATTTGTAGTTCTTCTACTTCTTGAGTGAAAATCATGCCACGAGCCACATAGTTATCGAACATATCAAAACTTGCACAGGCTGGAGATAGCAAAACATTGCCTTGACCCACAATACCTTTAGCTAGCTCATAAGACTTTTCAACAGCTTTTTTCATGCTATTTACATATACAACAGAGATTGAAGCATCAACAAATTCAGCAATTTTAGTTGCATCTTCACCCATCAAAACCACTGCATGTGCTTTTTCTGCAATCACCTTTTTTAAAGGCAAAAAATCCGCACCCTTGCCTTGCCCACCTGCTATTAAAACAGTTTTACCCGGCAAACCAGAGAGTGCGGCAAGTGTTGCCCCTACGTTTGTTCCTTTTGAATCGTTATACCAATCTATACCTTCAATATTTACTAGCCATTCTGTACGATGCTCCATTCCTGAGAACTCTCTTAGAACCTCCAACATCGCAGACATTTTTAAACCGACTGTTTCACCTAAAGCAATAGCGGCTAAAGCATTAGAAACATTGTGCTGTCCCGGCAACTTTATTTCGCTAGCGACCATAATGAATTGATTACCTTTCACTAACCAATCTTGCCCATTTCTTTGGTCGATACCGTAATCATTTTCCTCTGGCTTATTCAAACCAAAACTAGTGACTTGTTGAATACCTAAATCACTCACTAGCCGCATCGAGATTAGGTCATCTCGGTTGCAAATAACCTGCTGACAATTGTTGTAAATTACTGCTTTAGCATCAGCATATTTTTTAATATCATTGTCGTAACGATCAAGATGATCTTCGGAGATATTTAAGATAACCGCTGCTTTGGTTTGCAAGGAAGAAGTCGTTTCTAACTGAAAGCTAGAAAGTTCTAACACATAAAGCTCGATTTGATCATCAATTAATAAATCCAGTGCGGGTGTACCTATATTGCCACCTGCACCCACTTTTACGCCTGATTTTTTAGCCATCAAATCAAGTAACATGGTAACGGTTGTTTTACCATTTGAGCCTGTAATAGCTATGATAGATTTGGTATTGGAAACCTCACGAGCAAATAGCTCTATATCACCAATAATCTCCGTGCCTAATTGACTCGCCTGATGAATTTCTGGAGTAGCAATAGCAATACCAGGATTTACAATGAGTTGATCCGCTTGATCAAACCATGTTGAATTAAAACTACCATAATGACTTTGCACATCAGCATAATCTTTTTTCAAATCATCAGCATTAGGTGGTGCATCACGAGAATCTACAACCGAGAATTCACAATTTTTACTCGCTAAATAACGCGCAACCGAAAGCCCAGTCTTACCTAGACCCACTATCACTGACTTCGTTATTGGCTGTTGTGCATTCATTTTCTTACTTTTCTCTGTTAATTTATGGAACAGCTACTTAAGGAAAACCTGATTAAGTCCAATTATTTTTAGCTTGCTAAAACTGCCGATATTTTCCCCGAAGATCGGCGCAATAGAGCGACTATTACGTCTCACTTCGTGAAAAATAGCGACAGTTTTTTCTGCGCTAAATTCTAACCAACTTAATCAGAGGTTCCTTAAGTGAAAACAAACTCTTTAAGCTTTCGCTTATCTATATCTTCTGCTTTTGTTTTGACTGCTTTTTTTTATTTGGTTACCTTTGTTCTGGAGCAAAGCTACAGAGAAAGTACAGAGAAAGCCTTAAAAGAAAAACTTCAAATCCATATTTATTCACTTTTATCCGTTGCAGAATTAGTTGATAGTGGTGAATTAAAAATGCCAACCATCCTTCGGGAGCCTAGATTTTCTAATCCAGGCTCTGGGTTATATGCAACAATTAAACAAGCAGATAACGTTTTAAAATGGCGCTCACTATCAGCTGTTGGTATAGAGTTACCATCTTATGATCGCTTAAAGCCTGGTGAAGCAATATTTGAAAAAGGCGAGGAGGGTCGTTTTTTCCTTAGCTATGCGGTTATTTGGGAAAATGAAGCGGGGTTAGAGCACTATTATATTTTTACTGTTGCTGAAGATGATTTGTTTGTGAGTAGCCAAGTTGAACATTTTAGAGATACCTTAAGAGCTTGGCTATTATTTATAGGGCTTTTTTTGGTATTGATCCAATTTCTGGTGTTACGTTGGAGTTTGAAACCGTTAAGATCAATAGTCGAAGATATAGAAGAAATAGAAGCAGGAAATAAAAGTCGATTAGATGGTGAATATCCGTCTGAGTTGAGAGGGCTTGCCGGTAATCTTAATGTGTTAATTACTAGTGAACGTGCGCATTTAGAACGTTATCGTAATACTTTAGCTGATTTGGCTCATAGTTTAAAAACACCTTTGGCCATTTTGAGGGGATGTATTGAGCCGGATGTCGTCAACCGAAAAACAGCGACAGAGCAAATTTCAAGAATGAATACAATTGTTGAGTATCAATTGCAGAAAGCGGCTGCTAAAGGACAAAAACAATTAACAGGAGAGATTGACCTATCAATTATTTTAGAAAAAATTATTTTGTCATTAAAAAAAGTATATTGTGATAAGAAAATTATTTTCTCCTATAATCAGAATGATAACTGTTTGATGTATTGCGAAGAAGGTGATATTTATGAAATTGCTGGGAATTTGCTGGATAACGCTGCTAAATGGTGTGAAAATAATGTAAAAGTTAGTTTAACTAATTTAGACAAGGGTGAAAGCATACAGTTTTCTGTGGTAATACAAATTGAAGATGATGGGCCTGGAATTCCTAAAGATAAACTAGATATTATTTTACAACGAGGTGTCAGGGCAGATGAACATATTCAAGGTCATGGCATAGGAATGGCTGTTGTTAATGAATTAACTGAATTGTTAGATGGCAAATTAGTCGCAGGAAAAAGCGATACATTAGGTGGAATGAAATGGCAGGTTTATTTACCGTAATTTTTTATGAATATTTTTTGATAAAGATCAGCTGTATTTTTTAAAGTGATCGGTTGTTTTTTAAAACTTGTTAAAAACAATAGTTGCCTAAATTATCTAAATCAAGCATAATATTGCCTCTTTCAGTCACTGGCTGAAAACATTATGGTTACTGTGTTGGTCCTCTCGCAACGATACGCTGCAAACCCCGCCAGACCCGGAAGGGAGCAACGGTAGTGGCGGATTCGTGTGCCGGGATGTGGCTGGCACAGTTTCCGCCCAATCTATTCCCACCCTAGAGTCACTAATGGCTTATCAGGTTTTAGCAAGAAAATGGCGTCCGCAGAATTTTATCCAACTTGTTGGTCAGGAACATGTCAGTCAATCATTATCTAATGCATTGCAGCATGATAGACTACATCATGCTTATTTGTTTACAGGAACTAGAGGTGTAGGTAAAACTACAATAGCTAGAATTCTAGCAAAAGCGATTAATTGCGAAAACCTTCAAGATTCAAATCCTTGTGATGAGTGCCAGGTTTGTATTGCTTTTCAAGAAGGGCGGTTTCTGGATTTAATAGAAGTAGATGCCGCATCCAGGACAAAAGTTGAAGATACTAGAGATCTGCTGGATAACGCGCAGTATGCTCCTAATCAGGGGCGGTACAAGGTTTACTTGATTGATGAGGTTCATATGCTTTCTGGGCATAGTTTTAATGCATTACTTAAAACTTTGGAAGAACCGCCGCCTCATGTAAAATTTCTATTAGCAACGACAGATCCTCAAAAAATACCGGTTACAGTTTTATCTCGATGTTTACAATTTAATCTTAAGCGATTACTTCCAGAGCAGATTGATGCACAAATGACTTACATATTAGGTCAGGAGCGGATAGATTTTGAACCTTCAGCGTTAAAACTATTATCTCGTGCAGCAGATGGTAGTATGCGAGATGGATTAAGTTTATTAGATCAGGCTATTGCATTTGGAAACGGCGAGGTAAAGCTGGAAACTGTCACTCAAATGTTAGGGGTAGTTGCTCAGAAACCGGTTGATGACATATTGCTTGCTTTAGCAAACAATAATGCTGTTCAGCTTTTACAAAAAATATCAGATATTACCGAGTTAACACCTGATTTTTCCGAGATTCTACAGCAAATTTTGAGGGTGCTTTATCGAGTTTCCTTAACCCAGACAATTCCAGGCTTTGTTGATAATGAGTTCGATTCGGACGTTATTGCTCAGTTAGCAAGTATGTTGTTAACAGAAGATGTACAGTTATTTTATCAAATCGGTTTGATTGGCCAACGAGATTTAGAATTGGCACCTGATCCTAGGTGTGGATTTGAAATGGTCATGCTAAGAATGTTAACTTTTAGACCTGTATCTGATTATTCGGCAAAGATAAAAGTTGACCCTATTGCTGAAAAGCCTGAAATACAAAATATTAAGCAACAAGAACTTCCATCTAAAAAAAGTAGAGTAGTAAGTAAAGATAAAGAAGAACCATTAATGCAAGCACTTTCGGATAATAATTGGGCAGAGGTAGTTGTGGCAATGAACTTGAAAGGAATGACGCGCGAATTAGCTAATAATTGTATTCTTGAGAAAATTGATGATAGTACCTGTAATTTGGTTTTAGAGCAGAGTCATGCGCATCTAATTAGTTCACGAACAAAAGAAAATTTACAGAAGGGATTACATAGTTATTATAATAAAGAAGTTAAGCTAAATATAAAAACTGAAACAGTAAAGCAAATAACGCCGGCTCAACAAATAACTAAAAAACAAGAAGATAAGCAGCAAGCCGCAGTTGATTCTATCAATGAAGATGAAAATGTTCAGGTACTAAAAGAACATTTTGATGCTAGAGTAATGCCAGGTACGATTAAACCTCATTAAAAAATAAAATGTAGTGGAGATAAGATGAAAAATGCACTGGGTAATATTATGCAGCAAGCCCAAAAAATGCAAGAAGATGTTAAAAAAGCTCAAGATGAACTTGCCGCAATGCAAACTCTGGGTGAATCAGGCGGTGGCCTAGTATCAATTATTATGACTGGAAAGAGAGAAGTGAGGAAAGTAACTATTGATGACTCATTGCTGGGTGATGATAAAGATATGCTAGAAGATTTAGTCGCAGCCGCAGTGAATGACGCCGTACATAAAGTATCTAAAATGAAGAAGGAAAAAATGGCTGAAGTGACTGCTGGAATGCCTTTACCTCCAGGGTTTCAAATGCCATTCTAATGCAAAGCCAAGGTTTGTTGGGAGAGCTAATTAAAAATTTGTGTTGTTTGCCGGGCATTGGTCCTAAATCTGCTCAGCGAATGGCATTTCAATTGTTACAAGGAGAAAGGTTGGGGGCTGAGAAACTTGCCAATACTCTCCTCAAAGCGATTGATAAAATTGGCTATTGCCAGCAATGTAGAACTTTAACAGAGGAATTGTTATGTCATATTTGTTCTCAAACGTCTAGAGATCAATCAGTTTTATGTATTGTAGAAAGTCCTGCTGATGTCTGGATTGTCGATCAGGCAACTCTGTTTAAAGGCGTTTACCATGTATTACATGGGCGTTTATCTCCGCTTGATGGTATAGGGCCAGATGAACTTGGTTTAGACTTACTAGAACAACGTTTTTCTCAAGGAAAAATTAAAGAAATTATTTTAGCAACTAACGCTACTGTAGAAGGAGAGGCAACCGCTTATTTTATTGCAGAACTTGCCAAAAAACACAATGTTCAGGCCAGCAGAATTGCGCACGGAGTGCCAATGGGTGGAGAACTTGAGTTTATAGATAGTGGAACTTTATCTCATGCTTTTAAGGGGCGGAATGAGATGATTTAGGTTTCTTGGTTTGCTATATTGTTAGAGGTGTTATTCTATACAATATAGAAGATATAGGTTTCAATATTCCTTAATAGATTGTGGAAGTAGTTTAAATGACAGCTTGTTTGTTTTGTAAAATGGTGAGTGGTGAGATTAAGCCCGATACGGTTTATGAGGATGATAATGTCTTGGCATTCAGAGATATCAATCCACAAGCTCCTGTGCATATTTTAATTATTCCAAAAAAACATGTGGCAACTTTAAACGATTTGGATGACTCAGTTTTGGGTGGCCAGTTGCTACAAACAGCAATTCAAATGGCTAGACAGGAAGGCTTAGCGGAAAAAGGCTATAGAACAGTTTTTAATTGTAACGAACAGGGTGGTCAGGAAGTTTTACATTTACATTTACATTTGTTCGGAGGAAGACAGATGAGATGGCCTCCTGGCTAAATTAGTAATAGAATTTATTGATTGGTAAAAAAGAAGGTTTTTGTTTTTGAAAGATTAATAAGCGATTATTAGCAGGCATGGAAAAATTATTTTTATGCCTAGCATAGCTGCTTTAGCTAAAGCTTCAATAGTTTCAAAATCACGAATACTACTTTGAAAATCACGAGTTATTAGCCACATAGGTTATACGTCATTTCCTTACTGGAATGCACTTTTTGTTGTATATATGCAAACTTGAATCATTTTTTTTCCAAATCAACTCCAATTTATCATGCTTAACATGATTGATTGTATCATTAATGTTGATGTAGTCTATTTTCAATGAACAACCTTTAGAGATATTAGCGACAGGTTTTTTTGATCAGAATTTAGTTAAAAAACTGTTTTTTCTGATTTTCCAAAAAATTGTATGTTTCAATTAAGCTAATTCAAGGAAGTAAATTTTTTAAAATAAACTTATTTATAATCAATATTATACGGTTTTTCATTGTACTAATAAGCCACAACCTACACTGAGTAGTCACTAATAATCTTTGTATAACGTAGAGTATTCCTTTACTATTGAATCTATACTTGTCGTTTAAAACCTCCTTAAGAAGGTGTGTGGAATACATTAACCTACTAAGTAATGGAAATTTTCTGCACTCAAAATATTGAAATATATGTTGGGGTTAGGTGCTTTTCTATTATATAAATATAACTTAAATTGCTTTAATCAATAATTATAATTAAATAATAAAATGATATTTCAGGTTCATTTATTACTTCTCGGCTTTAGTATGCATGCTTTTAAAATGTTGGAAGCACAAATAAAAAGCTATACTTTTGATGTGTTCCTGACGAAAGATATAACACCTTCATCTCTTGAAACTATAAAATTAGTCATTGTTGATTTTGATAATGAAAATTTAGATGAAATATTGGACTTATGTTACAAAAATTTACCCCAAAGACATATCATCGGATTGAGTTCTATTGCAGTCATTATTGATTTAGACAACGATAATTTAGATGAAGAATTAGGCTTAACGAGAAAAAAAATACCTCGAAGACATATCGTTGGTCTGAGTTCTATGCCTATTGAATTAGATAACGTTACAATTCTTAAAAAACCAATCAAGCAAGATGAGTTAAGTGCGATACTTGAAGAATTTGGCTGTAAAAAATCAGTTTTGCAAGAAAAAGCAAGAGAAATTCGAGCCATTTATTCAAATCCAGAATCGAGCCTACATTATTCGATTAAGAACAGTTTTCAAGAATACCTTATTAGAGCCAGAAAATTACACCTTAAAGTTAAGAAACCTATTGAATTAGTTTTTTTGAATAAGCCAGTACTTTATATATTCAACGATAAAATAAGTACTCCTTTAGCTAAAAATCAATTGAAGCATCTCTGTTCAATAACAATTCAAGAACATTCGATTTCTATTAATTTATCGGAAACACCACCCCATGGACTACAAAGTAAAGAGGTGGATTTTTTTATCTCAAAAATTGTTGTTTGGTCCTCTCGTGGGCGACTACCGTATGGTATAAATTCTACGGATATTGTTCAAATGCTTACTTCTGAAAAAGATTACACCTTAGCAAAAATAAAAGGTTCTGAATCAATAAAAACACTTTGGTCAATGACAAGTTGCAGTCTGCAAAAAACCGAATTTGTTTTAGATGTGTCTCAAACCAGTTTGTTTTTGTATTTTAGTGTTATGTATGCGTTAGATCTAATTGAAGTGTCTTCTGATCAGCCGCCGTCTAACAAAAATACAAAAAGTAAAAATAAATCATCTAAATCAGGTTGGTTAGGAAAGTTTTTTTCTAAAAAAACCTTAATTCCGAATTCAATTTAACATAACAACCACGGCAAAGATTCATGGAAAAAACACAACTTGATATACTTTGGGTTCTACTCTCGGCTATCTTAGTATTGGGAATGCAAGGAGGCTTTTTATTCCTTGAAGCTGGCATGACACGTAGTAAAAATGCAGCTAATATTGCTATGAAAAATGTAACCGATACGGTAGTTACGGTTCTGGGATTCTGGTTTTGTGGTTTTGCATTCATGTTTGGAGGTGGTGAAGAAAGTAGCATGCTTGACTATTTTTTTACACCCATTGGACAAGGTTCTTCTCCTTGGACAACTACTTTTTTTCTTTTTCAAGCATTTTTTTGCGCAACGGCAGCAACCATTATTTCAGGTGCTGTTGCTGAACGTGTCCGTTTTATTTCTTATCCTATTATAACTGCGATTGTAGTTATTATTATTTATCCTGTTTTTGGGCAATGGGCTTGGGGAGGGGCATTAAATGATGAAGCTGGGTGGTTAGAAAATATTGGCTTTGTCGATTTTGCAGGGTCAACTGTTGTACATAGTATAGCGGGATGGGCATCACTGGCATTATTAATGATTCTTGGCCCAAGAATAGGACGGTTTAGAGGGCCGGGTGAGGAACCAAGAGAAATGGCGCAATATAACGCCTCAATGGCTATGTTTGGCGCATTGGTGTTGTTTATTGGTTGGTTTGGTTTTAATGGGGGGAGCGCATTAGCGATGAACTATCAAGTTCCTGGAATTATTGCTAATACTCTACTGTCTGGTGTTTCTGGTGCTGCTATTGTTGGTGTTTTGAGCTATTTAAGAACTGGATATACTGACGTGGCTCAATCTATGAATGGATTACTTGCAGGTCTTGTATCAATAACAGCGGGTTGTTTTGCTGTTAGTGCCCCTGAGGCAGTGCTTATTGGTTTGGTGGGCGGTCTTTGTATGATTTATTGTGAGAAGCTATTGATACGTTTTCAAATTGATGATGCAATTAGTGCGATACCTGTCCATTTGGCAGCGGGTATTTGGGGAACTCTAGCGGTGGGTATTTTTGGAGATTTAACTACCTTAGGTACCGGTTTAACACGTTTTACTCAGATTATTGTTCAAATAGAAGGTGTGTTAGTCTGTGGACTTTGGGCATTACCCGTAAGTTATATACTTTTTAAGGCTTTAGATTCTGTTTTACCTATCCGTGTGACACCTGAGCAAGAGCATATAGGTCTCAATATATCTGAACATGCTTCATCATCTGAATTGATACAGGTTCTTGATATGATGGAACTACATAAAACATTGGGTGATACATCAGTGCGTTTGCCTGAGGAGCCATTTACTGATCTTGGTCAAATAGCCAGTAAATATAACGAGGTTATGGCATCGCTAGAACAAACTTCAGAGCGAAATAAAGCTAGCTTAATTAGTAAAAAAATAGCTATCATTAATTTTGATAGCAAAGGGATAGTTGTAGGGTTTGATGCAGGTGCAGAAAATTTATTCAAAATGAAGCCAGAACAGGCGATTAATCAACCAATAAATATTCTATTTGCCGATGGCCATAATAATTTACCACTAGATAGACCGAATAATCTTATGTTCGGGATTACTAATCAAGCAGCTGGGTTTCGTAAAGGGCGCATGTTCCCAATGCAATTTTCTTTTTCCAAGGCAAGTGTAAAGGGAATAGATTTTTTTACTGCGACTTTTGCAGAATATAAAAATGAATCAGACGAGCAGTTACAAACTGGCTCGACATCATCAAAAGTTGCTCAGCCTCAACAAATGAATAATGGGCTAGGAGAAACTATTCAAATAGGTGCTAATAATACCCTTACGACGACGATAACAATGAAATGGAATAATGACGAAGGTAAAGGTTAAGTAAATGTATGAGTAGAGGGTTAATCTTAGGTGTTGATAGTAATTTTTGAATATGTCGCATACATTAAACAAACTCAAACAATCAGAAATTGATCATGGTCTCAGAAAGAGACCAGATAAAAGGAAAAAAACATCGTCTCACGGTCTATTGATAACGTATTTTGTAGTTATTATTACTGGTCTTTTGGTTTTTTTAAATTCAGGAAAAGACTTTTTTTCTCAACAACTATCGTCATTGTCTGATCAAGTTGCCGTGTCATCTAAGGAGGTTCCTGCTGAACTTGAATTGAAGCAACCAGAGACTAAACATGTTGCGGACGAGAATAAAGGTGTTGCAGCATTTATTACTCCGGTAAAAGAAAAAGATTTGAAAATTAATGTTGCAAGTACAAAAAAGTCAGATTCATCAAAACAAAAGGGTATTGAGGCAGTTCAGGACAAAAAAATAACTACAGAAAGCAACAAAAAACCTACTAATCTTATTTTAAATAGACCCGTTAAAAAAACTATTATAGTCAAGACGGTTCCTGTTACCGCCAAAAACAAAAAACTAGCAGTAAAATCGTCTAAACAACCGGTGTTATGGAAGAACCTATCTTCAAGTTTTAAGGATAGTATGCCAGAAATGGAGCTGAATGCTATTATATTTTCAAAAAAAGAAAGTGACAGGTATGTCTTTGTTAATATGATAAAATATCACGTTAAAGATGTTGTTGAGTCGGGGCCGACAATAGAAGAAATAAGTGAAAATTTTATTGTTTTACATTATGAAAACAAGCAATTCACTTTACCTTTAAAATAATACTCAATAAATAGCTCTAGATAGTAGTTTGCTAATTATCGCACTCTTCTCCTGGAACAACAGCCTCAAATTATAAATGAGAATGCTTGATTCAATCTCGTTTCTTTAACCTAGAAAAAGAAATGTGAAACCAATATCCTACGCTATAATTCTGCGTTCAACTGTTTTTTCTAGGTTTAACCATAAAATAATTGGCTGTTAGCAAGTTCGTCTTCGACTTTCTAAAGAACGTCTTATTAATAATAGAAAGAATCCTAAGTCTACAGATAGAGCTGAAATAAAAGACTATTTTTAATAATTTGATAAGCTATAACGAATATTAAAACCTAGAACAAGACTCAGACAGTTTGATAGTTTTTAGAGGTTTAATGAAATAGTGAGGAAATGTAAAAACAGAACTGATATTACATTTTCTCACTTGTTGGAACATAAGCTTTAGAGTATATAGAATGCTCTATTTTCGGTATAATTAAAAGATTGAAGCTATCCTAACGTTAAAGTTATGGATGTTGGTAATAAAGTATTAGGTTAACTGGAGTTTTTAATGAATAAAATGGTAATTACTGATGGCTCGGATCAAGGTGATATAGATCCAGTAGAAACGCAAGAATGGATTGATGCTTTACAATCAGTTTTAGAGAGAGAAGGAAAGGAGCGGGCTCATTTTTTGGTTGAAAATTTATTGGCCGCTGCAAGAAAATCCGGATCAGACATTCCATTTAGTGCTAATACTGAATATTTCAATACTATTCATGTAGAACAGCAACCTCAATTCCCTGGTGATACAGGCATAGAACATAAAATACGTTCTTATATACGCTGGAATGCCATGATGATGGTATTGAGAGCAAACAGACATACCAATGTAGGTGGGCATATTGCCAGTTTTGCATCTGCCGCTACCTTATATGATGTTGGACAAAACCATTTTTGGCATGGAGCTTCGGAAGAACGTGAAGGTGATTTGATTTTGTTTCAAGGCCACTCTGCTCCAGGTATGTATTCATTAGCTTTTTTACAAGGAAGGTTATCAGAAGAACAATTAGATAAATTTCGGCAAGAAGTTAATGGTAATGGATTGTCATCTTATCCACACCCATGGTTGATGCCTGACTTTTGGCAGTTTCCTACGGTTTCAATGGGGCTTGGGCCGATTATGGCCATCTATCAAGCTCGGTTTATGCGCTATCTTCAAGGACGTGATTTTGCCGATACTTCCGAACGAAAAGTGTGGGCATTTTTAGGTGATGGTGAAACAGATGAGCCGGAATCTTTGGGTGCTATTGGGATGGCGGGTAGAGAAAACCTGGATAACTTGGTTTTTGTTGTAAACTGTAATTTACAACGACTAGATGGTCCTGTTCGTGGTAATGGAAAGATTATTCAGGAGTTAGAGGCTGAATTTCGGGGCGCCGGCTGGAATGTTATCAAACTGGTATGGGGGCATTTATGGGATGCATTATTAGCTAGAGATAAAGAGGGACATCTTGCAAGAAGGATGATGGAGTGTGTGGATGGAGACTACCAAACCTTTAAATCTAAAGACGGTGCTTATGTTCGTGAACATTTCTTTAATACACCAGAACTTAAGGCAATGGTGAGTGATTATTCGGATCAAGACCTTTGGAGTTTAGACCGTGGTGGACATGATCCTGCTAAAGTATTTGCAGCTTATCAAGCAGCTGTTAATCATAAAGGACAGCCAACCGTTATTTTAGCTAAGACAATTAAAGGCTATGGAATGGGTTCATCTGGTGAAGCCCAAAATACCTCACATCAACAGAAAAAAATGAGTGAGGAGTCACTTCGTCGTTTTAAAGTTAAATACGATTTGCCGGTTAAAGATGATGAGTTAGGAGGCTTGCCTTATCTGAAGTTTGAAGAAGGTTCAGCAGAATTAAGCTATATGCTAGAACGGCGCAAGCAACTGGGTGGATTTATCCCATCAAGACGTACTCAAACAATTCCTTTGGATATTCCTGCATTGGCAGATTTTAAGCCTTTGTTAGCTGGAACTGGAGAAGGGCATGAAAGCTCTACAACAATGGCTTTTGTTCGTATGCTGGGTATTTTGGTTAAAGACAAAAATATAGGTAAACGTATTGTACCTATTGTTCCTGATGAATCTCGTACCTTTGGCATGGAGGGGATGTTTAGGCAATTAGGTATCTGGTCGCAAGTAGGGCAGTTGTACACGCCTCAAGATGCTGAACAGTTAATGTACTATAAAGAAGACAAACATGGACAAGTTTTACAGGAAGGGATTAATGAAGCGGGTGGAATGTGTGACTGGATTGCGGCAGGTACAGCCTATTCAGCACATGGTGTGCCGATGATTCCTTTTTATATTTTTTATTCCATGTTTGGGTTTCAACGTGTTGCTGATCTTATTTGGGCGGCGGCAGACCAATGTACACGAGGTTTTTTATTAGGTGCTACAGCAGGTAAAACAACATTAAATGGGGAAGGCTTACAACACGAAGATGGGCATAGCCAAGTCTTCGCAGCCTCTGTACCAAACTGTGTTTCTTATGATCCAACTTTTGGTTATGAAGTGGCTGTTATCATTCAGGATGGAATGAGACGAATGTATGTAGACCAAGAAAATATTTTTTACTACGTCACTGTCATGAATGAAAACTATGAACAGCCTGCATTACCTAATGGGTCTGAAGAAGATATTTTAAAAGGTATGTACCTGTTTCAAAAAGGAGCGAAAAATAAATCACCTAGAGTTCAGTTGTTGGGTTCGGGTACGATTTTTCGTGAAGCGGTTGCTGCAGCAGAATTATTGCGTGATGATTGGAAGATAGAAGCAGATTTATGGAGCTGTCCAAGCTTTAATGAATTGGCTAGAGACGGTCAAACATGTGAGCGATGGAATCGTTTACACCCAACAGAAACAGCTAAACAAGCGCATGTTGCTCGGTGTCTGGAGGGCGCAAAAGGCCCAGTTATAGCAAGCACGGATTATATTCGTGCTTTTGCAGAGCAAATTAGAGCTTACATTTCTGCACCCTATACTGTTTTAGGAACAGATGGTTTTGGTCGGTCTGATACACGAGAAAATTTGCGTAGTTTCTTTGAAGTTAATCGTTATCATATCGTTATTACTGCATTGAAAGCATTGGCTGATAATAATGAGTTCGATGCGGCTAAAATTGATGTGGCTATTGCAAAATATGATATTAATCCTGAAATCAGCGCACCTTGGCTAGTATAAGAGTTTAAAAAATGAGCGAAATAATAGAAATAAAAATACCTGATCTGGGTGGTGCTGACGAAGTTGAAATAGTAGAAATACTGATTCAACCTGGTGATGCTGTAGAAGCAGAGCAGACGTTGGCAGTCATGGAAAGTGATAAGGCAACGATGGATTTACCAGCTAGTATGGCTGGAACTGTTCAAGAAGTTATCATTAAAGTGGGCGATAAAGTTTCACAGGACTCACTCGTGGCGATGTTAAGACCGAGTGCTGGTGAACCTGTTGTAGAGGAAAAAAATGTTGAACCACCAAAAGAAGAGGTTGTTACTGAGCAAGTAGTTGAGAAAAAAGTAGATGATAAACCACAGTCTTCAGTCGCTGTAAAAAAACCTGAACCTGTTGCTGTAACTAGCAATAGTTCAGCTCATGCTACACCTAGTGTACGGATGTTTGCCAGAGAATTAGGTGTTGATTTAAGTAAAATTCAACAAGGGAGTGGTCGAAAAGGACGTATTTTACGAGAAGATGTTCAAGATTTCGTGAAAAAAGTGATGGCTGGAGGGGCAACACAAAGTGGTGGTGTGGGTATTTCACCCATACCGAAAGTTGATTTTTCTCAGTTTGGTGAGACGGATGTGCAGCCACTAAGTAAGATTAAACGATTAACCGGCGACCATATGGTTCGTGTTTGTTTAAATCTTCCGATGGTGACTCAGCATGATGAAGCTGATATTACCGATATGGAAGATTTTAGAAAAGCCAACAATACAGGTAAGCCTGAAATAAAACTGACAGGTCTGGTCTTTATTATTAAAGCACTGGTTTCTGCTTTAAAACAATTTCCGCAATTTAACAGCTCTCTTTCTGCTGACGGACAATCCTTAATATTTAAAAAATATGTGAATATTGGTATTGCGGTTGAAACGCCTAATGGTTTGGTTGTCCCTGTTATTCGTGATGCCGATACCATGAGTTTAAATGAATTATCCGAACAATTAGGTGAGTTAAGTAGTAAAGCCAGAGATGGAAAGCTGCCCCCTGCTGCTATGCAAGGAGGAAGTATGTCGATATCTAGTTTAGGAGGGATTGGCGGTACAGCGTTTACACCGATTGTAAATGCACCCGAAGTAGCTATCCTTGGTGTGAGCCGTTCAAAAATGCAACCCGTCTGGCAAGGCAATGAATTTGTTCCACGGTTGGTGCTTCCATTAGATTTAACTTACGATCATCGTGTGATTGACGGAGCAGAAGCTGCTCGATTCTTAGTTGCTATTACCCAATCTTTGGGTGATATTCGTCGTTTATTATTGTAGAGGGAATTTCGATATGGCAGAGTTACATGCAGAAGTTTTAGTTTTAGGTGGCGGCCCTGGTGGTTATGCGGCATTTCGTGCAGCTGATTTAGGCAAAAAAGTTATATTAATTGAGCGTTATCCTGTTATTGGTGGTGTTTGCCTAAATGTAGGGTGTATTCCTTCAAAAGCATTATTACACATGGCGCAAATTATCCATGAAGTCGATGAAATTGATCATCATGGAATTAGTTATGGAAAACCCAGTTTTGACTTGGATAAAATTAGATCTTGGAAAGAAAGTGTGACTAAAAACCTAACCACTGGTTTAGCGGGTTTAGTTAAACAACGTAAAGTTACTTTGGTTCAGGGGACGGGTACTTTTGTCTCTGCTAACTCAGTCGTGGTCAAGTCCGAAGAGGATTGTCAAACGATTACTTTTGACAATGCCATTATTGCTGCAGGTTCTCAACCTACTAAAATTCCTGTTTTTCCAAATGATGACCCAAGATTATGGGATTCAACTGATGCTTTAAATGTAAAAGAAGTTCCTAAAAATCTACTGGTTGTAGGTGGTGGCATTATCGGTCTGGAAATGGCAACTGTTTATCATGCATTAGGATCAGAAATTAGTATTGTAGAACTTATGGATCAGATAATCCCTGGCTGTGATGCTGATTTAGTTAGACCTTTAACTAAGCGAATTAAAAAACAATACAAAAATATCTGGCTAAAAACTAAAGTTGATGAAATAAAACCCTTAAAAAAAGGGTTGAAAGTCACTTTTTCTGGTGATAAGGCGCCAGAGCCTGAGACTTTTGATGCAGTGTTAGTTGCAGTAGGAAGGCGATCAAATGGATTAAAAATTGGGGCTGAAAAAGCTGGCGTTAATGTTGATGAAATGGGGTTTATCAATGTAAATGATCAGCAAAAAACTAATGTTGATCATATTTATGCTATTGGTGATGTTGTTGGTAATCCAATGCTGGCACATAAAGCAGTATATGAAGGAAAAATTTCGGCAGAAGTCATTTCTGGAATGAAAGTAGGTTTTGATGCATTGACAATCCCTTCAGTAGCCTACACGGATCCAGAGGTAGCGTGGATGGGGCTGACAGAAAATCAGGCAAAAGAAGAGGGAATAGAATACGAAAAAGGTGCTTTCCCTTGGGCTGCTAGTGGGCGTTCATTGAGTATTGGTAGAAATGAAGGCCTAACTAAAGTTTTATCTGAAAAGGGTACCGGAAGAATTTTAGGCGCAGGTATGGTGGGGCCAAATGCCGGTGAGTTAATTGCAGAAGCCGTATTAGCATTAGAAATGGGGGCTGATTTAGAAGATATAAGCCTATCCATTCATCCTCACCCAACTTTATCAGAAACGTTTGCTTTTGCAGCAGAAATGATTACAGGTACGATTACCGATCTTTATGTAAAGAAAAAATAAGAGAAGATTATGTCAGTTAATGAACAAGATTTTAAAAATGCTCTTAAATTATGGGCTAGTGGTGTAACAGTGGTTACTTCAAAAACAGAAGGTCATGGCTTAAAAGGAATGACTGCAACTTCATTTAGTAGTGTTTCAGTTGATCCACCTCAAATACTCGTGTGTATCAATAAATCAGCTGACACAGGAGATGCTGTTTTAGAAGGAAAAACTTTTGCAGTAAATGTTTTAAAAGCTGATCAGCAAGAGATTTCAAATCAATTTGCAGGGGGAGCAAGTCAAGAAGAGCGTTTTGCTAATGTAAACTGGCATGAAGGGAAAACAAGTTCACCTATTTTTGATGAGGCTTTGGTTGCATTAGAATGTACTGTTGTTCAGCAAGTATTAGCAGGAACACATTGGGTAGTGATTGGTGAGGTTCAATTTGTCGAGTGTCATTCTGGTGAGCCATTGTTATATTTCAACTCTGCTTATTGTGGTTTGAAAGAATAAAAAACCAGACCATCTTTAGAAAGTACTTTATTTAAATTGCTTTGCTTAAGTCGATTAAGATAACCTTTTCCAATCTTTCTCTATAAAACCTTGTATCGGTTGGTATTGGGTTTTATAAGACATTTTTCCACAATTTTTAATCCAGTAGCCTAAGTAGACGAACTCAAGTTCCATTTGTAAAGCGTGCTCAATTTGCCACAAAACTGCAAAGGTGCCTAGACTGTAGTTAGAAAATTTAGGCTCAAAAAAAGTATAAACAGCAGATAAGGCGTTATCCAGTAAATCTACAATAGCAACGGCGGCATATTCATCATCTATTGAAAACTCGACAAATAAGGTATTACACCACTGGCTACTTAAAAAATTAATGTAGTCCTCTTCAGTCGAGTTGGCCATGCCCCCGTCTTGGTGCCTGTTTTTCTGATATCGCATATACATATCATAATGTTCCTGTTCAAATAAGGCGGGTTTTACAATAACGGTTGTATGCTGGTTTTTTTTACGACATCTTTTTTGGTTTTTGCTCGGTCTAAATTGTTCAACGTCAACTCGAGTGGGGATACATTCCGAACAAGCTGGGCATTGAGGGGCATAAACTTCATTACCACTACGTCTGAATCCTTGTTCAATAAGCTGACTGTAAATAGAAGTACTTAGTGAAAAAGAAGGGTGAACAAATGCTGATTGAGCGTTTTTTTTATCAAGATAATTGCAAGGAGACTGATCTGTTACAAATATAGGGATGGATATCATTTTTATATCCAAGCTTCATTGTTAGGGTAAATTGAGCAATGGTGTTTTAATAAAGATAAAAACTTTTTTCGGTCAATTTCTTCTGCACCTAAACTGGTTAGATGACTGCTATGTACCTGGCAATCAATAAGTTGATAGCCCCATTCAGAAAGTTGATTGACTAAATAGTAAAAAGCTATTTTAGAAGCATCAGTTTTTTTATGAAACATTGATTCACCAAAAAAAACCTGTCCGATACTAATTCCATATAAACCACCTACTAGCTCATTATCAAACCAAACTTCACATGAATGTGCAATACCTTGTTGGTGGAGTTGAGTGTAGGCTTGATAAATATCTTCAGTAATCCAAGTTCCATGTTCTTTTTTTCTGGGTGCGGCACAGTGTTGCATTACTTGAGAAAAAACCTGATTATAAGTTACTTTAAAATTTCCTTTACGGATAGTTTTTTTTAGACTTCGAGAAATTTTTAGGTTTTTTGGAAATAGAACTAAACGTGGGTTAGGGGACCACCATAAAATTGGTTCACCAGTGCTGTACCAAGGAAAGATTCCTTGTTGATAGGCATTAATTATACGTTGAGAAGAAAGACAGCCTCCAATAGCTAATAAACCATCAGGATCTGTTAAAGCGGTTTCAATAGCAGGAAAACCTTGATTAGGTTTTAGAGGGTCGAGTATGGGTAAATGCATGATTTATCTTGTGTTACCAGGATATACTTCACGATAGTAGGGATGATGATTCCTATCAGTCAATTTACCTTTAGATAAACGATCATCCGTACCTGCGTGAAGTATATTAGCCCTCTTGTTCATCAATAAACTTTTCAACATCTAGCGCTGCCATACAACCAGCTCCAGCAGAGGTTATTGCTTGTTTGTAAACCGAGTCCATTACATCACCCGCAGCAAAAACGCCTTCAACACTTGTTGCTGTAGCATTACCGCTAATTCCACTGTGGACTTTAATATAACCGTGTTCCATTTCAAGCTGGCCATCAAAAATACCGGTGTTAGGCGTGTGTCCTATAGCAATAAATACACCATGAACATCTAAGTCTTTGCTGGAATCATCTTGTGTACTTTTAATTTTAATACCAGTTACACCCATGTCATCGCCTAGCACTTCCTCAAGCGTATGATTCCATTTGATAATTACATTTCCATTTTTTGATTTTCCTATCAATTTATCGGCTAAAATCTTTTCAGAACGAAATTTGTCACGACGATGGATAACGGTTACTTCCGAGGCGATGTTAGATAAATATAAAGCCTCTTCAACAGCAGTATTACCACCACCAATAACTGCAACAGGTTTGTTTTTATAGAAAAACCCATCACAGGTTGCGCAAGCTGAAACACCTTTGCCTTTATAAGCTTCTTCTGATTCAAGACCCAAGTATTTTGCTGTTGCCCCTGTTGCAATAATTAATGAATCACAGGTATAAACCCCGGAATCACCGGTTAAGGTAAATGGGCGAGAAGAAAGGTCAGCAGTATGAATATGATCAAAAATAATCTCTGTATTAAAGCGTTCTGCATGTAAACGCATACGTTCCATTAAATCAGGACCTTGAAGACCTTCAACATCACCTGGCCAGTTATCAACTTCTGTTGTTGTGGTGAGTTGACCGCCTTGCTGCATGCCAGTAATCATCACTGGGTTCAGGTTAGCTCTGGCAGCGTAGACAGCGGCAGTATAGCCTGCAGGGCCAGAGCCAAGAATCAAAAGTTTGCAGTGTTTGGCATCACTCATTAATGTTCTCCAACAATAAATTAAATTGCGCTAATTATACTTGAGTTTTTTAGTCGTGTATTTAAAAAACCTTGTAAATAGAACGAATTGAGATCAGGTTAAAATAAAATTTAGTCAATTAATGTAAAATATACAATTATTCATCTATAATTATGTTTTATTAGATTTTTTAATAATATTATGTCAGCAGTAATGGAAGAAAAAACAGTACGTGGTTTACGTGAAATAGCATTGATAGGTTTTATTACCACGGCCTTATTTTTATTAATTGCACTCGTTAGTTATAGCAATGAAGACCCAGGATGGACCCATAGTGGGTCTATGCAGGCAATTAATAATGCTTGTGGCGTTTTTGGTGCCTGGATTGCTGATTTTGGTTTAAGTATTTTTGGCTTAATGGCTTATTTATTTCCCATTATGCTGTTTTGGAGTGGCTATCTTATTTATACCAAGACTGAGCAGAAAACTGCTAAATTTACTATGGCTATACGATGGCTTGGTTTTATCGCTACGATTGTTTCTGGTAGCGCAATCTTTTATCTACATCTATTACGAATAAAGCTTGAGTTACCAGGGAGTACAGGAGGTGTTTTAGGACAAGAAGTAGGCAAGGCTTTACTTGTTACTTTAGGGGATTCTGGAGCTACATTATTATTATTAGCTGTTTTTTTAGGAGGAATTACTCTTTTTACCGGCCTTTCCTGGTTAGCTTTACTGGATTTTGTTGGGAAACATACGCTATTAATCTTTAACAAGGTATTTCAGCAAGGGGTGTCTCGATACGATTTATACAGAGATCAACGTGCAGCCAGACCGACTCCCGTTAAAAGAGAAGAGCGGGAAATTAAAGCGAAAAAGCCTAAAAAAATTAAAATTTCGCCAACGATTAACCCATTTAAACTAAGTGTAAAAGAGAGTAAAGAAAGCCAGATTGATTTATTTGAAGAGCCTTTTGATTCATCAGCGTATGAAGGTAAGTTACCACCTATTGAGTTGCTTGATAAGCGAAAAGTTTCGGTAAAAGGCTATTCGGACAGTGAGTTAGAAGAAATGTCACGGAAGGTGGAAGATGTTTTACAGGACTTTAACGTTGTAGTTGAAGTTGTTGCTGTCAACCCAGGGCCAGTCATTACCCGTTTTGAATTAAAATTAGCTGCGGGTGTAAAGGTAAGCAAAATAAGTGGCTTAGCAAAGGACATTGCGCGGGGCTTATCGGTAACCAGTGTACGGATTGTCGAAGTTATTCAAGGCAAATCTGTAATAGGTTTAGAGATTCCTAATCAAGAGCGTGAAATGGTTTCTTTGCGTGATTTGATTGCAGCTAGAAGCTTTGATAAAGCAAAATCCAAGCTTACTTTTGCCATGGGAAAAGATATATCTGGCACACCTGTAGTTGCTGATCTTGGAAAAATGCCACATGCCTTGGTTGCAGGGACGACAGGTTCTGGTAAATCAGTGGCTATTAATACAATGATTTTAAGTTTGCTTTATAAAGCAACGGCAGAAGAAGTAAGAATGATTATGATAGATCCAAAAATGTTGGAACTATCAGTTTATGAAGGAATACCGCATTTACTAGCCCCTGTCGTTACTGATATGAAAGATGCGCAAAACGCTTTGCGCTGGGCCGTTGCTGAAATGGAAAGACGTTATAAATTAATGTCTAAAGTTGGTGTGCGTAATCTGGCTGGTTTTAATCAGTTAATTAAAGATGCGGAAAGCAAAGGGGAAACAATACGTGATCCTTTGTTTCAATTGATAGAACCTTTAGCCGAAGGCGAAGAATTTCCAGTGCTAACTCATTTACCTAGCATTGTTAATATTATTGATGAGTTAGCAGATATGATGATGATTGTTGGTAAAAAAGTAGAGGA
>CAZHUE010000019.1:0-3260 GCA_964535875.1 uncultured Methylomarinum sp.
CACGTTCTTTTGGATGAGTGCTCTTGATCTTTTGCCCGATAGGGCATCATGTTCAGCTATTCTGCCGAATTTTTCGTCCAGATTTTTCACAAAACTGTGAAGCGAAAATAGAACCATCCATTTGGTAAGTGGTAGAACACTGGATAAAACATATTATTTAGCAAATTAAAGAAAAACTTAGCGTACAACTGATTTATTTAGGATTATGGCTGCTGGCAATTTTTTCGAATTTATTCCTAAAGTTTTATAGTCTGAAAGACATTGCGGCTTGTTTTAGGAATAATTGAACGATTCAAAGATATTAAATAAATTTAAGTGAGGAAGTAATGGGGAAAGAATTAACCTGCTTTAAGCTCTATGATATTAGAGGGCAACTTGAAGTGGAATTAGATGAAGATATAGCCTATCGAATAGGCAGAGCATTTGCCCGATCTCTAGGTTTAAGTTCTGTTGTAGTGGGGGGCGATGCAAGAGAAACCAGTGAAGGTTTGAAGATGGCATTGGCAAAAGGATTGCAAGAAGAAGGTTGTGATGTAATAGATATAGGTATGGTAGGGACGGAAGAAATTTATTTTGCTACTAGTCATTTGGGTGTTGATGGTGGTGTGGAAGTGACTGCTTCCCACAATCCAATAAATTATAACGGGATGAAGTTAGTGAGGGAGCAAAGCAAACCAGTTTCTGGCGATACAGGGTTACTTGATGTAAAGGCGATGGCCGAGCAACAGCCCTGGTTAGCTGAGGATAATAAAAAGAAGGTTAAAAAAGGTAAGTATTCTACTCTTTCAGTTTTAGAGGCTTATGTTCAGCATTTGCTAGGCTACATTGAGACGGATAATATTAAACCTCTTAAATTGGTAGTTAATTCTGGTAATGGTGCTGCTGGACACGTAGTAGATGCCATTGAAGAACAATTTAAAGCTTTAGCAGTGCCAATAGAATTTATTAAAGTTCATCACCTTCCTGATTTTTCTTTTCCAAACGGGATACCGAATCCTTTATTGCCTGAAAATCGGTCTGATACCAGTGAGGCAGTAAAGAAACACGGTGCTGATATGGGAATTGCCTGGGATGGGGATTTTGATCGTTGTTTTTTGTTTGACGAAAAAGGAGAGTTTATTGAAGGCTATTATATTGTTGGCTTGTTAGCAGAAGCTTTTTTGAAAAAACATCAAGGTGAAAAAATAATCTATGAGCCTCGGTTAACATGGAATACACAGGAAATCATTGAGGGTGCAGGGGGAGTTCCTATTTTGTCTAAAACTGGACATGCCTTCATTAAAGAGCGTATGCGTAAAGAAGATGCTGTTTATGGTGGCGAGATGAGTGCTCACCACTATTTTAAGGACTTTTTCTATTGCGATAGTGGAATGATTCCTTGGTTATTAGTTGCTGAATTGCTTTGTGTACAAGGAAAAACATTGTCGTCTATGGTGGCTGAGCGAATAGCTAAGTTCCCCTCTTCTGGCGAAATAAACAGTAAGATTACAGATCCGAAAGAAGCTATTAATAGAGTGTTGGATTTATATAAAGCCGATGCTATTAATGTTGATAACACGGATGGCATTAGTGTTGAATATAGTGACTGGAGGTTTAACTTGCGTATGTCTAACACAGAGCCTGTGGTTAGATTAAATGTAGAGTCGCGTGCTGATGTGGCTCTATTGAAAAAGAAAACTGAAGAAATCTTGAAATTGCTACGACAGTAAATGATTTAGGTTTACCGCTGAGTATAGTAGTATCTACTGTTTGGTGTGGAACAAAAAATAAGGCAGCTCACAATAATAACCCACCCATCTTGCTTGCCTTTTTGTCCGTCTTTGCTGTTGTAGTAACAGTTGCGTAGTCAGCTATGCGCCCGTTAATATAACAGCAAAGACAAAAAAATTCTGCGTAATATGAGTGGGTTATTTATTGCGATCTACCTAAGGGCTAAACTTTTGGACATTATTAAATTTTTGTCTCTAAAGATAATGTAAAATATGTTTTAAGCTTTAGTTGGATAAATTTTTTAAAGGTAAAAAATGAAAAATTACAAAATCGCCATTTTAGCTGGTGATGGTATTGGGCCGGAAATCACAAGGGAAGCGCTTAAAGTTTTAAAGCTCATTGAAGAGCGGAATGATGTGTCATTTGAATTGTTGCCGGCATTATTTGGTGCTTGTGCTTATTTTGAAACAGACGATGCGTTTCCACAAGAAACAAAAGATATTTGTGATAGTGCTGATGCGATTTTAAAAGGGCCGATTGGATTGAGTCATGAAGAATCAAAAAACATTCCAATTGATAAGCAGCCCGAAAGGGGCGCATTGTTACCTATGCGTCGTCGTTACAATACCTACGCAAATTTTCGTCCTGTTTTTTTACCAAAAGAATTAGCACATTTCTCACCGTTAAAACCTGAAATTATTGGGGAAGGGATAGACCTGATTATTGTTCGTGAATTGGTCGGTGGCCTTTATTTTGGCAAAAAAGAAACAGGAGTTAATGCGGATGGGTTGCGTTATGTAAAAGAAACGCTGGAATATGATGAAGGTCAAATTCGTCAAATCTTAATTCAAGCTTTTAAATTGGCGAGTCATAGAAAAAAAGTTTTACATAATATTCATAAAAGTAATGTGCTGAAATCCAGTGTGCTTTGGAATGAAGTATTAGAAGAAGTGGCTAAGGATTATCCTGGTGTTAAGGTGATTAATATTTTAGTTGATGCGGCTGCAACGCTACTATGCTTAAATCCTACACAGTTTGATGTGATGGTGATGGAAAATATGTTTGGTGATATTTTAAGTGATCAGGGTGGAGGTATTCTTGGTTCCTTGGGGTTGATGCCCTCTGCCTGTCTGGGCGATGAAAAAGCTTATTATGAGCCTTCACATGGCTCGGCTCCTGATATAGCAGGTAAAAATATAGCTAACCCTTATTCAATGATAGGCTCAGTTGCAATGATGCTGGAAAATAGCTTTGATATGGTCGATGAGGCAAAAAATGTGTGGGCTGCCATGCAAGGTGTTTTTGGTGATGGTTATTCAACAGCCGACCTTTCTAAACCGGGGTCTGGGGTGAAAATGATTAACACTGATGAGTTTGGTGATAAGGTTGTTGAGAAATTAAGAAATATGCCAAGAGTATAATCATGGCTGTATGAAATATAAATGTAGAGGTATGAATAGGAGCTTAGTAGTTTTATTGCAGAATAAGTATTGAAATTATGAATAGAAGTAAAGCCCAATCAATAAAAGCCCGAGCTGTAAGTTCTTTGG
>CAZHUE010000019.1:3270-24607 GCA_964535875.1 uncultured Methylomarinum sp.
AGAGAATTTACAGTATTATTTTGTTAATCAATTAAATGAGATTGCAAGTTCAAAGCAAGTACAGTCATTTAAAAAGGTTGAATGGTTTCGAGATGAAGGTCGGCATGGGGGAGGGGTTCGCTATGAGGCCGATAATAAGGATGTTTTTAATCGAGGGTCAGTGAATGTGTCACAAATTCATTACGATGATGTCAGTAACAAAAGCTTGGCTTCAGCAACGGCAATATCAACTATTATTCATCCGGAAAGTCCTTATATACCGTCTATCCATATGCACATAAGCTGGACAGAAATGAAAAAGGGGCAGGGATATTGGCGGATGATGGTGGATCTTAATCCGGCGATACAAAATGAGGCAGATAAAGTTTTATTTGATAAAAACATAAAAAGTGTTACATCTGAAGTCTATGGTTTAGCCATTGAGCAGGGTGAACGCTATTTTTATATTTCTGCTTTAAATAGACATCGTGGTGTGTTACATTTTTATTTAGAAGAATATAACAGTGGTGATTCACTAGCAGATTTCAATTTGGCTGAGATATTAGGAAAAACTGCAATAGATAGTTATATTCAGATATTTTCTAGGGCAATTAAGAAAAATGATAGGCCAACAGATGAAGATTATAAAAAACAACTGGCTTATCATACGCTTTACCTGTTTCAAGTTTTGACTTTGGACAGGGGAACAACATCTGGCTTATTGGTGCATGATCAAAATGATGTGGGGATTATGGGATCATTACCTGCAGAGATAGATAAAAGATTGTTATCTTCCTGGAAAAATAGAGTATTAAACCCGCAAGATCAGTTGGTACAAGGAATTTTAGACGTTTTACCTAATGATAGCCCTTGTATCGTTAATGAAGAGGTTAAAAAAGCATTGGCAGATGTTGTGCGTCAGCATTACACTTCAAGCCCAGAGGCACTAAAAATGCAAGCCCAAGGGAATGTGATTCCTGAAACTGTTGGAAATCACCAATAAACTATAGGGTTAAAGTGTTTTATACTTTAAGTAATTAGAACTTAAATGAAGATAGGTATAACATTTTTCTAACTTTAAGCCCTTAATGATATAATGGTTTTATAGCTAGTAAATTGACATCAAAGCATATTCTGTTTTAAAGTGCTGGCTGTAAAAAATAATTTTAACAATAAAATTTTGGAGTATATAACATGGCAACACCATTAATTCAAATGGCAATAGACGCATTAGATTTCGACGCATCAGTAGCATTGGCAGAAGAAGTAGCCCCCTATGTTGATATTTTTGAAATCGGTACACCATGCATAAAGCATAATGGCGTCGCTTTGGTAAAAGAGTTGAGATCACGCTTCCCGGATAAACTACTTTTAGTTGATTTAAAAACAATGGATGCAGGTGAATATGAATCAGCACCATTTTATGCAGCAGGTGCAGATATTTGTACAGTATTAGGCGTATCTGGTTTAGCAACATGTGCAGGTGTCATCACCGCAGCAAAAGCACATGGTGGCGAAGCCCAAATTGATTTGATTAACGTAGAAGACAAAGCGGGATGTGCAGCTGCTACAGTAGAAGCGGGCGCGCAGATTATAGGGATACATACAGGTCTTGATGCACAAGCAGCAGGAGAAACTCCTTTCAATGACTTAAGTGAGATTTTAGGGTTAGAGTTGCCTGTGCGCATCTCGATTGCAGGTGGAATCAACCACTCAACAGTACAAGATGTAGTTCGTGCAGGAGCAAACATTGTTGTAGTTGGTGCAGCGATCTATGGTGCAGCATCACCAGCAGACTCAGCACGTGAAATTCGTGAATTAGTTGATGCAGCATAAATCCTAAATAGTTGGTTGAAATATAATTAACGATTGATTGCTAAATGATTTAGGCGTCTGGAAAAATATAAAGGCATAAGTAGAAAATTTAATTAGTGCCTGAACGAAAAAACCAAAAGTCTTAATATATAAGGGCTATAGGAATTTATTTCATTTGAAGATTTTCAAAAAGTCTCAATATCAGCATGGTTTGCAAAATATTGGGTATTTTTAGCTCTAGTTTCAAAAAAATTAAAACCAATATTTCCCCTGGAACTGTTGACTGACAAGGATTTAAGACTTTTCGTTCAGACACTAATTAACAAATATACTGGATAGTGCCTAATTGCTATCAAAGTAAAATTTAGGAACTAATGAAAGCGTGATGATTTTAAGTATTGTTCTAAAGTGTCATAGATGACTCACAAATAATAACGAACAAATAGAGGAATAATTTGATGAAAGGTTTGTTAGCAGTGTTACCATTTTTCTCTGATAAGCGATCTGTATCAAAGGTTGAGGAGACTCAGAAAGATTCTATGGAATATGTATCCGAAGCTGGAGGAATGACTAGAGTATCGAAATATGTTAACAGCTTGCCCGTTGTGACAGGGGTTGACAAGTACTTAGGTCGACAGGAAGATAGAGAAGTTGTATATCAAGGGTCAACAAAAGTAGAAAAGTATTTAGAAAATATCCCAAAAAAAACAGGAGTTTTGAAGTATTTGGAGACGAATGAATCTAATGCTCAAACGGGAGTTACTAAGTATTTAAAAAACCAGAATGATTCACCTGTAAGTAATGTTACAAAATATTTAGTAAATCAGTTATACCTTAATGATAAGTTGCCTAAAACAAGTAGTGTAGAAAAGTACTTGCGGAAACAGGGTACATCTATCAAGATTGAGAAAAGTATAAGTAGTATAGAACGATATATAGAAAATCATGTTTCTACTGAAGAAGCAACAAAAGTTGGAAAATATATTTCAAAGAAAGAGTTGGCCTCAAGAGTTAGTTTTGATATAACTGGTGTGGGTAAATATCAGTTAGAACAAGAGGCTTTAGCAAGAAAGAAAGCCGCTGAAGATATTGTGACTAGATACTTAGAGGAGCAGGCTATTATCGCAAAAGAAAGAAATCTTGCTGAAATTGAAGCCGCTGAAATTGCAGAAAGAGAAGCAAGAATTGCGGAAAGAATAGTGCAGCTTGAAATGGAAGATGATCAGAGTCTAAGTGCTGTCGCTCAGTATGTAAAAAAACAAGCAGTTTTAGCTCAAGATAAGCCAGCAGTAACAAAAGTAACTAAATACTTAGTCAATAAAATTGTTGAAGCAAGTAAAAAGCCAGCAACTAGTAGAGTTGAAAAATATTTAGCTGGACAGAAAACTGTAAAAAAACCAATATCTGTGTCGAGTGGTGTAGAAAAATACCTGAAAAAACAAGTGATAGCTGAAAAAGCAACACCTGTTGTAAGTGGAGTGGCTAAATATCTTTCGAAAAAAACTATTGCTGATATAAATAAGCCTAAAATAAGTAGTGTAGATAGGTATATGGCTAAAGTAAGGTCGGTTGTGAACTCCGTTACTATTGAGAATAAAAAAAGCCTGGAAGGGGAGTTTATTCCCGCAGGAGAGGCGACGGAAGAGAGTAGCGTTGAAAAATATTTAGATGAAAAGGCAGTGTTAGAAAGAGAATCTAGACTTTCAGGTGTTGCTCAATACCTAGATGACCGTACAGATGTAACAAAAGAACAGCCTGTTTCAACAAGAGTTGAGCTTTATTTAGAAAAGCAAGCTGTTGTTGAAAGAGAGACAAAAGGGTCAGGTGTAGAACAATATTTGGCTAAAAATGTTATTTCAAAAGATCCCTCTAGCTTTATAGAGAAAACATTTAATGAAACGGAAATTAATGTTAATGAGATAGTTGAGGCAACGGGCGTTGAAAAATATTTACAGTTAAAGCCAGAAATAATAGAAAAAACTGTTGAATTAACAGGCGTAGATAAATATATGGAGAACAAATTAAAGATAGATAAAGAAGCTGCTAAAGAAAAAGCGACAGGTGTTGAGAGATATTTGATGAATGCAACGAGCTAAATCCTAATATTTTTTGTCTATATGTTTTTAAAAATGCTACTTTTTGTGGCATTTTTTTTGAGTGAAATAGTTTATTTATTTAGGCTATAGAGAGGAAATAAAAGTATCAGTTTCTTGCAGTTTTTTTGTATTTTAAAATACAAAAAATGGATAAATCAAGTGTCAACCTTGGTGTTGTAAAAAAACAAATTATATAGTGGATAATATAAAAATGACTGCATTAATCTGATAAAATTAATTTTTAAAATGATTGTAATTGAATCGCAATTGCTTGTTAGCAAGTGGTTGCATAATTTGTTTAGTTGTAAATGCTTGTATTTTATTGGCAGTTGTCATTTTGCTACAATTTTTTGTAGAGTAAGTAGCTTCTAAGTTTTAGTCTTGAGTATAATTGAGCGTACCAAAGTGATGCATTTTAAAAGGTAAGGGTGTTTTGATACATTGGGTGTAGAGCTAAGTTAGCATTTTGCACCAACGACGGGCATTGACAATTCCCTACAAACTGATTTAAAGTTACGCCTCGTAACAAATGCTTATAAATTTGTAAGTATGTAACAAATTCGTAATAAAAATAATTGGAGTACATAACATGGCAACACCATTAATTCAAATGGCAATAGACGCATTAGATTTCGACGCATCAGTAGCATTGGCAGAAGAAGTAGCCCCCTATGTTGATATTTTTGAAATCGGTACACCATGCATAAAGCATAATGGCGTCGCTTTGGTAAAAGAGTTGAGATCACGCTTCCCGGATAAACTACTTTTAGTTGATTTAAAAACAATGGATGCAGGTGAATATGAATCAGCACCATTTTATGCAGCAGGTGCAGATATTTGTACAGTATTAGGCGTATCTGGTTTAGCAACATGTGCAGGTGTCATCACCGCAGCAAAAGCACATGGTGGCGAAGCCCAAATTGATTTGATTAACGTAGAAGACAAAGCGGGATGTGCAGCTGCTACAGTAGAAGCGGGCGCGCAGATTATAGGGATACATACAGGTCTTGATGCACAAGCAGCAGGAGAAACTCCTTTCAATGACTTAAGTGAGATTTTAGGGTTAGAGTTGCCTGTGCGCATCTCGATTGCAGGTGGAATCAACCACTCAACAGTACAAGATGTAGTTCGTGCAGGAGCAAACATTGTTGTAGTTGGTGCAGCGATCTATGGTGCAGCATCACCAGCAGACTCAGCACGTGAAATTCGTGAATTAGTCGACGCAGCATAAGTAAAAGGCAGAGTAAATTATGTGGCAACAAGAAAATCAAAAATTAGTCGTCAATAAGATTTCAGAAATTCTTGATGCGACTGATCTTTCATACGCAGAAGAAATGACAGGGATGTTTGACAGCGCTAAGCGGATATTTATCTCAGGTGCTGGACGATCAAAGCTAGTCGGTAACTTTTTAGGTATGCGCTTAATGCATAGTGGATATGATGTAAGCATGGTCGGAGAAATAGTAACTCCGAGTATTAGAGAAGGTGATTTATTAATTATCATTTCAGGCTCAGGAGAAACAGAGCAATTGATTGCATTCACAAATAAAGCAAAAAGTGTGGATGCTAAAATTGTTTTGATTTGTTCAAAATCACAATCAACTATTGGAAACATGGCTGATGGAGTCTTTCAAATAGGAAAGGACGAACTGTATTCATCAGTTAAAGGCATGCCGATGGGTACAGTTTTTGAACTATCAACCCTATGCTTCCTCGAGGCAGTAGTCTCACATTTGATCTGGGAAAAAGGTATTCCAGAAGAAGAAATGAAATTAAGACACGCCAACATGGAATAAATTGAAGTTAAACGAGCAATTAACAGTGCTCGTTTAACTTTATCAAAAATTAGAAGTCAATCAAAATAGACATAAAAATTAAGATCAGAAGTTTTGAGAATAATAGATCAATTGAATTGAACTGAAAACGCACACGATAATCACATTTAGGAGAAGAAATAAGATGTCTTCACGTCGAAATTTAGCAAACGCAATACGTGCTTTAAGCATGGATGCAGTCCAAAAAGCAAAGTCAGGTCATCCAGGTGCTCCAATGGGAATGGCTGATATTGCTGAAGTATTGTGGAATGACCACATGAAGCATAACCCAACAAGTCCAGACTGGGCGGATCGAGATCGCTTTGTATTATCAAACGGGCATGGATCTATGTTGATCTATTCAATTTTACACTTAACGGGTTATGACTTGGCAATGGAACAGTTAGCATCGTTTCGTCAATTGCATTCGCAATGCGCAGGGCACCCTGAATATGGCTATGCACCAGGTATAGAAACCACAACGGGTCCATTAGGACAAGGTATTACTAATGGTGTAGGTTTTGCGATGGCTGAGAAGTTAATGGCAGAACAATTCAATAAGCCCGGACATGAAATTGTAGACCATAATACTTACGTTTTCCTAGGCGATGGTTGTTTGATGGAAGGTATTTCACACGAAGCCTGTGCATTAGCTGGAACTTGGGGGCTGGGAAACCTGATTGCATTTTGGGATGACAACAATATCTCAATTGACGGACATATAGATGGCTGGTATACAGATGATACAGTCAAACGTTTTGAAGCTTATGGCTGGCATGTAGTCTCAGTTGACGGACATGACCCCGATGCTATCAATGCCGCGATTAATGAAGCGAAAGGCGTAAAAGACAAGCCATCAATGATATCCGTGGACGGACACGATTCCGATGCGCTTTTGAAGGCCATTGAAGAGTCTAAATCGGTTACGGACAAGCCTTCCATGATTTGCTGCAAAACCACCATTGGTTTTGGTTCGCCAAATAAGAGTGGAAGCCATGATTGTCATGGTGCTGCATTAGGTGATGAAGAAGTTGCACTAACTCGTAAAGAATTAGGTTGGGAGCACGAACCCTTTGTTATTCCTGATGATGTTTATGCTGGTTGGGATGCAAAAGAAAAAGGTTCTAAAGCCGAAGCAGATTGGAATGCAAAATTTGATGCGTATAAGGCAGAATATCCAGAGCTTGCGGCAGAATTTAAACGTCGTATGGCGGGTGATTTACCTGCAAACTGGAAGCAAGCATCAGATGCATTGATTGCTGATACTAACGAGAAGAATGAAAATCTTGCAAGTCGCCAAGCATCACAAAAAAGTATAGCAGGATTAGCACCAACTTTACCTGAATTCTTGGGTGGTTCTGCCGATTTAACTGGTTCTAACCTGACTAGCTGTGATAGTTTTAAACATGTAAGCGGTAAAGAAATGGGTAACTACATTTCTTACGGTGTACGTGAATTTGGAATGTTTGCCATAATAAATGGTATGACATTACATGGAGGATTTATTCCTTACGGTGGAACTTTCCATATGTTCTCTGATTATGCTAAAAGTGCTTTGCGCATGGCTGCATTGATGAAAATTCGTACCATTGCTGTATTAACGCATGATTCTATTGGACAGGGTGAAGATGGACCAACGCATCAACCGGTTGAAAATACTTCAGCAATGCGTTTGATTCCGAATATGGATGTTTGGCGTCCAGCTGACTCAACAGAAACAGCTGTTTCGTGGGTAAAGGCAATAGAAAGAATGGATGGTCCGACAAGCTTAGTGTTGAGTCGTCAAGGACTTCCATTTATTGAACGTACAGCGGATCAAATTTCAGCAATCGAAAAAGGTGCATATGTAATATCTGAAGCAAAAGGGACAGCAGATGTTATTTTGATTGCAACAGGATCAGAAGTTAATTTAGCAATTAAATCACAAGCAGAACTTTCTGGGTCAGGCGTTCAGGCACGTGTTGTATCAATGCCATCAACCAGTGTATTTGATCGTCAGGATCAGGCATATAAAGACAGCATATTGACACCGGGCGTGAAACGTGTTGCTATTGAAGCGGGCGTAACAGACTACTGGCGTAAATATGTTGGTCTGGAAGGTGGCGTTGTTGGTATTGATACTTTTGGTGAATCAGCACCAGGTGGCGATGTGATGAAACACTTCGGCTTTACAGTTGAAAATGTAGTTAAGAACGTTAAAGCGGTTCTTTAAATTAAATAATCTCTTTAAAAAACAGATTGTTTTAGATTGTTGTTAGCTCTTTAAATTAATAAAGGGCTAACTTAAAATAAATATAAAAAACTAAAATAATTACTTGTACAATTAAAGTTTTATCGTGGGGAATAGACGTGAAGATAAGAAAATTAACAAATGGTTTGTTGGTTTCATTGTTGTTAACCGCTTCAGTAGCGGGAGCAGATGACGAGTATCCGGCAACAGATTTTCAACCGAAAGTGGTTTATCAAGATTCTGATTATAAACATAGTGGGTCATCTACATCCGAGTCTACTTCATCTTCAAAATCTGAGTCAAGTGCTGAAGTGAGTGTTGCTGATTCAAATTATCCTGCTGCTAACTTTCAACCAGAAGTTTTATATCAGGATGAAGATTATGAGCATAAAGCTGACGTAGTAAGTTCAACACAATCATCTACAAACAGTGGTTCTGTCAGTTCATCTAGTAATGACAGTCAAAATGCTTCCGAAAGTCCTGATGAATCATCACTTAATTTGATTATTGGCTTAGCACTTCTTGCTGTGGCGGGTTTTGTTTTCTACAAGAACAGTGCCAGTAATAAAGGGTCAGCTAAAAGAAAAGTAATAAAAAAGAAAAAAGCAGCTAAGAAATCTTTGGTTTCATCTTCATCAGTAAGTGCAAGTTCCGATGGTGTTGTAAGTGGTGTTTCTAAATATTTAGAGGGAAAAGTGGGAGCTACACCAAGTGGAGTAGCAAAATATTTAGAGGAAAAAAGTACTTCAGTGAGTCGTGTTTCAAAATATGTTGCTAAGCAAAAAATTTCAGCTAGAGTGGCATCAGTAACTGGAGTGGAAAAATACTTGAAAGATAAAGGCTAAAGTAAATGGAGGAAAATTACTTACTAGCGCTTCTTGTTTCTTTCCTTTTTGGCTTCGTTCTATTCAGAAAAGATAAAATAGATCCTGAAGAACCAAAAGAAATAAAACATACTTTATCAGATAAAGAATCAAGAGTAAGCGGTGTAGAAAAGTATTTAAAAAACCAGAAAATTATAGCAAACTCAAATGATGGGTTATCTGGAGTTTCAAAATATTTACAAGAAAAGGAAAGCTTGAATATTGAACAAGAAAAAAGTGTCGCAGTAAGTAGTGTTGAAAAATATTTAGCCACTAAAGAAAAAGATTCACCAGTGAGTAGTGTAAGTAAATATATGGCAAAGAAAACTATTCACGATAAAAAAAGAGCTAAAGAAAATGTATCTGGAGTTGAGATGTATTTAAAAAAACACGATTAGGTTAATAAATTTCAACTAGATAATTTCCTCTCATCCCGCGTTTGTTATATTCGAGATACTATTACACAAGGATGTGTAAATCATATTCAGCTTAAGACGCTGTTCATATGCATTAGATTCAGAAATATAAAAATATAATTCTAATGTTATATCAAATTAAATTTTAATTATAGAAGGTACTAACCATGGCTAATTTATTAGATCAACTAAAAGCAGTAACCGTTGTAGTTGCTGATACAGGTGATATTAACGCAATTAAAGAATTCACACCGCGTGATGCAACTACAAATCCTTCATTAATCACGATGGCTGCTCAAATGCCTGAGTATCAAGAAATTGTAGATGACACATTAAAAGGGGCAATTGATACTCTTGGTGATGGAGCCAGTGAAGCAGATGTTGTGACACTTGCTTTTGATAGATTAGCTGTCTCATTTGGTCTTAAAATTCTTGAAATTATTCCAGGTCGTGTTTCAACTGAAGTTGATGCACGTTTATCTTTCGATACCGAAGCTACAATTGCGAAAGGTCGTGAAATTATTGAACAGTATAAAGCTGCCGGGATTTCTAAAGATAGAATTTTGATTAAAATTGCATCAACATGGGAAGGTATTCAAGCTGCTGCAGTTTTAGAAAAAGAAGGTATTTCTTGTAACTTAACATTATTGTTTGGCTTGCACCAAGCAATCGCTTGTGCTGAAAATAATATTACATTGATTTCACCATTTGTTGGACGTATTCTTGATTGGTACAAAAAAGATACGGGTCGTGATTCATATGAAGCATCTGAAGATCCTGGCGTAGTTTCTGTAACAGAAGTTTATAATTATTACAAAAAATTTGATTATAAAACTGAAGTTATGGGGGCCAGTTTCCGTAATTTAGGTGAAATTACTGAGTTAGCAGGGAGTGACTTATTAACCATTTCACCCGCTTTACTTTCCGACTTGCAGGCAACAGAAGGCGATTTACCTCGTAAGTTAGATCCAGAAAAAGCTAAAGCTATGAATATTCAAAAAATTGCAATGGATAAAGCTACTTTTGAAAAGATGCATGCTGAAAATCGTATGGCTACAGATAAGCTAGCAGAAGGAATTGATGGTTTTGAAAAAGCCTTGGTTTCATTAGAAGAGTTACTTGCTTCTAGATTAGAAAAAATAACTGTAGGTGCTTAAATTAATGGGGGAGGTGTACTCGTTTTAACGGGGATCACCTTTTTTAAGTTTCCTGATTTATCAATGCCCTAGAGTATTGATATTGGATTTATATAAAAAAAGATGTAAATTATGTCACAAAAAATATTAGATGTCGTAAAACCGGGTGTTGTAACCGGTGATGATGTTCAAAAGATCTTTGCAATTTGCAAAGAAAATGCGTTTGCATTACCAGCAGTTAATTGTATCAATACTGATTCAGTTAATGGTGCATTGGAAGCTGCTGCTAAAGTTAAAGCTCCTGTAATAATTCAGTTTTCCAATGGTGGAGCCGCTTTTGTAGCCGGTAAAGGCTTAAAGCTTGAAGGGCAGGGTAATGCTATCCTAGGTGCTATTTCTGGTGCTAAGCACGTTCATACGGTTGCTGAATCATATGGAGTCCCCGTTATTTTACATACTGATCATTGTGCAAAAAAACTACTACCTTGGATTGATGGCTTATTAGACGCGGGCGAAAAATTCTTTGAAGAAACTGGCAAACCTTTATTCAGCTCACACATGCTAGATTTATCTGAGGAAAGTCTAGAGGAAAATATTGCTACTTGTGGTAAATATTTAGAACGCATGGCTAAAATGGATATGACTCTGGAAATTGAGTTGGGTGTGACTGGTGGTGAAGAAGATGGTGTAGATAATACTGATATGGATCAGTCTTTACTTTACACACAACCAGAAGAAGTAGCCTATGCTTATGAAGAGTTAAGTAAGATCAGTGATCGTTTTACAATTGCTGCTTCTTTCGGTAATGTCCATGGTGTATATAAGCCAGGAAACGTTAAATTGACACCTACAATTTTGCGTGATTCTCAAAAATATGTTTCTGAGAAATATAATGTTGGTGATAATACTTTAACGTTTGTATTCCATGGTGGCTCTGGTTCTTCTGAAGCTGAAATCAAAGAATCCATTAGCTATGGTGTAGTTAAAATGAATATTGATACCGATACTCAATGGGCGACTTGGGAAGGTGTTATGAATTTCTATAAAAAGAATGAGGCTTATCTTCAAGGCCAGATTGGTAACCCGGATGGTGAAGATAGCCCAAATAAGAAATATTATGACCCTCGTGTTTGGCAACGTGAAGGTGAAGTTGCTATGGCAAAACGTTTAGAACAGGCATTTTCTGATTTAAATGCATTGGATACTTTGTAATAAGTTTCAACATAATAATATTAAAAAAGGCCAATACCACGTGGAACGAGGTATTGGCCTTTTTTATGCCTGTATACAAGAGTCTATTTCATAATATCAACTCTGTCACCGTTTCCAATTAATACAACATCTGCTGCTCTATGTGAAAAGAGACCAACAGTTAAAACCCCGGTAATATCATTAACTGTTCGCTCTAATTCCATTGGGTTGGTGATTTCTAAATTATGAACATCCAGAATTTCACAGCCATTGTCAGTGATACAATTCTCGCGCCAAACTGGCTGGCCTCCTAACTTAACCATTTCACGTGCAACATAACTACGGGCCATGGGGATAACTTCTACGGGTAAAGGAAATTTCCCTAATACATCTACGCATTTACTATCATCAACTATACAAACGAATTTTTTACTTGCGGCAGCAATAATTTTTTCACGAGTTAAGGCACCTCCGCCACCTTTGATAAGTTTTTTACGAGGATCAACCTCATCAGCGCCATCTACATAGACTTCAATGTCACCAACATCATTTAACTCTAAAACGGGAATGCCAATTTTTTTTAGGCGTTCAGTTGTTGCATCAGAACTTGAAAGGGCTCCTTCAATATCTGCTTTATAATCGGCGAGCATATCAATAAAAAAATTGACGGTTGATCCGGTTCCAACACCAATAATGGAAACTCCCTTAATATATTCAAGGGCAGACTTGGCAACTTGTTGTTTTAATTCATCTTGTGTCATAGGGTTTCTTTTAGGTTAGTGAGAGAAAGTTATTAATAAAGCTCTTGGTTAAATGTTTTTATGTGTTAAATGAATAATAACCGATATAGGACAATTTTTCAGTCGTTTTTAAGATGAGATACTAATCGAGATATTTTATATAATAGGCTTTCATTATAAATAGTTTAGGAAATATGGAAGATTATTCTTACGCGTCTGATTTCGAGGTTGAGTCGCTTAAAATACCACCTCATTCAATTCAAGCTGAGCAATCTGTTTTGGGTGGTCTAATGCTTGACAATCAAACATGGGATTCTATTGCTGACAAAGTAATTGTAGGCGATTTTTATAGAAAAGATCATCGCTTAATTTTTACAACCATTGAACAACTTGCTGAAAAGCAAGAGCCTTTTGATGTTATTACTCTTTCTGAATCATTAGAAGCAATTGATGAGTTAAAGTCCGTTGGTGGTTTAGGATATTTAGCTATGTTGGCTAAAGAGACGCCTAGTGCTGCAAATATTGTTGCCTATGCCAATATAGTTCGAGACAGATCAGTTCTTAGGCAGTTAATTCATGTTGGAACGGATATTTCAGATTCTGCGTTTAATACTGATGGTAGAGAAACAGCTGATTTATTGGAGAATGCAGAGCGGGAAGTTTTTAAAATTGCTGAACAGCGACAGCGTGGCCAAGAAGGTGGGTTTAAATCAATCAAGAATTTATTGGCCTCTGCGGTTGATAAGATTGAAACCATGTATGAGCAGGAAGGTAATATTACCGGTGAAAGTACGGGTTTTTCAGACCTGGATGAATTAACCTCAGGTTTGCAGCCTTCTGATTTAATTATTATTGCTGGTCGTCCTTCAATGGGTAAAACAACGATTGCAATGAATATGGCTGAAAATATCGCGATTAAAGGTGATAAACCTGTTGCTGTATTCAGTATGGAAATGCCGGGTGATTCTTTAGCCATGCGGATGATGTCTTCACTTGGACGAATTGATCAAAATAAAGTTCGAACAGGTAATCTGGAAGATGATGAATGGCCTCGATTAACATCAGCAATTAATTTATTAGCTGAAACCAAGTTATTTATTGATGATACAGCTGCTTTAACGCCAACGGAAGTTAGAGCGAGGGCAAGAAGATTAACTCGTGAACATGGACAATTAGGTTTGATCGTATTGGATTATTTACAACTTATGCAATCCCCTTCTAGTGGTGAGAACAGAGTTCAACAAATTTCTGATATTTCTCGCGGTTTAAAAGCACTAGCCAAGGAGTTAAATGTTCCGGTTGTTGCATTGTCTCAGTTAAATCGTAACTTGGAACAACGACCGAATAAGCGACCTGTTATGTCAGATCTAAGAGAATCAGGTGCAATTGAACAGGATGCTGATTTAATTGTATTTGTTTATCGTGATGAAGTTTATAACGAAGATAGTCCCGATAAAGGTATAGCTGAGATTATTATTGGTAAGCAACGAAATGGACCATTAGGGACAGTCAGATTAACATTTTTAGGGCAATTTACTCGGTTTGAAAATTTTGCAGGCGATCCATATTCAGATGAGGACTATGAATGACATACGCTGTTTATGCGACTATTGATGTAGGCTCAATTAACCATAATATAAAAAAAGTGCGTGAATATGCACCTAAGGCTAAAATCATGGCTGTTATAAAAGCAAATGCCTATGGCCATGGATTGTTATCAGTTGCATCGGTATTAAAGGATGTTGATGGTTTTGCTGTTGCACGAGTCAACGAAGGAATGCAGTTGCGCCAAGCAGGCTTTAATAAGAGAATTCTCATTTTAGAAGGATTCGTTTGTAAGGAAGAATTACACGTTCTAATTCAAAATGATTTAGAGATTGTGGTGCATTCTTTGGAACAAATAGAAATTTTAGAAAAGTATACTACAAAAAAAAATATATTTGTCTGGTTAAAACACGATACCGGTATGAATCGTTTAGGCATTAAGGAAAATGAGTTTCCGTCTGTTTATCAACGACTTTCAGATTGTTCTAATATTCATCACCCAATTTCATTAATTACTCACCTTTCTAGTGCTGATGATACAAATAACCCCATCACCTTACAGCAAATTGTACTTTTTAATAAGAGTATAAACAATTACTCAGGTGATAAAAGTATTGCAAATTCTGCTGGAATCATTGCTTGGCCTGATTCAATAAGTGATTGGGTGCGCCCAGGTATTATGATATACGGTGTTTCACCATTTATAGATAAGACAGGAAAGGAATTGGGGCTTGAGCCGGTAATGAGTCTTTATTCTCGATTAATTGCAGTAAAAGATGTTGCTCAAGGAGAACCTGTTGGATATGCAGGTACCTGGGTAAGTGATAAACAAACAAAGATAGGCATAATTTCTATTGGTTATGGTGATGGTTACCCTCGGTATGCACAAACTGGAACCCCTGTTTTAGTTAATGGAAAAAGGGTTCCATTAATTGGGCGTGTTTCAATGGATATGATTACTGTTGATTTAAGTGATCAAATCGATGCAAAATGTGGTGATCAAGTCACGTTATGGGGCGAAGGATTAGCCGTCGAAGAAATTGCTAAATATGTAGATACGATTCCGTATTCACTTTTATGTGGAATTACCCAAAGAGTAGAAATGAAGAAAATATAATTTGCGTTGTTTTTATTTTAGGAATTAATTAAAAACCCGCATGCATAAAATTCATAATTATAGGCAATATAACAAATATTTTTCCTATGGCAAAAAATCAAAAAACAGCCTATGTTTGTACTGAATGTGGTGCGGACTATCCTCGATGGGGAGGGCAATGTACCAGTTGTGGCGAATGGAACGTTATTAAAGAAGTCAGGTTAGGTTCTGATAAAAAACATCTTCCAAAAATATCTGGTTACGCAGGATCCCGTTCAAAGGTTAAACTCTTATCTGATGTAGACTTAGCGCAGGCAGAAAGAATATCAACCGGCTTAGTTGAATTTGATCGTGTCTTGGGTGGAGGAATCGTGAGAGGGAGTGTGGTACTAATCGGCGGTGCACCTGGGGCAGGGAAAAGTACCATTTTATTACAAGTTATTGCTAAAGTGGCTTCTTCTAATTTTTCCGTCCTCTATGTCTCTGGTGAAGAATCTTTACAACAGATAGCTGAACGAGCTCATCGTTTGGGGTTGGACGCGGAAAAAATTAAAATGTTGGCAGAAACATCCGTACAAAGTATTTGCGATTGTATTGATGAAGAAAAACCAGATGTAGTTATTATTGATTCTATTCAAGTGATGCATACCGCTGACTCTGATTCAGCACCAGGTTCAGTTTCTCAAGTCAGAGAATCTGCCAGTTATCTTACTCAATATGCAAAAAGAAATAATGTGTCAATTTTTATGGTGGGTCATGTTACTAAAGACCAGTCTTTAGCAGGGCCAATGACTTTAAGCCATATTGTTGATGCTCAGGTCGTTTTATCGGCAACGGATGATGCTAGGTATCGAGTTTTGAGATCTGACAAGAATAGGTTTGGAAGTGTAGGTGAACTGGGTTTTTTTGCGATGGGTGGAACTGGGCTAAAAGAAGTAAAAAATCCATCCTCAATGTTTTTATCTCGCTCAGACAAACCCTCATCAGGAAGCGTAGTAACAGTTCTTTGGGAGGGAACGAGGCCTTTGTTAGTCGAAATTCAAGCATTAGTGACTGAAAGTCAATATGGAAATCCCCGGCGTTTAGCCGTTGGGCTTGATCAAAACAGGTTAGCAATGTTGTTAGCTGTTTTGTCACGACATGCCGAGATATTTACTGCAAATGATGAAATCTATGCAAATGTAGTTGGCGGAATTAAAGTTTCTGAAACGGCTTCTGATTTAGCTATTTTAGTGAGTGTTGTTTCTAGTCTTAAAGACAGAGTTGTTCCCTATGAAATAGTAATATTTGGTGAAATAGGCTTAAATGGTGAGGTCAGACCGGTTGCAAATGGGTATGCAAGGTTAAATGAGGCAGTGAAACATGGGTTTAAATATGCAGTTATTCCTAAAAAAAACAACCCAAAAACACCCATTAAAGGCTTATCAATAAGTGCAGTTTCAACCGTATCTGAAGCACTTGATGCGATTGGTGATATTGGAAATTAGTCCTTTAATTCAGTCAGTGCAAGTAAGTCCCTTTCTAGCAAGTCGCTATCACCGAGATTAAGCTCTACTAAACGACGTAACTGAGAGATGCTATCAATATCAATATGCTCACATTTAAAACCAGCATTAGATCCAACAACATGAGCAATACTAGTTTGCATAGAAATGCTTATTTTATCAGATAGGGTAAGTTTTAATGTATATAAACCTTCTAGATCTCCAGACCAGTTTTCATCAAATTGTAAAAGACAGCCTTTTAATGAGATATCAACAAGTTTACAAGGTAAAGTTGTTGATTCATTACTTAAAGTAGCATCTGAATTGTAGAAAACACGATGAAAATGTCGTTTGTTATTGGTTGTATTTGTCATAATTTAATTTTCTTGGAAAAATTGCATAGAAACATTGTCAATAACGAGCATGTCACTATCGTTCAAAATAATAGGATTCTTTCCTAAAGGTTCAAAATTAATTGTTATATTCGCACCGTCTTCTATTGCGGCAATGGAATAGCCTTCTGTTTGTTTAGAAATCATGGCAAGACCAGAACCAGAACTATTTTTACCAAAGGTTACTTTGTTTTGTTTTAATGAAATGACCCTACCAATATGATCCCCACTTAATATTTGAACATTGGCATTTGGAATTTTTATTTTTTCTTTAATAGGTGGAGATAAATTCTCTACAACGTTGTCAATATGGGAAGAAAAAATTATTCTTGCTGAATTAAAAATTATTGTGTGGTTCCCAATAATTATTTTGTCATTATTAATTAAGCGTGCTTCTTTTATTTTTTCATTGTTAATAATTAAAGGAAAGTCTTCATCATTTTGAGTAATAATATAAGCATACCCTTTAAGTGTAACAGTAGCATGAACAGGTGCAGCGGCAGGACTGTCTATTGACAAGTCATTTTTAGCATTGCGGCCGATGTAAATGACATTTTTATCGAAGACATGAGATTTAATAGATTTATTATTTAATGAAATAGTAAACTTTACCATTAGTCTCGAAAGGAATATCGTGCTTTGATTCTAAATAGTATAGACGTATAAATAATATGTCGCTAAAAAATCGTTCGATTATGTAGAGGCTATCTAAGGGCAATCAAATTTCATAACTTTGTTTATGGTCATTGTTATGCCAGTTATTCTTCTTCAGGATAAAACTTAACCAGTTTTATCGTGTTTTTTTCACGTTTTACTATTTCTAATCTGTAGCCATGTAAGTTTATACCAGTGCCAACCTCAGGGATTGTTTCCATATACTCAATGATCAGACCATTCAATGTTTTTGGTCCTTTTGTAGGCAATTCCCAGTGAGTGATACGGTTAAGTTCTCTTACAGTAACACTACCATCAACCAAATAACTTCTATCTTTTTGTTGTTTTACATCAGCCACTTCTGAAACTAATTCACCAACAATGACTTGTAATAAGTCATCAAGAGTAATTAAACCTTGAACATCACCGTACTCATCAACAATTAGGCCAATACGAATTTTTTCAGCCTTAAAAATTTGTATTTGTTGGTGTAATGGTGTGTTTTCTGGGATGAAGAAAGGCTTGGCCAGACTTTCAGTAATACTTTGTTTATCAAAATCAGGGTGGTTGATTAAGGCAATAATAGTTCGTAAATGGAGAAAACCAACGACTCGATCAATACTTTTTTTATAAATGGGTAAACGAGCATGGGAACTATTTTGAATTTGATGAATAATTGATTCAAGAGGATCTTCTAAATCAATACCAATAATTTCATTCCGAGGCGTCATAATATCTTCAACCGATGCAGACTCAAGATCCAGAATTCCCAAAAGCATATTTTGATATCTTGCTGGCATCAAGTTTTTAGCATCGGATACAACGCTCTTTAACTCTTCAGTGTTAAGTGCTTCTTGTTTATGTTTAGCTGCATTAATACCTACGATTCTTAACAATAGGTTAGCAATTAAATTAACCACCCAGACTATTGGGTATAAAAGTTTTAATAATGGCGTATAAATCCAGGCAGCAGGATAGGCTAAAATTTCAGGTTTGATAGCAGCCAAGGTTTTAGGGGTAACCTCTGAAAAAATGAGTACGGCTAATGTAAGAAGTCCAGCAGCGGCAGGAATCATTTGTTCGCCACCCATACGAATGGCAATAACTGTAGCCAAAGAGGATGCCAAAATGTTGACAAAGTTATTGCCTAATAATATTAAACCTATTAACCGATCCGGGCGTTTTAATAATCTATTGGCTTTAATGGCTCCTTTATGTTTTTGTTTTACTCGATGTAATAAGCGATAACGGTTTAAGGTCATTAACGCTGTTTCTGAACCCGAAAAAAAAGCAGAAAGAAGAAGTAAGGCAGCAAGTATGCCAAAAAGTACACTTAGAGAAATGTCGTTCAAAGATAGGAACTCATTATTTATTAAACAAGTACCTAGTTTCTATGCTGTGAAAAATTTGTCAAGTTTTGAAGCAATATTTTTTTTATTTTTTCTGAAAAAATGGTAAAGAAGATATTCCAATAGATTGAAGTCAAATGATTTTTTGACAACATCCATATTCACTGCTTTACTTCTATTGATATGCATTGTTTTTAGTTAACAGTGTTTTAAGAATGTGAAGATGATTTTAAACCTTCACATTAATTAAATTTTATATAGATTAAATTAGGACAGAGTATAAATAATGCCTTTACCACGGTTATTTTTAATTGATGATAATAAAACAAGAATCCAGCAATTTGAGAATATCTTGATGTTTATGGAGTATCAGGTTTCTACTGCAAGTTCAACAGATTATTTTTCGTTATTAAATGATCTTGATGATGTGCGAGCAGTTTTCATCGGAAATGGTTGTGAAAAACAAGCTACCTTGATTAAAACTATTTTGGAATCTGCAACAAATCTACCTGTTACATTACTGATAGAAAAAGGGACTGCTATACAAATACCAACAGCCATTAAAAAAATGGTATCTGGTGTCCATGAGTGGCCAAGTGTATTCCCGGTGTTTACAGAACTTTTAAAAAAACTACCTATCCCCAAAAAAGCAGTAGATACGCCGAAAAAAAATGCAACTAATAAAGGGTTAGCCGGGAATAGTGAAAGTATTAAATTTATAAGAGAATCAATAAATCAAGTCGCTAACTCAACTGCAACAGTTCTTGTTTTAGGTGAATCAGGAACAGGCAAGGAGGTTGTTGCAAAAGCAATTCATCTTGCTTCAGGCAGGAAAAACAAACCTTTTGTACCTGTCAATTGTGGGGCAATTCCTGCTGAATTATTAGAAAGTGAACTTTTTGGCCATGAAAAAGGTGCTTTTACCGGAGCGATAACAGCAAGACAAGGGCGTTTTGAAATGGCAGAAGGTGGAACCTTATTTCTTGATGAAATTGGTGATATGCCTATGCCGATGCAGGTAAAATTGCTAAGAGTACTTCAAGAGCGTACCTTTGAACGTGTAGGGAGCAATAAAACGATTGAATGTGATGTGAGAATAGTGGCTGCAACGCATAGAAATTTAGATGAAGAAATTAAAGAAAAACGTTTTAGAGAAGATTTATTTTATCGACTGAATGTTTTTCCAATTGAATTGCCAGCACTACGAGAAAGAACTGAGGATATTCCTTTGTTGGTTAATCACTTGGTTGCACGTATGGAAGCAGCAAAAAGTGACCCCGTCTATTTTACCAGAGAAGCGTTAGCTATATTAATGCAGCACCCTTGGTCTGGAAATGTTCGAGAATTATCAAATTTTATTGAAAGACTTACAATTACTCACCCCAATGCCACACTAGATGTGAGTGACCTTCCAGAGAAATTTCAACAGTATGAAATTCCTGATGATATTGTTATAGAAGAAGTAGAACACTTGTTAATAGAAAATGTTACAGACAACAAAAAAGTAGAGAAAACTTCTATAGGAAAAATAGCAACATCATCCGAGTTACCAGAACAAGGCCTGGATCTAAAGGAGTATTTAAGTAATTTAGAACTTGGCCTTATAAAACAAGCTTTAGAAGAATGTAATGGTGTTGTTGCTCATGCCGCTAAATTACTTAATATGCGTCGGACAACCTTAGTTGAAAAATTACGAAAATATGAATTGTCAGCGTAGAAATTAAAACTTTTAATTGATTCAAATATTTTTTCCAATGTAATATACTTTGCGTGGTCACGGATGCGGATTTTATAGCGAGTTGATTTTTGTCGATAGCAAGGCGCTGAAATGGGCGTATAGCTAGCTGCAACTATTTCAGAAACACAGCCTATCGGCAAAAAGCAACCGATAGAAAACCGCATCCGTGACCGCGCGAAGTATAACTGACTCCTTTTGTATTTTTCTTCTGAATTTTTTACTCTCTTTAACCTGTTTAATTCTAAATTGTAACTTTGAGCATCCATAACAAATACCCACTATAAGTTCATTACAATATGGGTGTCTTTATTATTTGTTGGTGAGAAAATTGAGAACTAAATTAATAAATATCAAAGCAAAATCTGCAGCTAATAGTAGATTGTTGTGAAGGATTTCAAAGCTTCCACTTTCCGATAGCGTTTCTGCTTTATTTTACTTATGGGTTTTCTGCTCAAATACTCACACTCCTAGATGGTTTCAATAACTTGTAGACAAAGATGAGTTCGTCTTCAGCGTGTCTCAGTATTTTTTACCAGAAATTATGGATTCAACTCACATTGGTCTTCGGTCGCATTAATTTAAAAAACTAATGTGGAATTCTAAAATAGAAAACAAATAAATAAATGGCTTGCATACATCTACCAGCAAGGTGTAATGTTGAATCTAGGGAAGTCGCATAACTCAAGGATGGTCAGTACAAAGCTATAAAAATAGATAAGGAACGCGCATGGAATAAGTTGGGCAATTGGGGTAGAGTTTTTGCTCGTATTCAAGGCGTGCTAGTAGGTGCATAGCAAGC
>CAZHUE010000020.1:0-24602 GCA_964535875.1 uncultured Methylomarinum sp.
TCAAACTAAAAAATACTAGAATACAGATAAACCCAAGACTTCACATAATTAGTTAAACTCACATTGGCGGAAGCTTATGGGTAGTAATCAGGTATAAATTTAACTACTCTCTTCATGTATATGAATCTTTTCGAATTAGGATTCACTACACTAAGAGTAAAGGATCAGAAACATCTGCTCCCGTTTTAAATAATATAAATATAGCAGCAAAAAATAAAACCAATCCTTCAATCAGATAAAAACGGTAAAGGAAACTTTTCACCAAACCTATACGGAAACCTTAGCCCTACAACAAAATCTGAAGCATCCTCTGTTAGACCAAAACCCACAAAAGGTTCAACAGATAATTGCTTACCTATTTGGATAGTTGTACTAAACTGAAGAGAATGCGAATCCATTGATGCCCCGGGAATTTTTGTCCCATTTCTTTCAACTCGTCCTGCAAGACTACCGGACAATGATGAAGAAAAGCTCACTCGGTCATTCATGGAATAACCTGCACCCACTGAATATGAAATCGTATTAGAAGGATCTACTCCACGCTCCTCAAATGCAGCACCATATCCAAACGAACCGAAAAAGACGACCGGGTCAATTGTTTTGACTAATGACACGCCTCCGTTTATACCCCAAAACCCAGCACCTAGTCCTCTATTATAATTTCCTGTAGGAGCCTGACCACTTAGGCTCAAGGTAACAGTTGGAATATTCCCGCTTTCAGACCAGGCGTTATAACTCAGTGACCCACTAATATCTCCTACCCCTATGGCATTCGTATGACTTACAGGTGGAGTATTAATATTGAATGGTTGATTGTCATTGTTTTGCTCAAAGTAACCATAAGGCACAGATAGAGCAAACTCTAGATCATCGATAATTCCATAACGTAGAGTTAAATTGGCATCAACAGAACGAGTAGTCAATTTAGGTGTTGTACCTAAATTATTGCTAGCTGGCGCAAAGCCAAAGGTATTTACAATTGTGCCCTGACTATAAGATAGACCTAACTCAACTTCCAGTTCACCCGGTCTATACAACACTTTTTTTCCCCTCAAAAAAGTATCCAACCCTCTTTTAGTTTCCTCTGCTTGTTCCTTTCTAGTTGGCTCACTACTAACTTCTTCTGCTCCTTTTTTAGGCTCTCTTTTATCAGAAGTATTTTTTTTTTCTTTCTCAGCCATTGTTATCTCTTGCCTTTCAGAACTTTGTGATTTAGGCTTATGCTCCTCCGTTAAATCATGTTCGGTTAGTGCCAGTTTCTTTAATAACAATTGCATCTGTGCTTTAAGTGTCCCAACTTCCTGCTCAAGTTTTACATAATCTTTTTTTGGAACATATTCTCCGGTTTTATTTTTGTTTTGAGCTGAAAAAACAGTCGATCGTGCCAGTTTAGAATTAACTGGAGCAAAATATTTACCGCGTTTCCCTGCGACTTTAACCACATGAACTTTATCTCCAAATCCTGCTTTCCGTAAACGATTTAAGCCTCGCTCAAAATTCGATTTAGACGAAAAAAAACCTGCGCTCACAATATACCCGTGCTTTAACTTTTTAATCTTCGTTTCAAAACCCAGCTTGCGTAGCTTGGTGGCAACATCATTTATCTCTGCGTAAGTCTGATATACACCTAGCCTTAAACCCTGTAATTTGTGTTGATCATTGGTTACAGCGGGGATAACTGGAGAATTCTCTGATATAAAAGAACTGTCTATAGCATAAGAAACTCCTGTTATAGCCAGCATTATTGTGAATAAAAAACTACGTGCGTAGAATAAAATAGAGATATTTAACATTTTATGACTCTTCATACAAAATTCGACAATACCATCATTTCTTGCGGTTATGAACAACGGCGCTAAAAGCCTTAAAAAAACCATATGCTTTTTTTTATTATTAATTAAATTTATTTAAGAATATGCTTTAAGTATAACTTATAGTGTCTTGAAGTAAATAGAATCATATAGTAGGTGAGTAGATAAAGCTAATCAGTGAATTATTGAGTTTGCGGTCGTAGCGGTCGTGACCGTACCATTAAATTTGATGTATGATTTTGGAAGCTACTAACCCTATTGATGATTTTGCGTTGGTCTGGAAAAACATAGTCATCAGGTCGTGATAGAGCTAACTTATATGTCTTAATCAGCTCTTCTTCATCTTTTCCAAGAATAAATGCGATACCACTATATTCTTCTAAAAAACGGGCGGTATTCAAACGAAGATTACCTCGTGTAGGATCCGCCAAAAACACACGATCTCCTGCCACACCCCGCAGAACAGCAAAATGATGGTAACCTAATGGTTTGACAAAAACGATGACTGGTGAGTTTAATTTTCTCAGCTGATCCAATGTTAAACGAAAGCCAGCCGCTTGGTAACCTTTTAGATTTGCGACCGCTTTAAGATCCAAAAGAGAAAATCCATGTTCTTTTTTTCTCTTTTTTTCTTTTTCTGGCAGATCTTTTATCAAAATATCAAGCAAAGCAAGTATTTCTTTTTCAGATGTATCTTCACCAAAATAATATCTCATAATAGTTGCTAATGAGGCAGCACCACAAGAATAATCAAGATCCTGTTTAACAACGTGTAAGTGACGAAGCTCCATAACCGTATGTCGCTTCACAATTTCGATTTCATTGCTTCCAGAAATATTTAAAGCAGTATTCTTAGATAAATTGCTACAACCAACTAAAAGAAATAATAAAAAAAAATAAACGAGAGCTTGTCGTATTTTATTCATGCCGGCATACTCCGCTTCAACCGTCCGAACGAAAATTCAGAAACACAGCGAACATAGATATATGCGGCAACTTGGGGAATTAATTTTTGGGATGAAGTATACACAATATCAATCTTTATTTTGTAAAATGCACTACCTCTGTCTATAATTAGTCATAGGAACAGAGCTGTTAACAAACCACAGATATAATTTCTTTTGTAGTTTGGAATATTTTTAAGGGTATGAAGGGCTTTAGTCTTGACTGTGGTTAAGATGCCTAAGCAAGAAAGTCTAACCATTAGATAAGGAGTAATTCAAAAGATAACGCATTTTTTAGATACATTTGAAAACTTAGTTTATAATTTCTATAAAGGTTGTTAATGGTATTCAACGCTTGCTCTGAGATGACTTTATAGAAAGGTGAAACCTTTGGTTAACGAGTATGGTCATAACTCATGAACCCTACCAAAAATTTCACCTTATCATAATATAAGTTAAATTTATAGTTGAATAACCTGTAGTCGGATGATTTCTGTAAATTGTATATGATCGAATGTCATATTACTCGTAACTTGAGTAATTTCAAAATCATAGAAGACTAACTGAAGAACTTATCCACTATAAATTTAAGCTTAAAGACCGCCAGTTACTTGTAGAAAGTTAGCGCCTGTTACCGGTGCATCATTAGCAACGGAAAAATGAGCGCCTTGAGCTCCACCGATTTGTCCGCAAAGCGCAACACCGCCAGGGTTTCCGTTAGATGCCTGAGCATCAGGAACTGTGCAGAATGCTCCGCCTTCTGTAGTCGCTAATTCTGAATCTTGAAGTGCTACTGGAGTAGTGCCTTGTAATACAGTAAGTGCTTGAAAATCAGTTGCCATAGCAGTAGAAGATAACAAAGCAACAGTTAAAGTAGTTCCAATTAATGCTAATTTTTTCATTGTAATATTCTCAATTTGATTGTTTAATAGAAAAGTAATTGATCAAAATTTTTTTTAACAATTTAGGATGCTGATTATTACAAATTTGTAATAATACAAACGGTTAAATAACTTTTGACTAAAAACTTAATGATGAGGGTTACTTCACTAACCCCCGAATTAAATCATATCATTCACGGAAGATGACAGGCAATAAATGATTGATTTATATAAAAATAATTATTTTTTATGAGAGCCTCTTCATGTTTTAAACAATTCTTATGTGATGTGCGTCACGATAAAAAACAAAATATTTTTTTTTTTAAAAAATAAATGCTATAGTACTCAGGTTTTACTAGCTAGTCATTTAACCAACTAATCTTCAATGTTTCGAAAACAAAATTTCGATTAATTTTTCTTGATGCTCTATAAAAACTAACAGTTTTAATTTTTGGCTAATATTTGCCCTAAATAGGTTTTTTAGAAACCTTTCGTTAAAAAAATCGTTAATAATGGTCAGGTTCTGAAAAAAAGACGTTATAAGGCTATCAATAGTGTTGGTTCAGGAGAAAGCAGATTGTAGTTTACCTTTTTCTGTTTCATTCATACCTTCAATCAAACCATAAATACATACCTTCAATCAAACCATAAATAATATGCATGATATTGTTTATCGTAATAGGGTCTTTGCTCCTTTATTATTACGCCTCCAATTGGCGTTATGATGGGAAGGATAGATTTTTCTGATCCCAGCAGTGACGATATGGGGAAGTACCTGCGGTAATGATTAAATATTGAATCTTTCTTCAAACGATTGTTGATTTTGTCATAATTGAAATAGCTATTGTTATGGCCGTTAAAGCAATGAATAGCATGAAAAAAGCGGGTGAAGAAAAGCTAGCAGAAAAAGAAAACCTTCAAATGAAGAAGTATTATTAACTGAGAATAGAGATTTGTTGAAGAAATAGGTAGACAATTGAATCCAGACATTCCAAATATTAATTTGGTTGCCTGGAGATTTTGATCTGGTTTTAAGGAATACTAATCATCAAGTAAAAAACTAACTTTTAAGCTGACTCGATACTCAGAAATTTTACTTTTTTTTACGACAACTTTTTGGTCCTGAACCCAGGCACCTTCAATATTTCTGATTGTTTTTGAAGCTCTTTTGATTCCTTTTTCAACTGCATCATCAAAGCTTTTTGAAGAAGAAGCAGTAATTTCAGTAACTCTTGCGATAGACATTTTAATTCCTAAGTTATATAAATAATGATTGGTTTTGTGGATACAAAAACCAAGCTGAATATTATATATATCATTCCAATCTAACTAAAGCAAGAGAGAAACAACTTTATTAAAAATATTAGGCTGTTGAGCCTTGCTTTTAATCTAGCCTATTGCATTTTTGTGAACCAATTTAAATCACAAACTGATGAAAAAACATACCCCAACCATTTTATTTGTTCTATCAATAGCCTTTTTAATTCCTGGAATTACATTACCATTAATGACGATTAAAGCCTCTGTCAATAAACAGGAGATGCTAGAGTTGGCATCGGCTGTTTTAGTTCATGAAACTGATCAGGGTGGCGGTTTTATACAAAATATGTTGCAATCAGTCATACAGCAACTCAGTATTGACGGCTCAGTTCAAGTTTTTGAATCTACTCGTAGCTTATTAGAAACGATGAATGACCTTATTTTTCATGACCATGTTGTTGTTGGATTGTTAATTGGTTTATTTGGAGTCATTATTCCGTCGATTAAAATAATACTTAATTTACTATCGTTAGTAATTAATTCTCAAGAAGATAAAAAACGCTTGTTAAAAGTTAGTGGCTTACTGAGTAAATGGTCAATGTCTGATGTATTTGTCATGGCTATTATCGTTGCTTTTTTGACAATGAATGCAAATGAACAAATCTTGGGCGCAGTCCAATTAAATGCTGAATTACTGAGTGGTTTTTATTTTTTTTCTGCCTACTGCTTATTGGCTATAGCAGCAGGACAATTGCTCGAAAGACAAGTAAGTAGCTAAGGAGCCTTTATGTCGAAACCGATTACCCCATTGCTTGCAGCAGATATTTTAATCGAATTAATTGACTTGCCTGAGCGCCCAATAGTGTTAATTGAACGAGCTAATCCACCTTTTGGCTGGGCAATTCCAGGGGGCTTTGTTGATATTGGTGAAACTGTAGAGCAAGCTGCTATTCGTGAAGCTAAAGAAGAGGTGTGCCTTAATGTTAAGCTGACTGCGCTCTTGGGAATTTATTCCAACCCTAAACGTGATACTCGTAATCACACTGTGACAGCTGTCTACATAGCAGAGGCGAGTGGAATTCCGGTAGCCGCAGATGATGCTAAAAATTGTGAACGATTTACCTTAAGTACACTCCCTGAACAATTAGCATTTGATCATGATCAAGTCTTGAAGGATTATCAAGTTTATAGGACTAGTGGAAAAGTTACTCCCTTAAGGTAAATATTATATGAGTTAAGTCTATTTTTTAATCTACAAAAGAATTATTTGTGCGTCCCTATAAGAAGGTGATTCGACTTTTGTTTTTTTTCAGAACTTGTTCAAGATCTACTGCACAACCGATAGCTGCTCGTAACTATCTTGAACTGGTTCTCAGAAAAATATCAGTGTCAAAACAGTTAGTCGAATTTAGATTAAAAATTTAACAAGGGCTTTTAACATGAATAAAATACTTGCTTCTTTATTATTGTATTTCATTTTTTTCTCTCCAATTATTTTTTCCTCAGAGGTCAATAGACATAATGTTTTTTCCGTTGACCGTCCATTTGCCAACAAAAATTTATTTCCTTTTTATAAGAGGAGTGATAAAGAGCCAAAAATCAGTGAATTTGAGATTGTTAATCAAATTTTCTTAAGTAATGCGAATGGGGAAAGGCAGGCTGTCGTTACATTAAATAATCCAGCCTCAAGTCTGCGTACGTTATTATCAGAACATATTGTTGCTGTATTTGCGAACGGAGAAAAACATTTTCCTAAAGCTGTAAAAATAAACATACTTGCTAATGAGACAGTCACTTATACTTTAGACTTCGGAGCACATCAATTCCCGATAATGTATTTGTATACAGATGTTATTAGTATCAAAGAATAATTTTTCTATAGCGCAGTTTGCAACAAATAATTGCAAGTTATCTGATTTCTTAGTCGTAGGTCTTTTGTTAAAATATGTATAAAAATTACTCAATAGAAGCAAGAAGTTATGACTTAGGTCGAATTGCATCTCACAATTTTTGGGTGTTGCGTAACGAGAAGAATGGGGTTGTTGCTCAGTTACACGGTCTTGCTACAGATCGGAAAACCAATTCTTTTAAACCAATCGGTTATTTTTTTGACAGACTCGGTTTTTATGAGTTTAAAACAGTAGAAAATGACCCAACTTTTATATCAAAGACGCAACAATATATCACTGTTTTTCAGGGTCATAAAGATGAAGTTCTGACGCGATGGAAAAAAGCTGCAAGCCAAGTTAAATCGTTAAATCAGAAAGACTTAAATTATTCACCTTTTGGTGTGTTCGGTTTACCTATAACAAATAGTAACTCTGCCTTTCACTTATTCGCTCAATTGATGGAGGTTGAGTGTTGTCGTTTTTCCGGGGTGATGGAACCTGGGATTAATAACTCACTGAGCCATTGTTTATAAAACAAAGCTGATTAATTATTATTTTGGCTATTAAAGATAAGAAAAAAATCCATCCTTTGCTTTTATTATAAGGGCGGAATTTTAAGAATCTGGCCTATAAATATACTGTCTGGGTCCTTTAAAATATCTTTATTAGCTTCATACAATAGTTTATATTTGCTGATTGACCCATAAACTTTACCAGCAATTGCAGATAAAGAGTCGCCATTGAGTACGACGATGGTTCTAACTGTAGAAGCTGAGGTTTCATTTGCTTCTGCAATAAGGGATTTAATGTAAGGGTCGCTAGGGTCGCCTTGTGCAATATCTTTGCTTGCTGTGACAATATCATTGATCGTTTCCTCAACAACCTCAACTGATTCTGGGTCAACTTCAAGTTTTCCCTGCTCACTTAGGGCAATCATTGCATCATTTACAGCACTTTGTATATTATCTATTTTATGTCCTTTTTTTACAGAGGAAGATACAATTTCAGCTATAGTTTGTTGCTTTTCTTCTTTACTTGAAGAGCCCGTTAATAGTTGTTCTAAGCGCTTAAGAACTTTTTTAGATAATATGTCAATATCGTCCGAGGCATTTGGAACAACGGCTGGTTCAGGGCTTTTGTCGGTAATGATGGCATTTTTATTGGGTTTTATTTTGGTCTGCTCCGCTTCATTGATTAGCGCATCTGTATAGAGGGTTGACTTTTCTGCCTGAGCTAATTGAATAGAAAAAACGATTAGCGAATTGACTGCTAGAATTTTTAGATATTGTTTCATTTAAGAGTCTCCTCTATATCAAAGATAGATTATGGTGTAATTGTCGTAAGCCCTAACTGTTGCCATGCTTGCATTCCCCCGCGATACCAAAACAGTTTTTCTTCTGGGTATCCCATCTTGGTAAGGCTTTTAATGGCTCTGGCTGATTGATCACACCATAAACCATTACAAAACAGTATTAATGCCTTCGTTTCGGAAAAATTTAATTGTCCATTTTTGCTTTCTTTGGCACCCAATAATTGTACGATTTTTTTTGTATGTCTGTTTCCAATGCCAGGGGTTAAAACAGTGAATGGAATATTGATTGAGCCTGGAATTGTCGCTTTATCAAACCATTGTGGCATTCTAGCGTCAACGAGAACGCCAGTTCCTTGTTTTACTAATGTGTTTAGAAAATCAAGCAACTCGATTTCGCCAACCGTTTTGATACCTGGAGCAAGTTTAATGGGGTGAATGCAGAATGGTGGGCAAGGGCGAGATGTTTTAGTAAAGCTGTTGGTCAGACGGTTTGATGTGTCATTTATACGTTTGATTCGTATTTTCTTACCGTTATGCATGACATCAAGATAGGCAAGATCTTTAGTGATATATACTAAATCTTTAGCTTGAGAAACCAAGGGTATTATTGATAACACTGTGATTAATATAAAGCCAATTAAACGGATTGGAGAGTTGATTTTTATCATTGTTTGTATCCTCTTTTGATTTTGTCTAATTACAGTCAATTTATCTGACTCTTACCCTTATTTGTTTTAGCATTTAGCGGTCTGTAAAAAACAGGAATTGATTAGTTTATTTAATTTTAAGCAAGTATATAGCTGAAAAGAAAAACTAGTTCTATTTTTTTAGTTTTTTTAAATCATTCTTTTATAGAGTCTTGAACAGCTGCATCCATGGCCTTTCTATATTCATTCAGAGAAAATGGTTTGTTTTTATTTTTTGGAACATTATTCTTTGTATCCGAAATGGGTTGTGTTTTGTCAGATGAATTTTTAGATTTTTTTTCAATTTCTGAGGCGATAGTAGCTTGATCCTGGGCTTTAGGTTGAGTTGGGGCTTGTTTGACTTTTTCAGCTAACTCACCTGGCTGATGATCCTTGTCGGCTTTGTTATTACAGCCACTGAGTGAGAGTAGCATAATGCAGTGCATTATAGTTACTGCTAGATATTTCATTAAGTTACCATTGTTTATGAGTATAGAATTCGAGTGTAAAAATAGGTAGCTATTTGCTATTCTAGAAAATCATTATTGTTATTAAGGAACTTACACTAAGTTACTCTGTCAGTATCGCATATAGTCTCGATCTAAATTTTTTCATCTTGGGTACAAGGAGATGCTAATTTCTGCTCTCTGAACTTGACTGCGAGTGTAGAAGAAAAACGCTGGTATACCGTAGTCGTATTCGAAAATTCCGTCTGTTTTCTCCGGTTTTTATCTGCATAAATATGCAGATAATTTCGAATACACTATACACTGAAATTGGATAAACCTTCTTCAATTTTTAAAAAAATTGTTATTTAAATCATTAGCTTTATTTGATTGTATGATTTTAAGAAGATTCTAGGTTTAAATGCCTGCTTTGATTTGTGTCGATTATAATTGTTCTTTATACTTCGACAGCTGAGTAATTTAATAACGTTAGGTAGTTTAAGCATTAATGATTAATAACAAGAGAATCCTTCATTCAGATATTCGTCACGCTTGTGGCGATACTTATTTTGGACGCGGTAAAAAATATTACGAAGAAGACCGTATTCTGAATTTTAAAATTATAAAGGATGAAGATACCTTTGTTCTCTTCACCTCATTAATTATAGGTAGTGGAAAAAAAAACTATCATCAGCGGGTACGGATAGATTGGAAGGATGAATTTACAACAGTTATCATCGACGGTGATTGTACTTGTCCCATTGCTTATAACTGCAAACATATTACCGCTGTTTGTCTGGAGTATATGCATAAATCGCCTCAAATGCTTCAACCTAAAACTGATACACCCCTCTGCCTGGATTGGCTTAATCATTTTGAAGATATACCAAACTCAATTGAGCAAGACCAAGAGTTTATTGTTTATGTTTTACAACCCAGCAAAGTAAAGTATATTTTTACCTTGGAGTTTGTTATTACCAAGGTTAACAAAAAAAACAGACTTAATAAGGGTAGAAAGACGACTTTAAATAATCTTCGCTATAGTTTTACCTATGCAAATTACATACAGGCAGTAGACAAAGAAATTGGCCAGTTACTTTATAGTTTAGAGATTGATTATACGGGGTCACCTCAATTAGCGGGTAGCCCTGGTTTTATTGCCATATCTAAAATCTTACAGACGGGCCGTTTGTTTTGGCAATCACATCAAACATTGCCATTACAAGTTGATGATGAACGAGAGCTTCAATTTTCATGGCAACAAGAAAAAGATGGAGAGTTCAAACTTAACTTAACAATAGAACCAGAGGCTACCCTTATCCATACAGAGCCTTGTATGTATCTTGATGCTCAACAAAATACAATAGGTGCAATTAAAGAATTACATTTATCTCACACACAGCTTAAAAAAGTTTTATCTATTCCTCCTGTCCCTAAACAATATGCAGAAGAATTTAGTCAGCGCATAACCATAGAATTTCCCTCTATTCCTTTACCTGCACCTAAAAGTATTAAACTTACAGAACTTTCAGGCATTATGCCTGTTCCAAAAATCACTTTGTTTGGTGGTCAAGTCAGTCCAACACAATATAGTCATTTTATCCGTTTGAATTTTGTTTATGGTGAGGTTACGATTTCGGCATGTACACCTGACCCTTTTAGTACTGTTAAGACTAATGACGGGATTTTTCGGGTACAAAGAGAACTTGAACAAGAGTTTGCAGCTGTTAACCAATTGTTAGAATTTGGATTTTATCCAACAGACTTAATAGATGATAAAGAACTGAACTTGTTGAGTCCTGCTGATCAATCATTGATTGATAGTGCGAATAGGTGGGCTGATTTTATACAGGATCTTTTGCCTCAACTAGCTGAACAGGGCTGGCTTGTTGAAAAAGATGATAATTTTAAGCTTAACTTTCAACAAGCTGAGGATTTACATGTGGATTTTGAAAAATCTGGAAATGATTGGTTTGAGATGAATTTTAAGATAAATGTAAATGGACAGCCAATGGCATTGTTGCCTTTAATTATGCCTGTATTGGAGGAATATTCGCTTGATGAGCTACCAGAAATGCTCACTATTCCTATTGACCAGCATAGTTACGTTAATATGCCTTCCAGTCAGCTTAAACCCTTTTTAGTGATTGTTTACGAGTTATTTGACAACACATCTTTAAATGAGAATGGTAGCTTAATGCTGTCCCGTTTTAATGCTGCTAGCCTTGCTGATATTGATTTACATAGCTATGGTATTTTTAGTATTAATGGAGGAAAAGAGTTAATTGAAACTGGAAAAAAATTAAAAAATTTCAAAGGCATAGAAAATATACCCGTACCGAAAGGTCTTAATGCTATATTAAGGGATTATCAGCAAGAAGGGTTAAATTGGCTACAGTTCTTGCGAGAATATAAGTTTGCAGGAATTCTTGCTGATGATATGGTGCTAGGGAAAACCATTCAAACACTCACTCACTTATTAGTAGAAAAAGAAGCCGGGCGGATGACTCGCCCTTGTTTAATAGTCGCACCTACTAGTTTAATGAGTAATTGGCGAAGAGAAGCGGAACGTTTTACGCCTGATTTAAAAGTACTTATATTACAAGGGGCTGAACGCAAGCAACATTTTGTTAAAATTAAACAATATGATTTGATTTTAACAACTTATCCGCTGTTACCTAGAGATAATGAAACTTTAGGTGAGATAGAATATCACTATTTAGTCCTAGATGAAGCACAGATCATTAAAAACCCTCGTTCCCAGGCGGCTCGTATTGTTAGAGATATTAAAACCAGTCATCGTTTATGCTTGACGGGTACACCGATGGAGAATCATCTTGGGGAGTTATGGGCGCAATTTGACTTTCTTTTGCCTGGGTTTTTAGGAGATAGTGCTTTTTTTAAAAAAACTTACCGAACACCAATAGAGGTGCATGGGGATCAACAGCAAAGAGAACGTTTGTCCAAACGTCTTCAACCTTTTATGTTACGCAGAACAAAACAGGAAGTTGCTACGGAATTACCAGCAAAAACAGAAATTATCCGCTCTGTTCCTTTATATGATAAACAGGCTGCATTGTACGAAAGCATACGTATCACGATGGAGAAAAAAGTGCGTGATGCTATTGCAGATAAAGGCTTGGCGCGTAGCCATATTACTATTTTGGATGCTTTACTAAAGTTACGCCAGACTTGTTGTGACCCAAGAACATTATCACTTAAAGAAGCACAAAAAATTAATGAATCGGCAAAGTTGGATTTACTAATGGAAATGTTACCTGAGCAGTTAGAAGAAGGGCGGCGTATCCTTGTTTTCTCGCAGTTTACTAAAATGATTGCCTTGATAGAGAAAGAACTAACGTCACATAATATTGGATATAGTAAATTAACTGGACAAACAAGAAAACGGGATGAAGCTATTGATCGATTTAAAAGTGGTGAAGTTGATGTTTTTTTAATTAGCTTAAAGGCAGGAGGTGTAGGGCTAAATTTGACAGAAGCTGATACGGTAATTATTTATGACCCTTGGTGGAATCCAGCGGTAGAAACTCAAGCCGCTGACAGGGCGCATCGAATTGGGCAAGATAAACCCGTGTTTGTGTATAAATTAATGACAGAAAATACGGTTGAAGAAAAAATTCTGGCGATGCAAGAGAAGAAACGTGCGCTTGCTGACAGTATTTATCAAGGTGGAAAAGAAAAAGAATCATTCAAACTAACATCAGATGATCTTAGTGAGTTATTTAAACCACTGTCATGATTTCTATCATTATTCCCGTTTTAAATGAAGGGAGTAATATTGAGCTATGTTTAGGTGCTTTACAACCGGTAAGAATCCAAAATGAAATTATTGTTGTTGATGGAGGGAGTTCTGATGATACCGTTAAAAAATCCAAACCGTTGGCTGATAGAGTAATCGTTTCGGCTAAAGGACGAGCTAAGCAGATGAACGTGGGAGCAGAAAAGGCAAAGGGTGAAATGCTGGTTTTTTTACATGCTGATACTTTTTTACCAGAAAATGCCATAGAATTATTGCCGCTAATCAATAATGGGTGGGGACGGTTTAATATTCAGCTTAAAGGTAAAGCAATTATGTTAAAAGTTATCTCGGCTTTTATGAACTGGCGTTCACGATATACGGGGATAGCAACTGGAGATCAGGTGATATTCGTTAGCAAACAGCTATTTGATGTAGTGGGGGGATATCCTGAAATAGCTTTAATGGAGGATGTTAGTTTCAGTGCCAAACTTAAAAAAATAAAAAAGCCTATTTGCCTTGTTGCAAAAGTTATAAGTTCAGGGCGTCGCTGGGAACAATATGGCGTATTTAAAACAATTTTTTTGATGTGGAGCTTACGTTTACGTTATTTTTTTGGTGAAAACCCGGAAACTCTTTCTGTGCTCTATTCAAGAGGGTTATTTTGGAAACCATAATCAGGTTATCAATCAGGGCAACTGGGTTTAAATTAAGCCATTAATCTTGAGTAAATAATTGTTATCCCAACTAGCCATTAGTCGTTTTTTTACTTTAACCTTCCCGTTCCTATGTGTAAGCTAAGTGGGCGCACAATTTGTCGATTATCAGAATCATGACATTTATGTGCCGGTGTATTGATCTACAATAGCCTTTATCCTATGAAAATTCAGGTTTTAAAAGTCTTTTTAGTCTAACTATAGATCTCTTTCGAGATAAAGTTTTCTTTTAATCCATTTAATCAGGGCGCTAGAAAAATCAAGATAAGGTGAACCGCTTAATATTTCTATATTTGGAATATTGAGGTGGTTTATACTCATTTTCGTGCCGGAAAAGATTTATATATTTGCGAAAATTTAATGAATAATCTATTATCTATAGAAAAAAAGCCTGGAATTATTCGTTGCTTAGTTAACTTTTTTGTTTTGCATTTTTAGAGCGAAAAGATAGCGGCAAAAGAGCTTCTATATGGATAATCAACAGGATGTCTAGTAGTAAATAGTATAGGTAAGTCAAGGCAATAAAGAGAGTGTTATTTTTGTATTAAATAATTAAAGAAACAGGAGTAGAGATGGGTATTAGCAAATTGAAAATTTCTCAAGTGTTATTATTTCGAACGCTACTAACGACCTTAATGTTAGTTCTAATAATGGCACAAAGCACTATGGCATATGCTCAAGAGACTTCGAACCAGGGTGGATTACAGACTCTTTCGAATCAAATTTTAGGCACAAAGTTAGCTATTGATAACAACCGAGAAGGGTGGGATCAAATTATTTCCTATACTAGCGATCCTTCCGGGGATAATGGAGGTATTGGTAGGACTGATTGGACAAAAATTACTGTAGCACATGATTGTGATGACCTTTTTGTGCGTTATCAAGTGAGTGATGGGCCTGCATTTGAACCGGATGGGGCTCGCTATAACTTATTTGTGGATGTAGATAAGAACCCTATGACTGGTTATAGAGGTCGAGGAAGATTGAGTCCAATCGGAGCCGATGTTCTTATTCAAGGTGGACAAAATAATATCACTACATTTAAATTTATGAGCACGGCAGATCAGGAGGCTTGGGAATGGCAAGAAATAAACTCTTATTTTGTTGTCGATTCTGCAGTTGCTGATGGAGGGAGAGATATTGAATATCGAATCAGAATAGTGGATCTGGATGTCTTTGGTAATGGAATAGCTGGTTTTAACTGGATTGCATCGGCTGATTATCCCACTGGCGTCACAGATTTCTATCCAGATGGTGGTAATTTAGGTGATGAAGGGGATTTTAATACTTACAATTTCAATTACACACCCACAGTAGAAGGGTTTGCTAATCCTGAACGTGGGTTTTATGAAGCAAATCAAACTCAATCAAGTAAGTATGAATCTCTGAATGTGTCTTCGTTACAATGCTTTAGACAAAACGAAGGGATTAGTCTTATCCATCGCATTTTCTATCTGGAAGATTTTGTTAATAGTGATATTAGTCAACAATATTTAGATCTGATGCAAGCAGATTTTGATAAAATACGTGAGGCGGGGTTGAAGATAATCCCCCGCTTTGCTTATTCCTCCGCAGCCTCAGGGACAGATGTAGTGCCTATCTATGGTGATGCTTCTAAGGAAAGAATCCTTTCTCATTTAAACCAATTATCGAATGTACTTAGAAGTAATAGTGATGTAATAGCCTTAATGCAAGCAGGCTTCATCGGTCTTTGGGGTGAATGGTGGTTTTCGGATCATTTTCAACCTGATGATGATTGGAGTGATCGTGCTGACATTCTCACTGGAATTCTTGATGTATTACCCTCTTCTCGTACAGTACAACTTAGAACCCCGCGTTATAAACAAAATATATTTAATGTTTTTGACCCCGTAAGTCAAGGCACTGCGCATGATCAATCTAACCAAACTCGGACTGGTCATCATAATGATTGTTTCGTGTCCAGCGAGTCGGATGGTGGAACCTATGTTGACACTACAACCGAGCTTCCCTATTTAGAAGAGGAGACTAAATGGGTAGCAATGGGGGGTGAAACGTGTGACTTTAATTTCCTGGCTGATCCAGCCCCAAATCGACTTGAGTGTGCGACAGCATTAGCTGAATTGGATCGGTTTAACTGGTCGTATCTCAATCAGGATTTTTATAAACCTACTCTACAGAAATGGCTAGGTGACGGTTGCTTTTCCGAAATTAATAAACGGCTTGGCTATCACCTCACTCTTCTGAATGGAATATATGATGATCAGGTCAACCCAGGTGGTAAATTTAAGTATAGTTTTCAACTTAAAAATGATGGCTTTTCTGCACCTTTTAATCCTCGGGTAGTTGAGCTAATCTTTCGGCACACAGATGGCTCAACGCATACCGTTGAGTTGACTGACGACCCAAGGTTCTGGTTATCTGGTGAGACACATACTGTAAAAGGTGAGTTTTCAATACCTGCCAATATTAAAAAAGGTGAATATGAGTTATTACTTAACTTGCCCGATCCTGAACCTCAGTTGCGCAATCGGCCGGAATACTCTATTCGTTTAGCGAATGAAGATATTTGGGACGTTGAAACTGGCTATAACAGGCTAGATCATACGGTTAAAGTAGAACTAGTTGAAGTGGAACCAGCAATTTATTACCCTAATGCTATAAATGTTAGGGTTGGAAAATACGATTGGGGTACCCTCGCCAGTTTCGAGACTGAAGACGATGATACTTACGACATTAAGTCTCGTCCTATAAGTAGAGATAATAAAGCAACCGACTGGTATGCAACAACCTCTATTTCAGGTTTTACTCCAGACCAGGTTTCAGAACTTACTGTTACCTATGGAGGGCAATATTCCAAGAAAAAGGTGATACAAAAAATTTATTTCTACAATTTTATAACCAAAACCTGGGATTTGATGAATACACGTATTGTTGGGAATACTGATGATGTCATTGTTCAAATAACACTTTCTAACCCTCATGCCTATTTTTCAACTAATGGTGAAAGTCATGTCCGGGTTAGTGGGCTTAGGAAAGGTAAAACCGAGTTCTATAGCTGGGCAAATTCTTTGTCATGGGAAGTTCGGTAGTTCCGGCATGATTTATTCTTTACAACACAATAATAACAATTTAGAGAGATAGTTTATGAAACTTAGAAAAGTAATAAAGAAAATTAAGGTCTTGCACTTTATCCCATTTTACTTCAGTACACTAATTAAAATGATGTCAGTGGCATTGATGTCCCTTTTCCTATTGACAGCTGCTGTTGCTGATGATGCAGTACAATTGAAGGTGCTTGTCATTACCTCTGGGTCAAATGACCCAGGACTTGCCTTTATTAAGCCGCACTTAGATGAGATGGGTGTACCTCATGATATTTTAGATGCAAGTACAACAAATCTGACGGCAGGAACATTGTCGCCTAATGGATGTGTGGTTGCTGACGTATCTTGTGTAGGTCACTACAATGGCATTATTCTAACCTTGTCTGATTTGGGGGGTGGTTTCACTCCATCAGAATGGAACATTCTCCATCAATATGAAAAAGATTTCAATGTCCGCGAGTCAGTGATAAGTGGTTGGCCAGGTACTTTTTCAGACCCAGATCCTTCAGTGGGAGTGTACTTGGATTACGGTGTTACAGTTTCTAGTAGCGGTACGTTTCCAAGCACTAATTGGGCTGGGTCAGCTATTGGGGGTAATTCGACAGTTTTCGAATATCTGAATACGGCAAACTCATTACCTATTACAGACTTTGCTTTTGCGGCAACACCTCGAAATGATAATCTTGTTCTTGGTGATGGTACTGTGCCAAATGTAGAGCCACTACTTACAACACCAAATGGTGAAGCGTTGGTCTCTATCGTAAGGTATTTCTTGCCAGATCAGCCAACAGTGCCAGTGCGAGAAGTACTGCTTTCGACTGTAACTAATGCATGGTTTCTTATTCATTCTCAGGCAATGGCTTATGAATTTATCAATTTTGCAACGCAGGGCGTGTTTGTAGGCGGAAGATTTATCTATATGAGTGCTCATTTAGATGATCTCTTTCTCCCTAATGAACAATGGGATCCAAACACTAATCAAACAGACCCTGCTAACACTGCTCGATTAAATAGTCATGACATTTCTAATGGAGTCTCTGCACAAAACAATTTCCGCGCAGCTCATCCGACTGTTTCTAACCGGTTTAAACTGGGTTTTGCATTCAATGGTGCCGGTGCAGTGCTTGATCCGGAAGCAAGACGAAGAGACTTAATTGTAGATGCAACTGACGATTTAGTCATTTCTATTTTTAATAATAAAAGATCTTTCCGCTTTATTAATCATACTTTTACACATGCGGATATGGATAATGCCCCAGGGTCAACTTCATCTCCTTGTGATTACGAAACGTTGCCTACAATTAGGTCTATAGAGCAACAAATAATAAAGAACCGTTTAGTTTGGAGACATCTACGACTTCCAGATTATAGAAGAAACAAGCGTATTCTGGTTACTGGCAATCACTCGGGTCTAAAAGATCGTAAATGCACCGATATTCCAGCATTGAACCCAGGAATGTTCGACGTTCAGTCAGATGACGTGCAATATCCGCAGGGAGCTAACCCCTTGTTTTTTAAAGCTGTTGCTAATTTGGGTGTAAAGTTCCTCGCCTCTGATTCATCCCAGCCGAACCAAAATGTTGAACATTACATGAATCAGGTTGATGACGGTCGTAGAGGAGACCGCATCATGTTACCTCGCTACCCAACTAATGTCTTCTTCAATACGATTGACCCTCAGCAGCTGACTGACGAATACAATTATATCTTTCATGAGCGCTTTGTGAATAATGGTCAAGATCCATGTACAGTTCCAGGAGCCATTTGTACGCCACGAAGTTATGCTCAAATACTAGCGGCTGAATCTGAGACTGCGTTACGACATATGATGACTTCTAAAAAGTGGGCTCACTATTTCCATCAGTCGAACCTAGTGGACTACGGGAATGGGAATACTCTGATGTTTGACTGGCTAAATGCAGTATTTAATGAATACGAGAAGTTGTTCGTACTTCCAGTCAAGAACTATCCCTACCATCGCCTTGGTAAGTTGACTGAAGATTCACTAAAAGCTAAATCAGCAACTATTCAGGCAACATGGAACAGAGCAACAAATGGGGTGACTTTGTCTGCAAACAAAAGAGTGCCCAGGTTGCTAGTTACTGGAATACAAGGCGGTGAACTCTACGGCGGTCAGTTTATTCGTAAAATTAATATTAATAGAAGACCTAAGACAGTTACAATTAATCAGGCTCTTTCTCAATGATAAAGAGGTTGTTTAGGGGATTATTATAGAATTAAATATTGGAGAATTATGTTATGAACAGTAAAAAACCCTTTTACAAAGCACCCGCTATTGCTTTGTTGTTTAGTGGGGCTATAGCAACTATTGGCGTAACAGCCTCTTCACTGGTGCATGCTGAGATAAAAACACTGACTTCTACTGCTCAGATGCAAGTCAGAAATAATGAAGAAAAAAAGCTCGCAATTAGTGAGGAAAATTCGTACAAAAAACAAATGCAGTTACTAGAGACTTATTATAGAAACCTGGCTATTAAAGCTGAACAGAATGGTGAGAATTCTGTTCCACTTTTTGCAGCGGCCGACCATTTCAAAGCAGCGTCTAAAGGAGGGGGGAAATAGGCTCAATCGCTCTCATAATGTTAAAGATATCTTCACTTAAGCTTACATTGAGTGAAGGTTGACATTGTTGAGTTATTTCTAGTGGTGTAAAGAGGGAGTTTAGTCTTCTTTATTTTTAAATACGACAAAGTTGAAGTTACGTAACATAGTTGTCTGGTGTTTTAGGATTATATAGATTACTAACTTTTGTTCATCTTTATAAATGATAATCTCTCTGATGTTGTGTTAAAAATAATTTTTAGGAGTACAGGGTGGTTTTAGGTAAGGCCCCTAGTTGGCAAGCTGTACTGGTAAACGAGTTTAATGCACCATATATGCTTTTACTCAAAAAATTTCTACGTGCTGAAAAAGATGCCCAGAAGGTGATTTATCCACATTCATCAAATTGGTTTCATGCTTTAGGGATGACACCACTGGGTAATGTGAAGGTAGTCATTTTAGGGCAAGACCCATATCATCAAGCTGGACAAGCACATGGATTATGTTTTTCAGTATTATCAGGTATTAAAACGCCTCCCTCTCTAGTCAATATTTATAAAGAGTTAGAAACAAATTTGGGAATATCTCCTGCCAGCCATGGTTGTTTAGATAGCTGGGCAGAGCAGGGTGTTTTACTGCTTAATGCTGTGTTAACTGTGGAAGACTCAAAAGCGAATGCCCATCAAGGCAAAGGTTGGGAGCAGTTTACTGATAAAATCATTGAAACAATCAATGTAAAGTGTGAGCATGTGGTTTTTTTATTGTGGGGAAGTTACGCGCAGAAAAAAGGAGCCATAATTGATACGGCAAAGCATAAAGTGCTGAAGGCACCACATCCATCACCTTTATCAGCCCATCGTGGTTTTTTTGGTTGTCTACATTTTAGTCAGGCCAATGATTACCTTAAACAGCACAACAAATTGCCTATTGAATGGCAATTACCTTAGAATAATAGATTAGTAAAAAAGCTTCGTAAGCTGATTTTAACTCTTTCTTTCTATTTCAGTCATCATGTTACTTTCTTCTCTTTCATTATTAGGTTAATTCTTGAATATTTTTTCTGATAAAGAAATAAAGATTGATCTACCAGATAAAATGATAGAGCTGATACAATAAATCGTTCATTAGTGCTTACAAATTTATGATGCAAAAAAAACGGTTAGTTATTGCAATGACTGGAGCAACGGGCGCAATCTATGGCGTGAGAATGCTGCAAGTATTACGGGGTCAAAAAGAATGGGAATCACATTTGGTGATTTCCTCAGCTGGATTGGTTAATTTAAAATACGAACTGGAAATGACAAAGTCTACTTTGAATGAATTAGCTGATGTTGTGCATGGTATTAATGATGTGGCAGCCAGTATTGCTAGTGGTTCTTTTAAAACTGAAGGAGTGATAATCGCGCCTTGTTCTATGAAAACTTTGGCAGCAGTTGCTCATGGTTTTGGTGATAATTTAATTTCAAGAGCTGCGGATGTTGCACTAAAAGAGCGTAGAAAGCTAATTCTTATGCCAAGAGAAACCCCGCTAAATTTAGCGCATATTCGTAATATGGCTAGTGTGACTGAAATGGGTGGGGTGATTTTTCCGCCAATGCCGGCTTTCTATAGTAAATCTAATTCGATTACTGAAATGGTTGATGATGGCGTTGGACGTGTTCTAGATATGGTTGGAGTAGATGCGACAGGGTTATTTAAACCTTGGGAAGGGTTATCCTAGAAAAATCAGTCGGCTCATGGTTACCAGCAAAAGCTATTGATTCCACAGCACTTCAAAAAAGTACCCATCTAACCAAATGGGTGAGGCTAAGGGTTTTTCAATGCGCTGTAAAACAATAACTTGCACTATAAATCCCATGCCCAACTGATTTTTCTAGGGTTATAGCTAGCTGATTATATTTTATCCAAACCAATTTTTCTGAGTAGAGGTTTAAATGAAAATAGTACAAGTGATTTTTTTATTTTTTTTAATTGTTCCCTTTGTAGAAATATATTTGTTGTTAAAACTGGGTGGCATAGTAGGAATTTTACCAACAGTACTTCTAGTTGTGTTTACTGCTGTTTTGGGCGCGTGGTTGTTAAGAAAACAGGGGTTTGCAACATGGCAAAGGTTGCAGGAAAATTTGGCGAAGGGAGTGGTGCCTGCCTATGAAATGATCGAAGGGCCTATTTTATTAGTAGGTGGGGCATTATTATTAACCCCTGGTTTTTTTACTGATGCACTGGGTTTTGCTTGTCTAATTCCACAGGTACGTAAAAAATTTGCAAAGTATGTGATTGAAAATCGTCTAATTAATGTTCAAACAGGATCACCTTTTCAAAAACCTAAACCGAAAGGAGACAATGTTTTAGAAGGTGAGTTTGAAAGAAAAGATGACTGAACCTAGAAAAAATGTTGATATAGATTTTTTCTAGGGCTAGGAGAGTATAGGTGAAGGGCAATGGCATTATAAAGTAATTAATCATCATTGTCAGTTAGAATTTTTTTATGTATTCGTCTGACGCCTATTGCAACAATAATTAGAACAATAGGAATAGAAAGGCCTGTAACTAATGATGTATTGATATCAATACTGGATGATGTGTTAATTGCTTTAGTGATTGAGCCAATCAAGCTGACAACATAGCTGGTGATGGCGACGATAGACAAGCCTTCTACAGTTTCTTGTAAACGCAGTTGTGTTTTTGCCCGTGAATCCATTGACGTTAATAACGCTTGATTTTGACGCTCTATAGTAATATCGACACGAGTCCGTAATAGTTGTCCTGCATTATTGATTCGTTTTGATAATAATGCAAAGCGACCTGAGGTTGATTTACATGTGTTTATCGCTGGTTCCAGGCGTCTTTTCATAAACTCACCTATTGTTTGAATACCTTGAATTCGAACTTCGCGCAGATCTTCAATTCGTTGTTCAACTAAATGATAATAGGCACTTGCGGCATCAAAACGGTAGTGATGAGTTGATATATTGTTTTCTACTTCCGCTGCTAGTGTAGTTAATTCATCGAGTAATTCGCCGTCATTAATACCGGATGATTGTGCCATCGCTGCTGTAATTGTTCGTAGTTGTTTATCTGCTTTGTTAAGTTCCGGTGCCATTCGTTTCGCGATAGGAAATGCAAGTAGAGCCATTACTCGGTATACTTCAATTTCAAAAAGGCGTTGTAGCAAGCGTCCTGCTTGACCTGATTTTAAAGTGCTGTCTAGAACAAGAAAACGACTAAAACCATCAGAATGTATATTGAAGTCAGTATATGCTTTTGCTGCTCCTCCTGATACTTCAGCTCCAATGACGGGGTTGCCAGCAAAAAATTCTGAAATCAACTCTGTCGTTGAAACACTAGGATTTTTTTCTTCGATAATTGAAGCATGGGCAGCAACTATGATTTTACCCGGTAATTTCTCAAGCCAATCCGCAGGAATATATTCAAGGGCTAGTTTGGAAAAAGGGGTTTCAGAAATATTCTGGACATAAAAATTATAGGAGCTAAATTCAGCGTGTTGTTCCCACCGAAGTTGGAAAAAGCCTAATTTAGCACTAAAGTGAGACGCATCCTGTTTAGGTGGTGTTATATCATATCTGTCACATAGTTCAGCAATAAAAGATTGCTCAAGTTTCTTCTCTTTTCCTGTTAATGTAACGGCTAAAGACGTACTTATAACTGGGAGTATTAAAGCAATGGGTGCGCGAGCATGGACTTCATTGTGTAGTTTAAAGCGTTGTGAGTGGTCTTCTGGAATAGGAAATGAATTTGTCACTGCTATTGTTTAATAAAGTCGATAATTTGGTAAATTATTCGTCATTGTTTGACTTTACCATTACTCGTTTTTGTAAGGAATGAGAAAAATTCTTACTAGACTGTGTTTCAAATGGTGGCCATAATACTATGGATTATTAATATGAGTTTAGATAAAATACGTCCCTGTATTTTAAAGAAGTTATTTTTCTGGAGTCTCAATAGTGTTTTTATCTATTGCTGAGTAAGCTGGACATACTCGAGTGTATCCCGTTGCAATTAAAACTATTCCTACAATAAGCAATATGATGCTGGCGGTGAAAAGAGAGACAAAAAGTAATATAGCACCTGCATACAAGCGTATTTTCTTTTCTTTTTCACCCACGTTTATTTTTGTGTTGGTTAAACGTTTAAAATCAAAATCCATTGTTTCCACCTTTATTTGTTATTTTTATATTCCCCAAGCGGGTGTTTTAGCATGATTAAATATACACATATCCCAGAAATGTGCAAGAGATAAAAATGAATACTAATTCGATAATTGATTCCTTAAATGATGCGCAGCGTTTAGCTGTATCTGCTCCAAGTCAATCTATGTTAATTCTTGCTGGTGCGGGTAGTGGAAAAACACGAGTTTTGGTGCATAGAATTGCATGGCAAGTAAAAGTAGAGGGGTTATCCATTCATAATATTTTGGCTGTCACCTTTACTAATAAAGCGGCAAAAGAAATGCGTGGAAGGGTAGAGAATTTATTGGAAATTTCTGCTCATTCTATGTGGATAGGTACATTTCATGGTTTGGCGCACCGCTTGTTAAGGCGACATGCTAAACAAGCTAAATTACCTGAAACTTTTCAGGTGATAGATTCTGATGACCAGCTGAGAGTAATTAAGCGACTAGTTAAAAGCTTAAATATAGATGATTCAAAGTGGCCTCCAAAGCAAGTGATGTGGTTTATAAATGCCCAAAAAGATGAAGGTATCCGTGCGCGGCATATGATTGAGTCAGAAGATATTTATCTGCGTACTATGTTGCGACTCTATAAAGCCTATGAAGATATTTGCAACCGTTCCGGGTTGGTAGATTTTGCTGAGTTATTACTTAGGGCGCATGAGTTGTTGCGTGATAATGAAGATGTATTGCAGTTTTATCAAGATAGATTTAAACAAGTACATGTTGATGAGTTTCAGGATACTAATACCATTCAATATGCCTGGTTGCGTTTATTGACTGAGGGTAAAGATAACTTGTTTGTTGTGGGTGATGATGATCAATCCATTTATGGCTGGAGAGGAGCAAAAATAGAGAATTTACAAAGTTTTCAAGCACATTATCCTAATCATCAGCTCATTAAGTTAGAGCAAAATTATCGTTCTACCGGTAATATTCTAAAATCAGCTAATGCATTGATTGAAAAGAATGAAGGGCGACTTGGAAAGGAGTTGTGGACAGACTCGGGTGATGGTGAGTTGATTTCTTTGTACACCGCATTTAATGAACAGGATGAAGC
>CAZHUE010000021.1:0-24299 GCA_964535875.1 uncultured Methylomarinum sp.
TACCGACAAAAATCAACTCGATATAAATCCGCATCCGTGACCGCGCGAAGTATAATAGCGATGGCAGTATTTAAGTCCTTGTTAAATCAATGCGTTATTGGACTGTTTGTGCAGTGATGTGACAGTAATGAGCAAGAAACTTGCCTTGATTCTAAGCTGAGCAATTGAATTTTGATTTGGAATCTCCATAAAAATCATTAAATAACATAAATTATTTACCCACTCGACATTTAGAAGAGCCGAAAAAGAGTCAAACTAATAATGGAATAATGGAATAATGGAATAATGGAATAATGGAATAATGGAATAATGGAATAATGGAGGGATTGAACTCAGTTTTACAGGCTGCAAAAAGAAAAGCGAGGGGATAAAAATACAACATTTTAAAACACCACTACGCAATGGTGCGCTGGGCTTACATCAGTTTATGATGCACCTAGTTGTCAAAATTATTTTACCCATTCCTTAATGTTTATACTGAGTGATTATTTTCAGAAAGCAAGCTACCCATTGCTGAACCTGCTTTAAGGTTTATTTCCCTAAAAGCAGCATTAACTTTTTCATCTTTAAGTAATTCAAGAAATATTTGAATTGATTTTTTTTCTAGCTTTGAATTTGAAACAATAAAATCATAGTGTTCACCTTTAATGGGTAAAAACCCAATATTTTCATCGTCTGCTATAGATTCAATGGCTATACCCCAGTCTGCTCTTTTTTGCTGAATAGCCGCCATTACGGCTCGGTGATTACTAGTTTGGACTAGGTAGCCATTAGGCTGAGTGCCTTCAAGCAATTGATCAATTAACACACGAGTACCACTTCCCATGTTACGGTTAATCATTAGGCAGTTAGGGTCATTTTTGACTTTATTAATGATTTGTTCTGCTTTATTACCTTGAAAACGAGGATCGTTTTTTCGGAAAATTAAACCTTGCTGTCGACGATAACCTCTAATTAAGCTTAATCCATCACTAATAAATGGTTGATTGTAGGTTTTACTATCAGGGTCAAAAAGATGCACGCCTGCAATATCACATTGTCCGCGTTTTACAGCTGCAAGTCCTACTGATGAGCCGACTGACATAAAGCGAGTGTTAATCCCTTTTTCTTTAAGTAAGCCGATGAGTAGATCAAGGCCAGCACAATGACTTCCAATAATCACAAGATCAGCCGGTTTTGTATCACGACTGATTAATTGTACTTTTACTTCACTACCAGCCTCTAATAGCTCCACATGACGGTCGATACGGACAAATCCATCTGCATTGCTAAATGTTGTGACACTTCCTGAACCTTTTCCGATAGGGTAGGCTATTAGTGTAGGATGTTGTTTATTTGAAGATTCTAGAGAGCTTTCTAGTAAGCGGACTAACAGAAATTCAGTGCGGCCAACATCAGAATTAACATGGACTGCAAGTTCAGCAATTTCGATACTTTGGCTGGTGGCTGATAGCCCTGCTAATTGACGTATAACGGGTGCGATAAACTCATGGAACGTAAAAATTGCCGAGGTAGGAAAGCCGGGTAAAACGACAACGGGTTTTCCTTTTGTGACAGCGAGGCAGATTGGTTTGCCAGGTTTTAAAGCAACGCCATGTACGATAACACCTGGGCTAGTAAGCTCATAAACTGCTTGGTAAGATAAATCCCCTTGGCCTTTACTCGTTCCACCTGAGAGTAAAACCATGTCAGCATTTGTTAAAGCAGCCGCTATTTTTTCTCTAAGTTGAGTAAGATTATCATTAACAATACCCAATTCAATAGGTTGGCCACCCAGTTCTTTCACTGCATCTGCAATAATTCGAGCATTTGAATCGTAAACAAACCCTGGAATCATGGGTTCGCCGGGTGCAATAATTTCATTTCCTGTGGATATGATCGCGACTTTTGGGCGACGCCAAACATAAATTTTTACTTCTCCAATAGCCGCTAATATTCCAGTTTCTCGACTGGTTAACAAGTCACCTTTATAAAAAATAGTTTCACCACAGGAAACATCTGTTCCTGCAAAGGCAACGCCTAAGCCTGGGCTAACAGCTTTTAATACCATTAATTTTTCATCGCGAATATCAGCATTCTCTACCATGACTATGGCATCAGCACCTCTTGGTAACATACCGCCTGTGGCAATGGGTGTTGCTAGTCCAGAAGTGATCTCATGTTTAGGTGTTGAACCAGCTGCAACTTGTTCTTTCTGTAATTGTATGAACACTGGATTGTGCTCTTCTGCACCTATCGTGTCATTGGCTTTAACCGCAAAGCCATCAAGGTTTGAGCGGTCGAATGAGGGAACGTTAACTTTGGCTATAATGTTTCTGGATAGCACTCGCCCTAAAGTCAGATGCAAATCAATCAGTTCTTCTTCTAAAGGATGTAAGGAAATAGCGGCTTCAAAACGGGATTTTGCTAAATCACGATCAATAACATTTAGGAATTGTTTTTGTTGTTCCATTTTTTTGATTAATTATCGTAAAGAAAAACTTTAACTTCAGTTTCTGGGGGATAGCCTTCACTATCGGTTGGAATAATTACAAAGCCATCGGCTTGAGTTGTAGAGCTAAGAATGGCAGCGCCGCTAATAGCAATAGGTTCAACAGAGTCTCCTGATAATTTAATACGGGCGTAATCAGTTCTGCCTATTACTGAGGTGATTTTTTGTTTTAATACTTTATTTACTGAGCGATAAGGACCATTTTTTGTGTAACCAGAAAGACGGCGTATTAAGCTGCCCGCAAAAAAGTCATAAGCGCATAAACAAGCGACAGGGTTACCCGGAAGTAAAAAAACCCGTTTTTTACCTATTGACCCCATTCCAGCAGATCTGCTAGGGCGCATTGCAACACCGTGAATGGCTAAATCGCCTAGTTCTGCAAGTAATAAAGGAGTCATGTCTTCTTCACCGACACTGGTTCCTCCTGTAATTAATAAAATATCATAATCTTCAAGCATGACTTGGCGAATTAATTCTGGATCATCAGCAATAATTTGAGAATTGACTGTGATGCCGCCATCCCTGTTACTTAGTGCTTCTAGCATAGGGCCGTTTGAATTTACAATTTGATAGCCTTGGGGAGGATTTCCAATCTCAAGTATTTCGTTACCAGTCACGACAATGCTAATTCGTAGTTTATTAAAGACGGATACATTTTTTTCGCCAATTGATGCTAGAAGCGCAATATCCTGTGCTCGTAAGCGTCTTCCTTTTTTTATTATGGTGGAGCCAAATGCGATGTCTTCACCAATGCGACCAATATTTCGACCTTCTGCAACACTTTCCATGATGAAAATAGATTGATCTTCGGTATCTACATTTTCTGCTGGTAAAACAGTGTTTGCACCTTCAGGAACAGGTGCGCCTGTCATGATTCTAACGGTTGACCCAGAAACAACCTTAGCGGTAGAGCCTTGACCAGGCATGGACTTCCCAATAACCTTCAGTTGTAGTTGATTATAAGATGATGCACCTTGTGCATCAGATGCAACAATGGCATAGCCATCCATCATCGAGCGATTAAAGCCTGGGATATTTAACTGGCTAATAACATCGTTGGCAATTATTCTACCCGCGGCTTTTTGTAAGGGGATTTTTTGTATCGGCAAATCAATTGTTTGCTGATCTAGCCACGATATGACCTCATCAATAGGCCAGCGTTTTTTAAAACCTCGCATCCTAACATCGTCGATGCCAAATTTATTAGTAGCAAGTTTCATTTTAGTTTTATTCATAACTGCTTATTTTATACGTTTAGGAACCGGAAATGAAATATTCTCTCAGTATTTTATGAATTGAAAATGACAGTTTTTTTTATTAAATTTAGTCTTAATTGCAGAGTTAAGTTAAAATGTCTCTAAATTAACCAAGTATGGAAGTCAAGATATGCAAATTAAACTTGCCAATCCTCGTGGATTCTGCGCTGGTGTAGACCGCGCTATTGAAATTGTTGATCGGGCGTTAGAAACTTTTGGAGCGCCAGTTTATGTACGACATGAAGTTGTTCATAATCGTACTGTTGTCGAAGGTTTAAGAGATAAAGGTGCCGTGTTTATAGAAGATGTGAGTGAGGTTCCTGAAGGGTCTTATTTAATCTTCAGTGCGCATGGTGTATCAAAACAAGTTCAGCATGAGTCTAAGGATCGTAATTTAACTGTATTTGATGCGACCTGCCCACTCGTGACAAAAGTGCATATGCAAGTGGCTAAACATGCCAAAGATGGTCGCGAAGCAATACTTATTGGGCATGCTGGACATCCAGAAGTAGAAGGTACTATGGGGCAGTATGAAAAAATTGCTGAAACAGGGGGTATGTATTTGGTAGAAACGCCAGATGATGTTAAAAACTTAAAAGTTAATAATCCTAAAGACTTAGCCTACGTTACTCAGACTACTTTATCAATGACTGATACAAAAATCATGGTTGATGCATTGCATGAATATTTTCCTGATATTCAGGAGCAGAAAAAAGATGATATTTGTTACGCCACTCAAAATCGTCAGGATGCTGTGCATGAATTAGCTGAAACAGCAGATATTATTCTAATCGTTGGATCACCCAATAGCTCTAATTCAAATCGGTTGCGGGAAATTGCACTTCAGTTAGGGAAAACGGCTTTTTTAATTGATACTGCGGAAGATATGCAGGAATCATGGTTTGAAGATGTTGCTGTTGTTGGTGTGTCAGCAGGAGCATCAGCACCAGAAGTGTTAGTCCAAGAGGTCATCGCGCAATTAAAGCAATGGGGAGGAGATGGAGCTGAAGAAATTCAGGGAATCGAAGAAAAAGTTGTTTTCTCCATGCCAAAAAGTCTTAGAAAGCTTATTGCTGTTAGCTAACTTGCCAGGGCAATCGGGTTTAAATTAAACCAATAATTTTGAGTAAATATTCGTTATCCCATCCAGCCATTATGAGTTTTGTTTTAACTCCCACCTTAACAGTTCCCTCTGCTTTAATCAGATTCAAAGAAATATGACGGGTAACAGCAAGGTTTGTGGCACTATAGCCTTTGTGTGTTCGATTGCTATCCTCATCAAAAGCAACGTCTAAAACACCCAGTGCAGGTTGTTTTCAATTGACCAGTGAGCACGAACGGCACGCTCTAGCTTGCCTGGGTCGTCAGCACTTAAGCTGCTGATGAAATAGCGTGTTTCTGCTGTCATTTTTTCGCCTATCTCCCTGTTTGAGGTAACAGCAAGAATGCTTTTCAATCCAGCCCAGGAATGTTCCTAGAGCAACCGGGTTTAAAATAGCTTGACTTTGGCGAAGGTAGAATAATCAATAGTTTCCCAATGATGTAATTTCAATTTCACAAGAAAACAGGATTTTTATTAACGCAGTGTTTTTCTAACTAATTGATTTGTTTGCTATAAATTTATACCCGATTGCCCTGCGATCAAACCGCTATTCTTTTTCTACAGGATGTGCTTGTTGATCGACAACATTATCAAGTTAAGCTGAAATTACAAGGCGATAAATTTATTGCCCAGTCCATTAATGATGCGTCAAACCGGCTTTTGTCCCCTGTTATATTTAATTTAGAATCAGATATTATTAATATTCCCCATACTCTTGCTTTTGGTAAAGATTATCGTGTGATTTTAAAGCATTTAGGGAATCTTGAATTTAAATTACAATCGATTATTCCGTATTGACATATCTATAGAGCTTCCAGAGCGCGATTGCTCACTTTTTGGACAAGGACGTCCCAAGACTCGGGCAGTGCGTAATGGTGCGCTGGTTTGAGCTTTTCTGTTTCATCGCGACGTAATTTTTCTAGAGTTTTGATTCGTTCAGAGGCTGTCTGTCAATCCCAAGTAGAAATGTTCGGTTTTTGTGCTTTCAAAATTTATATCAAATTATTGTTATTGTCCCTCAGGGGGTTAATGATTATGTTGTGTTTGGCCCGCCGATTAACATCTTGATGACTTAATTTCTTATGTCCTTTTGCTCAATTATGCCCTCTTTTCTAAAATTAAAAGCGGACATTTTAATTTGGGTGAGACCGGACATTACTACTTTGCTCCTACAATAAATAATCAAGTACTTTACTTGGCTATTAAATAGGACTAAAATAGTCCACATTAAATCGGAGAGGCGATGTTAAAACTGGGTAAGTTAACTGATTATGCAACGGTCATTTTAAGTTTTATGGCAAAAGAGCAAAATGCTCTACATGCTGCTCAAGAAATAGCCGAGGCAACCGGTATTGCATCACCAACGGTGAGTAAAGTTCTTAAAATGTTGGTTAGATCAAAGTTGTTAACCTCAACAAGAGGTGCGAAAGGTGGGTATTTATTAGCCAGACCACCGGAAAAAATTACTGTGGCAACTGTTATCTATGCATTGGAAGGGCCTATTGCTTTAACAGAGTGTAGTGCCTCACATAAAGATTGTGGTAATGCTTCCGGTTGTGATATTCAAGGTAACTGGGGCTTGATTAATCAAAAGGTTTTTAATGCCTTGGAGTCAGTCACGTTAGCCGATATGTTGTTGCCCGTAAAACAGCCCGAAGAAATATTAATTCCTGTTAGCAGTTTATATAGATAGAGTATTTTATGTCATCAAGTGTAGAAGAAATTGAACAACTAATTTCCCAAGAGTATAAACAAGGGTTTGTGACTGAGTTGGAAGTGGAGACATTTCCTCCTGGTTTGGATGAAGAGGTTATTGCCAAATTATCTAAAATTAAAAATGAACCTGATTTTATGCTGGATTATCGCTTAAAGGCATTTCGTCATTGGCAAACGATGAAAAAACCTGATTGGGCGCAATTGAATATTGAACCAATAGATTATCAGGCTATTAGTTATTATTCTGCGCCAAAAAGAAAAGAAGATGGGCCTCAGAGTTTAGATGAGGTTGATCCTGAACTATTAGAAACTTATAAAAAACTGGGCATTCCTTTGGACGAACAGGAGCGTTTGGCAGGTGTGGCGGTTGATGCTGTTTTTGACAGTGTTTCTGTTGCCACGACCTTTAAGGGGAAGTTAAAGGATGTAGGTGTTATTTTTTGCCCCATTTCTGAAGCATTGCAAGAATACCCTGAATTAGTCAAACAATATTTAGGTACTGTCGTTCCAGAAACCGATAATTTCTTTGCTGCTTTAAATGCGGCTGTCTTTACTGATGGTTCTTTTGTTTATATTCCAAAAGGTGTGCGTTGCCCAATGGAATTATCAACTTATTTCAGGATTAATGCTGCGAATACCGGACAATTTGAACGCACATTAATTATTGCTGATGAAGGCAGTCATGTCAGTTATTTGGAAGGTTGTACTGCACCGATGCGTGATGAAAATCAATTGCATGCAGCTGTGGTTGAATTGGTGGCAATGGATAATGCGGAGATTAAGTACTCAACTGTTCAAAATTGGTACCCTGGTGATGAAAATGGCGTGGGTGGTATTTACAATTTTGTGACTAAACGTGCAGAATGTAGAGGTCATAATTCTAAAGTATCCTGGACACAAGTTGAAACGGGTTCGGCAATTACCTGGAAATATCCTAGCTGTATACTTTTGGGTGATAGTTCAGTAGGTGAGTTTTATTCTGTCGCTCTAACTAATAATTATCAACAAGCTGATACGGGTACAAAAATGATTCATATTGGTAAAAACACCAGTAGTACTATTATTTCTAAAGGGATTTCAGCAGGTAAAGCCCAGAATACTTATCGTGGCTTGGTCAAAGTAGGAAAAGGTGCTGAAAATGCACGTAATTTCACTCAATGTGATTCCCTTTTAGTCGGTGATAAATGTGGGGCACACACCTTTCCCTATGTCGAAGTCAAGCAACCATCAGCTCAAATAGAACACGAGGCGACCACCTCTAAAATTAGCGAAGACCAGTTGTTCTTCTGTCAACAACGAGGGCTTTCAACCGAAGATGCCGTTTCCATGATTGTAAATGGATTTTGTAAAGAAGTATTTAAAGAGCTGCCAATGGAATTTGCAGTAGAAGCGCAAGCATTACTAGGCATTAGTTTAGAAGGTTCCTCCGTAGGGTAAAGCTGTTGGTTGGTTGCCGTTTCTTTGGCAACTCAACACGGACTAAGGTAACACGCAATAAATAACCCACCAAAATTACGAAGGATTTTTATTTGTATTCGAGGCGCAACGTAGGGCGCATAGCAAGCTATGAAACCGGAGTTGCAACGTAGAAGACGAATAAAAAGACAAGTAATTTTGGTGGGTTATTTATTGCGAGTTGCCTAAGTACTTGACCATAAATATTTTAACAATTTTACGCAGGATTTTTTGTCATATTTAAGGCACATAGCGAGCTACGCAACTGTTTATGCAACGCCGAAGATGATAAAAAAGACAAGTAAAATATTAAAATATTTATGGTCGAGTACTTATTATGTTTATTGGGTTAACGGTGCTGGCCCAACCTAGAAATTTATCTTAACAAGTCATATCATTCATTATAACCGTTAAATCAGGTAAGTATAATAAAATGCTTAATATAGAAAATCTTCACGTTAACGTTGGTGACAAACCCATCCTTAAAGGTGTAAACCTACAGATTAACTCCGGTGAAGTTCATGCCGTTATGGGGCCTAATGGCGCAGGTAAAAGTACCTTGTCACACGTTCTCTCAGGTAAAGCCGGTTATACCGTAACAGAAGGGTCTGTCACTTATAAAGGACAAGACTTATTAGAATTAGCGCCAGAAATAAGAGCGCGTGAAGGCGTGTTTTTAGCATTTCAATATCCCGTTGAGATTCCAGGAGTAAGTAATATTTATCTTTTAAAAGCTGCATTAAACTCAATCCGTAAATATAAGGGTCTGGATGAAGTTGATGCGATGGATTTTCTTACTCTGGTAAAAGATAAAATCAAACTATTACAAATGGATGAAAAGTTTCTATATCGTGCAGTAAATGAAGGTTTTTCTGGGGGTGAAAAGAAACGCAATGAAATATTACAAGCCGCTATTCTTGAACCAGCACTATGTATGTTAGATGAAACAGATTCAGGTTTAGATATTGATGCCTTAAAAATTGTTGCAGATGGGGTAAACTCTTTGCGATCACCAGAACGTTCATTTTTAATGATTACACATTATCAACGCTTATTAGATTATATTAAGCCAGATTTTGTTCATGTACTTGCTGATGGGCAGATTGTAAAATCAGGAGGGCCTGAATTGGCATTGGAACTGGAAGCCAAAGGTTATCAATGGATTGAAGGACAGGCAGCGTAATGGCTAGTCACTATATTGCTGAATATGAAAAAACCACTAATAGTTTGCCAGGGCAATCATTACCTTGGCTAAAAGTTTTAAGAGCAGAAGCTTTTGAGTATTTTTCCGCCAACGGTTTTCCATCGTTAAGAGAAGAAGAATGGCGATATACTAATGTTTCGGCAATAGAAAAAAAACTTTTTTCTCCTCAGTTAGAGATTAGTACAGATGAACTTGATAAGGATTGGCTAGATAATAATTCCTTAGAAGATGCCCATACAATAGTTTTAGTGAATGGACGACTTTCTCAAGAACATTCTAATTTGGCTGGTTTGCCAGATAATATTTCAGTTCTCAGCATGACTGATGCCTTGGAGAAACAACCTGAGCTAGTTGAAAAATATTTGGCCCAAGCTGTCAATAATAATGAACATAGTTTTGTTGCTTTTAACACCGCATGGTTTAGTGATGGGTTATTTGTTCATATTCCAGCAAAACAAATTGTTGATAAACCTATTCAATTACTTCATTTAGTGACGCAAGCTGATTTATTGGCTGCCACTCGCAATATTATTGCTGTTGATGAAATGGCTGAAGTCAACGTTATTGAAACTTATATTGGTACAGATGATGCCTATTTATCTGCGACAGTTTCAGAAGTATTTATTGGCAATAATGCGAAACTAAACTTATTTAAAATGCAAAGTGAAGGTGAAAAAGCTTATCACTTTGGCGGTGTTTATGTGAAACAGGAACGAGACAGTCGGTTTAACCACCACAACTTTGCTTTTGGCGGTTTATTAGCTAGAAACGATATTCATACTGATTTGGGTATTGCTTCAGAGTGTAATTTGAATGGTTTATTTTTGGGCGTTAAGCGGCAGCATATTGATAATCATACTCGTATTCTTCACAGTCAGCCACATGCTGTCAGCCGAGAACTATACAAAGGTGTTTTAAATCAGCGGGCTAGAGGAGTTTTTCAAGGGCGAGTTATTGTTGCTGAAGATGCTCAAAAAACAGATTCAGAAATGAATAACAATAACTTGTTGTTATCTAATGATGCAGAAGTGGATACCAAGCCTCAGCTGGAAATTTATGCGGATGATGTAAAATGTGGGCATGGTGTTACAGTTGGGCAATTGGATGAAAAATCAATTTTTTATTTACAATCTCGTTGCGTTGATGAAAAAACTGCTAGAAATATTTTAACCTTTGCCTTTGCTAATGAAATGGCGGATAAGGTGAAGATTGAAAGTTTGCGTGAAAAGTTGCTAGAGCAATTGTTGGAAAAATTCCCACAAGCAGGTGTGGAAAAAACCTGGTTGTAAGGTAACTCGGAATAAATAACCCACTCTCTTGCTGCTTGCCCTTTTGTCCGTCTTTGTTGTTATAGTGACAGTTTCGTACCCGGCTATGTGCCCGTTACTATAACAACAAACACAAACAAAGTACTGCGTAATATGGATGGGTTATTTATTGCGAGTTATCTAAGTAAGAGAACTTTTGGCTGCCATTAAAACTTAGGCGTAGCTAAAAGCTACAAAATATCAGCTATTTTAATACTGATGTTTTGTAGCTGAGATAAAGTTATATTATCTCCTGTATAAAAGGTTGTTTTTTCCGAGTACACCCCATTTTTGGGCTGACGGTATGCCTCTAGACTTTTATCAGCTAAGTTCAATATCCAATATTCAGGAATTTGATGTAAAGCATATAAGCGAAGCTTGTGGTTTTGGTCATATGCTAAAGAACTATCAGCAACTTCGATAAGCAACAGAACATCATTAGCACTTGGATGTTTACTACTGTAAAAATCAGCATTAGGCCTTAACAGCATTAGGTCAGGTTCAGGTTCTGATAAGTCATTTAATTGTAAAGGGTTTTGTATACTTATGATTGCTTGGGATGAAATAGACTGGTTTAGGATTTGGTTAAGTCGGTTTAAGTGACCTGCATGATTGCTACCAATAGGTGCCATTTCAATAATTTCTCCATTAATTAATTCAAGGTGGCTTTCAACCGGAAAAATACCGGCTTCCCCCATTTTTTGCCATTCAACCACATCTGTTAAATGTTTTTTAAAATACATTTCATCAGGTTTTGACATCATAATACCAACATTAAATAAACTTAAGATTTAAATATAATATGCCACTATCAATTAAGCAACTATTTCAGAAACAACACAAAAGAAGATGACAACATTTCCTGTAGAAAAAATTCGTGCAGACTTTCCTATATTAAAAGAAAAGATCCGTAACAAGCCCTTGGTTTATTTAGATAATGCAGCGACCTCATTAATCCTGCTGAACACGAGTTCATCTCTCTTGACAGTATTTCACACCTTTACAGTCATGACTATGCCAATGTTCATCGTGGTGTGCATACGCTTAGTGTAAAAGCAACGGATCGCTATGAAGGCGCAAGAGAAAAAGTAAAAGATTTTATAAATGCATCAAGTACAAAAGAAATTGTTTTTGTTAGAGGTGCTACTGAGGCAATTAACTTAATCGCCCAAACCTTTGGCAAGACAAATATTAAAAAAGGTGATGAAATTCTTATTACCGCAATGGAGCATCATTCTAATATTGTGCCTTGGCAAATGTTGTGTGAAGAGACAAAAGCAGTATTAAAAGTAGCCCCCATTAATTTACAGGGAGGGCTTATTTACCAAGAATTTGAAAAACTGATTACAGATAAAACCAAACTGGTTTCTGTGGTACATATGTCTAATGCATTAGGGACTATTAATCCAGTTAAAAAAATTATTGCAGCAGCAAAAAATAAAAACATCCCGGTTTTACTTGATGGTGCTCAGGCAATTCCACACATGGCGGTTGATGTTCAGGCCTTGGATTGTGATTTTTATGTGTTTTCCGGGCATAAGCTTTATGCGCCTTCAGGTATAGGCGTTTTGTACGGCAAACAAGCATTATTAGAAGCGATGCCTCCCTATCAGGGTGGGGGCGATATGATTCGCAAAGTCACATTTGAAAAAACTGAATATAATTCACTTCCCTACAAATTTGAAGCAGGTACACCCAATATTGCTGATGTAGTTGGTTTAGGCGCAGCGATTGATTATCTAACAGCTATAGGGATGGATAATATTGCCACTTATGAAGCCGAATTATTAGCTTATGCGACTGAAAAAGCTCAGCAAGTAAAAGGCTTAAAAATTATTGGAGAAGCTAAAGATAAAGGTGCTATTTTATCGTTTATTTTGGATAAAATCCATCCACACGATATTGGCACCATGCTGGATAGTTTAGGTATTGCCATAAGAGCTGGACACCATTGTGCGATGCCGGTGATGGATTTTTTTGAAGTACCTGCCACTGCAAGAGCATCATTTGCCATGTATAATACAAAACAGGAAATTGATATTTTAATTGACGGAATAGAACAACTTATAGAGGTATTTGGCTAATGTTTGATGATTTACGTGATCTTTATCAAGAGGTTATTTTTGATCATAATAGAAATCCACGAAATTTTAGGGTAATGGAAAATGCCGACCGTCAGGTTGAAGGGTTCAACCCTTTATGTGGTGACCGCTTGACCTTATTTTTAAAGATGGAAAGTGATAATATTATAGATGCCAGTTTTCAAGGTTCTGGCTGTGCTATTTCAACAGCTTCTGTTTCGCTAATGACTGAAATTGTAAAAGGAAAAACAGAAGCTGAGGCTGAAGAGCTGTTTAAACAATTTCATGAAATGACGACAGGAAAAAATGACGATATTGATCTGGAAGCAATTGGAAAATTAGCTGTTCTGGCAGGTGTTAGGGAATATCCTGCCAGAGTCAAATGCGCTACTTTAGCTTGGCATACACTGGATGCTGCATTGAAAAATGAAGAAGACTCAATATCAACTGAATAATCTTAGTGACTAGCCCTTTCTACGATGGAAAGCTTGCAGTTTTTTACCAGGGACAAGGTGAATTAAAAGACTATATCAGGTTGGCTGAAAGACTTAAAACTCCTCTTTATCAATCTATAGAGGCAGATACCCCAGAGTTGTTTTTTTTAACTTGGCGTGACGGTTGTTTAAAATTACTCGACCGGGAACTTTTAAAAAAAGGGGGCTTAATGGTTGAAGTAGCTCCTCGACCCGGCGAACAGCACTCATGGCCAGCTCCAAAACAAGGTGCCTTGGCACAAGCGTTGGGGCGAAAAACGATGACCGTTGTGGATGCAACGACAGGCTGGGGTCAGGATGGTTTACATGTTTTTCGAATGGGTTATGCTCTTAGATGTATAGAAAGATCCCCTATCATGTTTGAATTATTAAACGATGGATTTAATCGGTTGTCGGAACAGGAATGGGTAAAAAACCGCTTACTCAAAGTGCCTGAATTAATTTTTGGAAATGCAATAGAAGAGTTTTCGAATTTAGTTGAAAAGCCAGAATGTATCTATATTGACCCAATGTTTCCAGCTAAGCGAAAAAAATCTGCATTGGCTAAAAAATCAATGACTATTCTGCGTGATTTATTGGGTGATGATATAGATAAGGAGCAACTTTTTGTTGAGGCATATCAAACAGCAACAAAAAGAGTGGTGGTAAAATGCCCTAAATATGCTGAGCCATTAGCTACGAAACCGAGTAACAGCTTCAGCGGAAAATTACTTAGATATGATGTTTATTTAAAAAGTTAAAATGACTGACTGGATTGATGTATGCGATGCCATGGCATTGGAGAATAAGAAAAATATTATAGTGGATGTTGATGGAACAGAAGTTGCCATTTTTAACATTAATGGAGAGTTTTACGCGATTGAAGATGTCTGTACGCATGATGGGGCAGAAATAGCTAGCGGATTACTAGAAGGTGACGAAATAATCTGCCCACGACATGGAGCCAGGTTTTGTGTCAAAACTGGGGAGGTAAAATGCGCCCCAGCTTATGAAAATGTTGACGCTTTTCCCGTACGCGTAGAAAATGGACAATTGCAAGTGAGAGATGATCGCTGGGATTAAATCTTCACCCCAAAGCTATTTTAAATGTAGGTTGGGCTAACAACTCCATTGTTAACCCAACAGAACTACCAAAACATTAAGGAATTTTTATGTCTGCTACAGGTTCTAAATCTGCAATTTTGGCTGCTCTAATTGGAAATACTCTAGTGGCAATCACCAAGTTTATTGCCGCTGCGTTAACAGGTAGTTCCGCCATGTTTTCAGAAGGAATCCATTCACTTGTAGACACAGGAAATCAGGTATTATTACTTTATGGGTTAAAGCGTGCCAGTAAACCAGCGGATGAAGACTTTCCTTTTGGCTATGGCAAGGAAATCTATTTCTGGAGTTTTATTGTTGCAATATTGATCTTTGCAGTAGGGGCAGGTGTTTCATTTTATGAAGGAATCCATAGTATTTTTCACCCTAAACCCATAGAAAACCCAATAATTAACTATGTTGTCTTAATTTTGGCAATCATTTTTGAAGGCGCTTCCTTTACCATAGCATTTAGACAATTTGTTAAAGTTAAAGGGAATTGGGGCTATTTTGAAGCCGTAAAACAAAGTAAAGATCCTTCTTTATTTGTTGTTTTATTTGAAGATTTTGCGGCAACCATTGGCTTGTTTGTCGCGTTATTGGGTGTTTATCTTTCCCAATCAACCGGTATTTTAGAGTTTGATGGTATTGCTTCCGTTATTATTGGCTGTATTTTGGCTGGAACTGCAGTTTGGTTAGCGATTGAAACTAAAGGTTTACTTATTGGTGAAGGTGCTAACCAGGCGACTAATAATAAAATTAAGAAAATTGTCATATCCAATAATAAAATTCAACATGTTAATGAAGTCTTAACGATGCATATGGGACCTGATTATATTTTATTAAATCTGAGTGCGACTTTCGTCGATTCTGCAAAAGCAGATGATATTGAAGAAGTGATAGAACAACTCTCTAAAAAAATTAAGGCTCAGTTTCCAAGTGTTAAACGAATTTTTATCGAAGCAGAAGCAAAACATTCGATACTTACAAAGTTAGGTAAATAATTGCAGCCACCAGCACTTTTTAAACAAAGGCAAGTCTGGTTACCAACTTTTTTTGGTTTTTGTGTTATAGCTGTAGTCTTAACGATATTTACCTTTTTTGTACTCAGAAATGTTGCAATATTTTTGGCTGTAAATAAACCTGTTTCAGGTAAGTATTTAATTGTAGAGGGTTGGGTTGAAAGGGTAAGTTTGTTACGTGCTTTGAAGATTTATCAGAAAGGAGAGTATCAGGGGCTTATTACTACGGGTGGGCCAGTTCTTGGTATAGATAAACCCGATTATAAAACACATGCTGAATCTGCGGCGGCTTTTATACGAAAACAGGGGTTTGATAGTTCCCAGCTTAGCGTGGTTCCTGCACCAGCATCCGCACAAGATCGCACATTTTTAAGTGCGGTGATGGTTCGAGAGTGGTTTGTGGCCAATAAGAAGAGTTTAGTTTCTATAGATGTGTTTTCTGATGGTGTACATGCACGAAGGACACGTTTGCTATATAAAATGGCGTTTTCTGATCAAGTACAAATTGGTATTATTTCGGCTCCTCCCAATGGGTTTAAATTACAACAGTGGTGGAAAACAAGTATTGGAGCAAGAACCGTACTGTCTGAACTTTTAGGATTTGTGAGAGCTAAATATTTTTTTTCTCCAGGAGAATCTGGCTCACATCAAGAAAAATGGGGGATTTATTAGGTTCTAAATTTCAGGTTGAATAATTCAAAGAATTCATAGTTATCGGTCTGATATAATCTAATAATTTCAATACAGGTTAAGCCTTGCTGGTTTAAGCTATTGTTCAATAGACAAAATTATTTTATGCAAGAAATTAATCCAATAAAAAATGCTATTCTAGATTTAACTCAAAGAGGAAAGGCACTTAAAGATTATCTTGATTTTGAAATAAAAAACGAACGTCTTATTGAAGTTTTAAGAGAGCTTGAAGATCCCGAAGTATGGAATAATCCTGATCGAGCTCAAGCACTAGGCAAAGAACGTGGGGTTTTGGAAGGCATTGTTAATACAATTAATAATTTGGAGTCTGGCTTGTCAGATGCTTCAGAATTATTGGAAATGGCAGTTGAAGAAAATGATGACGAATCTGTGGATTCAGTCGCTGAGGACATACAGAATTTTGAAAAGCAGGTAGCTGAATTAGAATTCAGACGCATGTTTTCTGGTGAAATGGATGCCAACAATGCTTTTCTGGATGTGCAATCAGGGTCAGGTGGTACCGAAGCCCAAGATTGGGCTTCAATGATTGAGCGAATGTATTTACGCTGGGGTGAAAGTAATGGATTTAAAACCGAGTTATTAGAAGAGTCACAAGGCGAAGTTGCAGGGATCAAAAGTGCGACAATAAAATTTGAAGGCGATTATGCCTATGGATGGTTGCGCACAGAAACCGGAGTCCATCGTTTAGTAAGAAAGTCACCTTTTGATTCCGGTAGCAGAAGACATACTTCTTTTGCTTCAGTTTTTGTTAGCCCTGAAATAGACGATGATATTGATATAGATATAAACCCTGCTGATTTACGAACTGATGTTTATCGTGCAAGTGGTGCAGGTGGACAGCACGTTAATAAAACTGAGTCAGCTGTACGGATTACGCATGAGCCTTCAGGAATAGTTGTTCAATGCCAAAATGACCGATCTCAGCATAAAAACAAAGCATCCTGCATGAAGCAATTAAAATCAAAATTATATGAACTGGAATTGCTTAAGCGATCAGAATCGCAACAATCAGTTGAAGATAGTAAATCAGATATTGGCTGGGGTAGCCAAATCAGATCATACGTACTTGACCAGTCCAGAATTAAAGATTTAAGAACTAACGTAGAAACAGGTAATACTCAAGCCGTATTAGATGGCGATCTAAACCAGTTTATGGAAGCTAGTTTAAAATGTGGACTATAAAAAGTTATACCGTTAACATTTTTAGTAACAATCTTATTTAAGAGTAAAACACACAAAAACATGTCAGAAAACCAGCAAGACGAACAGGAACAAATCAAACAACGCCGTAGTAAACTAGATGCATTGCGTGAAAATGGAATAGCATTTCCAACCGACTTTCGTCGTAATGTTGTTAGTGGCGAGTTATTGGTAGAATATGGAGAAAAGACCTCTGAACAATTAGAGGAGCAGTCTATTCGAGTTAAAATCGCCGGTCGAATAATGACCAGAAGAATTATGGGTAAAGCCAGTTTTTGTCACATACAAGATATGTCGGGAAAAATGCAGCTTTATGTTACTCGAGATACTTTGCCAGAAGGCTTCTATAACGAACAATTTAAAAAATGGGATATTGGCGACATTATCGGTGCGGAAGGTGTGTTATTTAAAACCAAAGTAGGCGAACTGAGTGTTAGAGTTGATGATATCCGCTTATTAACTAAAGCCCTAAGACCTTTGCCCGAAAAATTTCATGGGGTAGTTGATCAAGAAATTAAATACAGACAGCGTTATCTGGATTTAATCATGAATGATGAGTCGCGTAAGACTTTTTTAGTTCGCTCCCAAATTGTTGCTTATATACGTCAATTTTTGACGGAAAGAAAATTTCTGGAAGTTGAAACACCTATGATGCAAGCCATTCCAGGTGGTGCTACGGCACGTCCTTTTGAAACGCATCATAATGCTTTAGATATGGGGCTTTATCTCCGTATCGCACCAGAACTTTATTTAAAGCGTCTGGTTGTAGGAGGTTTTGAGCGTGTGTTTGAAATTAACCGAAACTTTCGTAATGAAGGCTTATCCTCACGCCATAATCCAGAATTCACGATGCTTGAATTTTACCAGGCATATGCAGAATATGGTGAATTAATGGACTTAACTGAAACTATGCTGAAAGGGCTAGCTGAAAATGTAATAGGTAGTACAGTTATTAAATATCAAGAATATGAATTTGATTTCGGAAAACCTTTTGAAAGAATGACAGTGGTTGAATCTATTTTGCATTTCAATACCGATTTAACCCTAAACGATATTGATAATCGTGACTCTGCTGTTAAAGTTGCAGAAAACTTAAATATACCAATAAAAAATGGATATGGATTAGGCAAAGTTCAAATCGAAATTTTTGAAAAAACAGTTGAGCATCGTTTAATCAATCCAACTTTCATTACTGCTTATCCTGTAGAAGTTTCACCTTTAGCAAAAAGAAATAATGATGACCCTCATGTAACTGACCGCTTTGAGTTTTTTGTCGGTGGTCGTGAAATAGCGAATGGTTTTACAGAGTTAAATGATGCCGAAGACCAGGCTGAACGCTTCCAAAAACAAGTCGAAGAGAAAGAAGCTGGTGATGATGAAGCTATGCATTTTGATGCGGATTACATTGTCGCATTAGAACATGGAATGCCTCCTACCGCAGGTGAAGGGATAGGGATTGATCGATTGGTTATGTTGTTTACTGATGCACCATCAATCAGGGATGTTCTACTTTTTCCTCAGATGAGACCTAAAAACTAGGTTGCTGTCACTAAAAAACATTCTAATTAAATTACGTGGGTTGAGTTGCCGTATTTTTGGCAACCCAATAGACTCAGAAGGTAAATTTAAATGATAGAAGTCATACAGTTATCCGTTTTAACTGATAATTACATTTATATCATCCATGAGCCGAATTCTAAGGAAACAGCGGTTGTAGATCCTGCTATCGCTAAGCCTGTAATTGATCTATTAAATGACAAAGGCTGGAGTCTAAATTATATCTTTAATACCCATCACCACTCCGATCATGTTGGAGCAAATCTGGAATTAAAAAAACAAACAGGCTGTCAAATAGTAGGTTTTGGTCAAGATGCACAAAGAATTCCTGGGATTGATAAAAAGCTTAAACAAGGGGATGAAATAAAATTAGGAAATGAAATTGCAAAAGTGATTGTAACGCCGGGTCACACGCTTGGACATATTGTTTATTATTTTGCTGAGAGTCATGCATTGTTTTGTGGTGATACTTTATTTTCAATGGGCTGTGGTCGATTATTTGAAGGTACTGCTGAACAAATGTGGCACTCACTACAGATATTAAAAACCCTCCCAAAACAAACAAAAATATACTGTGCACATGAGTATACACAGTCTAATAGCCAGTTTGCTTTAACTCTTGAGCCAGAAAACAAACAGCTGATCAAAAGAATTGAAGAAGTTAACAGTCTTCGAGCGGTTAACAAAACAACAATACCAAGTTCAGTAGAACAGGAATTAATGACGAATCCATTCTTAAGAGAAGATAGTCTTGCTCTACAGGAGTCAATTGATATGGTTAATATGCCTGCAGTAGAAGTTTTTAGAAAAATTCGAAAATTGAAAGATAATTTTTAGCGAGGAGACTGTGTTTCATACTAAATTGATTGTGGATAAGTCTGTTTATAACTGGCTGGCAAGCTGTTATAACTCTATTTTATAGTAAGTCGTAGTGTTTTTAGTTGTTCTTTTAAAAACAATATGTTAATAGCTAATTTTTCAATAGCAACACACTCTTTTGCTTTAGTAAAGTTATTTTTAAGCAGAAGAGTAAGTTGTGTATAAGTAACTTAGTTTTGCTTGGCCTATGTATATATTCCTTCTGATGAACTTGTTTCTGGGTTTTTATTTCAAGAGCAATAGTTTTGCTATTTCGTTGTTCCAGTCAGATTATTTTCTATATATTACCGTTCCCTTATTAACTGTGAATTTTGTTGTCATGTGGGTTCAGTCTAAAAAAATTCCTATTAACTTGCAGTATGATTTGTTTGCCGTGGGTTCAATTTTGATCTGGCTTTCATATTGGCCTCCTTTTTTTAGAGAAGAATCCCCTCTGTTTTATGTATTTTCACTGTATTTTTCTTTTATCACTGCATTTTTTTCTTTATTGTTTAAAACCCAAAAAGAAAATATGAGCATTGATGAGATAAAAAACCTACAAATGCTTTCAAATTTTAAAATTTCCAGTCCTTTTTTTATTATGGCTGCAGTCCTAATTTCTCTTGCTTTTCCTGAGCATTTCTTATTGTTTCCTCTCACTATTACTTTGTTGATCATTAGATTTTCTTTAGCGAATTGTCTGGCCATTAAGTAGATTAAACTCTGGTCTGCTGAGAAGCTAAGTAATCAGTTATAATAATAAAATTAATAAAACAAACTTTTACCTAAAAGTGAGGTCGTTATTGAGTTCTTGTTTTTTTAGGTGAATTGTGAATTTAGGAGAGTATTGTGAAAAAAGCTTCATTATTTAGTATTTTACTTTTAACCGCATGCGTCACCATAAATATTTACTTTCCTGCTGCTGCGGCAGAAAAAGTTGCGGATGAGATCATTAAGGGTATTCAGGCAGAAGAGGGGGTATATACAGAACCTCAAGAAGAGGTGACCCCTCAGTCAAAAATAAATGATTTAGAATTGAAATATATCGCATATCAGGTGATTGATAGTGTTTTAAATATAATTGTCACCAATGCCTATGCAGAAGCGGCTAATTTATCCGTTAATACAAGTGAAATTTCTAATTTACGTTCTGCAATGCAAGGTCGATTTTCTGCTTTAAAATCATTTTATGCAAATGGGCTGGTAGGCATAAAATCCGATGGTTTTATTGTTGCAAGAGGAGCTATTCCTTTAAGAGATAGAAATAAAGTAAAGAAATTGGTTTCTGCTGAAAATGCTGATAGACAACGTCTTTACCACGCAATTGCTAATGCAAATGGGCATCCCGAATGGGCAGGTCAAATAAAAGCAACTTTTGCGGCTCGTTGGATTAGCAATGCAAAATCGGGATGGTGGTATCAATCTTCAAATGGAAGTTGGAAGCAAAAATAAATATGGCACGAAGAAGACCTAGAAAGAAAAAATTATCAGAAACACCAGTTAACGTTACAGTTGAGTCCTTAGCACATGATGGTAGAGGCATTACACATGTCGAAGGTAAGGTTGTTTTTATTGATGAAGCGTTACCAGGGGAAAAACTGGAATTTATTTATACAGATAGTCGTAGAGATTATGCAGAAGGTAAAGTTGATCGGTTAATTACTAGATCTGACCATCGGGTAGAGCCAGAATGTCCTCATTTTGGGAAATGTGGGGGTTGTAGTTTTCAACATGTAAAGGATGAAGCACAAATCCAGATTAAAGAGGGTTTGTTAAAAGAACAGTTTAGTGGCATTGGTAAAGTTGAAATTCCACAATTATGGGAACCACTGACTGGGCCACATTGGGGTTATCGTAGAAAAGCTCGAATGGGTGTTAAATATGTTGCAAAAAAAGGGCGTGTTCTCGTTGGGTTTAGAGAACGTCGAAACCCCTTTCTGGCTGAAATAGAAAGCTGTAAAGTGATGCATCCTTTGGTGGGTGAGAGGTTGATGGATTTATCTGAAATGATTGGTGGTTTAACCATTAAAGATAAAATACCTCAGATAGAAGTTGCTATTGGGGATAATGATTGTGTGCTAGCGTTCAGAGTTTTAGAACCACCTACAGATGATGATAAAGAAAGAATGCGAGCGTTTGGGCATCAGCATAATATGAGTATTTGTTTACAATCTAAAGGGCCAGATACGATTGTGCCCATTGAAGGTGAACCAGAAATAACACCTACTTATGCTTTACCTGAGCAAAAATTAGAATTTAAATTTAAACCGGCTATGTTTACTCAAGTTAATTATGAGATAAATAAAAAAATGGTGTCAAGGGTTATAGAAGCCTTTGATTTAAATGAAACGGATAATGTTCTAGATTTATTCTGTGGTTTAGGTAACTTTACCTTGGCAATGGCAACTAAAGCAGGGCATGTAGTCGGTGTAGAGGGTGATCAGCCTTTGGTAAATCATGCAAAAGAAAATGCAAAACACAATGATTTAGGTAATGTTGAATTTTATGCTGCTGACTTGACTAAAGATGTAAGTAATCAGGCTTGGGCAAAGCAAAAATTTAATAAAGTGATGTTGGATCCATCTAGGGCAGGAGCATCTGAAGTCTTGCATAATTTAAAGCACTGGAACCCTGATCAAATTATTTATGTCTCCTGTAACCCTTCAACTTTGGCAAGAGATGCTGGTATTTTAGTCAATGAAATGGGGTATAAACTGGTAAAAGCAGGGGTAATGGATATGTTTCCCCAAACAGGCCATGTAGAGTCAATTGCTCTGTTTGAAAGAGCATAAATAAGGGTGAGTTTACCAGAGTATTATTTACATATATCTATTTGCAAGCAACAGTTAGTCTATATAAGTAATGGTACGCCCGAAAAAACATATTCTGTCTCGACAGCTAAAAATGGCCCAGGTGAATCAATGGGAAGTGAATGTACACCTACTGGATGGCACAAGGTTAGGGCTAAAATTGGTAAGGAACAACCTTTAAACGCTGTGTTTATTGGTCGTAGACCTACAGGAGAAATCTATACGCCGGTATTGAGTTTTGAATACCCTCAAAGAGACTGGGTTTTATCCAGAATAATATGGCTAGGTGGATTAGAAGCTGGAAAAAATCGCTATGGTTCAGTTGATTCAACTTGGCGTTACATTTATATTCATGGGTGTCCAGATCAATTGATGAAAGGTGAGCCTGAGTCACATGGATGCATCAGAATGAAAAATTTAGATGTGACTGATTTATTTAATAGAATAGATGTTGGACTAAAAGTCTTAATAGATTGATTTATAGATATACTTCAGGCGGCCACGGATGCGGATTCTATCGGTCGATTTTTACCGATAGGCTGCGTTGCTAAAATGGTTGCGTAGCTTGCTATGGATCCATTTCAGCGTCTTACTATCGACAAAAATCAACTCGCTATAAATTCCGCATCTGTGACCGCGTGAAATATAATAATGGGTTTTAGTTTTCTAGAATATCTATTCGGTGGGGTAATCTACTTAGTTTCGGTAAGATTTCGTAAAAGAAGCAATGGTCGTGCTAGAGCCAAATGTATAAAATATACGAAATTGGAATGTGGGTTTCTATTCCTTTTTTTAATGTTCTTGTTGTCGCCGTAGTTTTAGCCCAGTAAATTACCAAGAAAATTAAGATAGTTTCTAATGAACAAAATCAAAACATGACTAGAATTGTATTAGGCATAGAATATGATGGTAGTCTTTTTTCCGGCTGGCAATTTCAAAATCAACGGAGAACCGTTCAAGATGAGTTAGAAAAAGCACTGAGTAAAGTGGCAGATGAGGCAATTAGAGTTCAATGTGCTGGCAGAACAGATTCTGGTGTTCACGCTTTAGAGCAAGTGGTTCATTTTGATACAGATGCTAGCCGCTCTTTGAATAGCTGGGTTATGGGTGGTAATGTAAATTTACCGGACGATGTGCGAATTCTATGGGCAAAAGAAGCTATCGATGATTTTCATGCCCGCTTTAGTGCCATAGCAAGGTTTTATCGCTACGTTATTTTAAACCGTAAAATGAAATCGGCATTAAAGCGAAATCAGGTGACTTGGTGCTATGAATCTTTAGATGAGCTTAATATGCATAAAGCTGCTCAAGACTTAGTGGGTGTGCATGACTTCTCGTCTTTTAGAGCACTCGCTTGCCAGTCGCATAGCCCTACTAGATTAATGCATTTTATCAATGTCTATCGTGAGAATGAATCTATCGTGATAGAGTTATCAGCCAATGCTTTTTTGCATCATATGGTTAGAAATATTGCGGGTGTATTGATGGATATAGGATCAGGGAAGCGGCCAATTTCCTGGGTTAAAGAATTGCTGGTTATTAATGATAGAACACAGGCAGGAGTGACAGCTCCACCTTATGGTTTATACTTAGGTAGCATTTATTATCCTGAAAAATATGGTATTAAAAAGCACTCTGTGTTTGATTTATTAGCTCCTGATATTCAGCGTTTTAAGCATTAAAAGTACCTTTATTTATTAATCACTGGTATTTACATGTTTAACAGAATTAATAAGAGCCAACAAAATTTTACTTTTGAAATATTATGATTGATACAAATTACTTTTTATCCTTTCAAGTACATGGTTCTGCTGGTGGTCATAAAGCAAGGGAGGGCATTACTGCCAATGTTGAAGCATTTTTAACATTTTTGGAAAGTTTGATAGGGCTTTCACCTACAGAAGTGTTTTCTACAATTCTGCCAGGCATATTCTCAATGGCAAATATTCATCCTT
>CAZHUE010000022.1:0-17718 GCA_964535875.1 uncultured Methylomarinum sp.
CCGTTTTTTGACTGACCATGTTCGCCATTCCAGATCTTCTTTTTTAACAACACCACTACCACCTTGATATTTTTGAGCCATTTCCAGCATGGCTTCTGTGGCATCAGAATTACGATTTAGTACGACATCTTCAACCGCTTTTTTTAGCTCTTTTGGAATATCTTCATAAATGGCTAATTGTCCTGCATTAACAATCCCCATACCCATTCCAGCTTTAATCGCATGGTAAAGAAATACAGCGTGGATAGCTTCTCTAACCAGATTATTTCCTCTAAAAGAAAAAGAAACGTTAGAGACTCCACCTGAAATTAAAGCATGGGGACAGATTTTTTTAATCTCACGAGTCGCTTCAATAAAATCCACACCGTAATTGTTATGCTCATCTATACCCGTGGCTATAGCAAAAACATTAGGGTCAAAAATAATATCTTCAGGTGGAAAATTAACAACTTCAGTTAATATTTTATAGGCTCGCTGGCAAATCTCTATTTTTCTTGCCATGGTATCGGCCTGGCCTTCTTCATCAAAAGCCATGACGATCATAGCCGCACCATAACGCCGAATCAGTTTTGCCTGCCTTATAAAGTTTTCTTCACCTTCTTTAATAGAAATGGAATTAACTACGCCTTTCCCTTGGATACATTTAAGACCTGCTTCCAAAATTTCCCATTTGGAAGAATCTAGCATGACAGGAACTTTTGCTATATCTGGCTCTGAGGCGATTAAATGTAAAAAGCGAACCATAGCTTCTTTTGATTCCAACATGCCTTCATCCATGTTGATGTCAATAATTTGCGCACCATTTTCTACTTGGTCTTTAGCCACTTCTAATGCTGTTTCAAAATCTCCGTCAACAATGAGCCGCTTGAATTTTGCCGAGCCTGTTATATTCGTTCTTTCCCCCACATTGACGAAAAGTGAGTCTGCTGCAATATTTTGAGGCTCCAGGCCTGCCAGTCTGCATTGTTTTTCTATTTCAGGAATTTTCCGTGGAGGGTATTTTTCAACTTGTTCAATAATCGCTTTAATATATTCTGGTGATGTACCACAACACCCACCAATAATATTTAAATAACCACTCTCTGCCCAGTCAGCTAATTCTTTTGCCATTTCTTCTGGCAATTCATCATATTCTCCAAACTCATTAGGCAATCCTGCATTGGGATGAGCAGATACATAGGTATCAGAAATAGTTGATAACTCTTCTATATATTGACGTAATTCTTTTGCACCTAAGGCGCAGTTAAAACCAATAGAAATTGGGTCAACATGGCTTAGAGAGTTCCAGAAAGCACCCACTGTTTGACCAGATAATGTTCGCCCAGATGCATCAGTTATTGTTCCGGAGATCATCACGGGCAGTTTATAACCCAGTTCATCAAAATAGGATTCAACCGCAAATATTGCAGCCTTTGCATTTAGGGTATCAAAAATGGTTTCAATTAAAATAATATCAACACCACCGTCACACATTCCTCGTACTGCTTCGGTATATGCTTCGACTAGCTCATCATAGGAAACATTTCTAAACCCAGGGTCATTTACCTCTGGGGACATAGAGGCAGTACGATTTGTTGGCCCAAGCGTACCGGCAACAAATCTCGGTTTATCAGGCATTATGGCTGTGACCTCTTCGGCCACCTGCTTTGCTAATCGAACAGATTCCAGATTAATTTCATAAGCTAACGATTCCATTTTATAATCAGCCATGGCAATGCTGGTCGCATTGAAAGTATTGGTCTCAACAATATCAACCCCGACATCATAATAAGCTCGATGGATCGCTTTAATAATGTCTGGTTGTGTCAATGACAATAAATCATTATTGCCTTTAAGATCACATTTCCAGTCTGCAAAACGTTCACCACGATAATCTTTTTCCTCAAGATTATAGCTTTGTATCATCGTACCCATCGCACCATCAAGAAACAGGATACGTTTTGCTAATTGTTGTTTTAATAATTCGGTTTTGTTCATATTAAATTAGGTAAGACTATCAAATTTGATTTAAATAGAGGGATACGATATTGTGATCTTAAAAAACCACCTGATCTCTATGATTCAGGCATAAATAAAAGCGAAAAAATGTCAAAACCGAGCTTATTACACGTTTTTAAAAGCGTTTTTGCTGCAGCAATTGGCGTTCAGAGTGAGAGAAACAGAAAAATAGACTTTGAACAGGGTTCTTTACCTAGCTACTTGATCGTAGGCTTTATTTTTACAATTTTGTTTATCCTTGCGCTGGTTTTAATTGTAAACAGTATTTTGAATTAAATATAAGTAAGTTTTTTCAACAAAAAAAGCCCGGACTAATCTGGACTTTATTCTATACGCAACAAACTTTAGAACAAGCTGCTCTTAAAGATAATTATTTAAGCGTAAACAAAATTTTGCTAACTATACTTCACCTTCAGAAGTCTTAAAGCTATTCTTAAAGCTAACAAACATTTCCTTAAGTCCACCAAATAACCCGACAAAACCAAAGGATTGTTTTAGCATCCAAAGCTGTCTAATAATCGCAACTACAAAGAAAGGAAGAATCCACGTAAGAAGTTCAAAAGCAACACCAATTACGCTTCCCCCAGAACCCGACTGCAACCCTGCTGTCTCACTAGTATATCGTGCATTAAGATCGCCAACATTATCATATTCGCTGTTTATATCACTATCAAAGGTCTCAATAATGAACCCATTGAGATTTATCGTAAAAAACTGTACCGCTAAAAACACAATAAAGCTACCTGCCACCCAATAAAGTGCATTTCCTGTTTTATGTTCAAGAGCTGTTCTATAAATCCATATTGCTATAAAAATAGCAATGATTCCACCAAAAGTCATTTTGTTTACCTCATTATTATAATTTTTTCGTTACAAAACTCAAATCCAACTCCAGAACCATTTCAATTATATTTTTATGCACAATACCTTTAAAAAATCATAACTTCCAAAAATTGATTGGATGTAAACGCCCAATCATAACACCAATTACAAACCCTTCACTCTGTTATTTTATAACTTGTAAACTAATAATAAATAGTACTCATAATCCTTACTGAAAGCAATTTAGAAAAAATTTCATACACCCAAAATATGGTAAAGCATTAACAAAGTCAGCCTTATTTGAAGTTAAATAATAAACCCTCTAAATCTATTATAATAAATTACACTTCATTACCAAAATTTTATACTCTCTAAACTAAAAGTCCATTTTTTTTCGCCAACAATTTTATAAAACTTCCAGTATAATTGAACGGTTCTTACTCTAAATATTTATAGCTCTTAAGGTTTAAGATAGTAAATTTCTGCAATGGACTCTTAACTTGCTCCGAACTTTAATTTAATACAACCTATACTTCACGCAGTCACGGATGCAGAATTTATATCAAGTTGACTTTTGTCAATAGCAAGGCACTGAACTGGCGCATAGCAGGCTACGCAACTGTTTCAGTAACACAGTTTATCGGCTAAAATTGACCGATAGAAATTCGCATCCGTGAACCCGTGAAGTATATCATCTAACATGCGCCCTTAGCTCAGCTGGATAGAGCGCGGCCCTCCGGAGGCCGAGGTCAGAGGTTCGAATCCTCTAGGGCGCGCCATTAATAATATAGCAAATTCTTTTTCTAATTCAACGATAGATAGTGATTCTGGAAGAGAAGAGAAGAGAAATAATCAGAATTGATTATTTTTAAAAAAATAGTTGAGCTATGTTACTTATAAAAATTTTTGCTTTGCTATTTAATCTAATAGGTCATTGTAACACCCCCAGAAAACAACAAAGAAAATAGCATATATAAGCTACTTAGCCCAACAATCCCATTAGAGTAATGGAACTCACTTAGACTTATCGTAATCGAAAAACACCAAGTGATATTAGTAGAAAGGAAATAAAGTTAAGATTAACTTTTCTGCATTAACAGAGTATGATTACATAATAACCTTAAACGACTAATTAGTATTTTATAGCACCGATAGATTCTGGCTTGCGTCAGGATTTATCGGTTCAGCACTATTTTAATATTGATACTGGTGTTAATGGAGCATCCATACTGGAGCTATCAGCACCAGTACCACAACCAATTAATGCTAATGACATGCTGGCAATTATTAAAATAATCGCATTAGTTTTTTTTAATGATTTTTTCATAGTGTCTTCCCCATAAATTATTTATTTAAGATAGTTTTTTGGTTTGACTATCCCATCCTATAAAGCCAATGATTGCCAAATAGTTATGCTACCTCTTTGACGTCACCTATTAGAAGTTGAACTTCTGGATCTATCTTATAGCTCTTTAAATCATGGCTTTTTGATATAGATCAATAAAAGAGATATTAACTAGATAATTTTCAGAATTCACATTTCTCTTAAGGTAACTCGCAATAAATTATGATTTTTTATCTATTTTTTAAGGTATAAAGTTGGATAGACTATTCAAAGATTTTCAAATCAGCTGTGAAAATTGTAATCTGGATACAATTTGCCTTCCACGTGGCTTATCTGAGCAAGAAGTCAAAAACTTGAGTGATGTCATTAAAAATAATTCTGTTTTACAACAGGGTGAATACATCTACCGACAAGGCGATAACTTTAAAGGCATAGTGGCCATTAAATCAGGAACAGCTAAACTGGTTTCTAACGATAATCATGGCAATGAGCATATCCTCAACTTGCTCTTACCAGGTGAACTAGCAGGATTTGATGGATTGAATCAAAGTAAGCATAGCTGCTCCGCTATTGCCTTGGAAGTGATGAATTATTGTGAACTACCCGCTGAAAAATTTGATCACTTATGCCAAAGGGTTCCTGGAATTGCTCGTGAACTTTTCAGACACTCAGGTGAATCAATTAACGAGTCTCAAAACCAAGTAATCACAAGCAAGCAATCCGCCGAAGTAAAACTAGCTCTATTTTTGACCAATCTATCCGATCGATTAAAAAAAAGAGGGTTTTCCTCCTTGTCATTTAATATCCCGCTCACACGCCAAGAAATGGGCAATCACCTTGGCTTAACACTAGAAACAGTTAGCAGAATGTTAAAGCACCTTCAAAATGAAGGATTGATAACTGTTCAGCGAAAACACATCGAAATTAATGATTTAAAATCATTACAGACCATCTGTTCTCGACAAACAAACTAAAATGCACCTCTATTAATTAATGAGTGTAAAAATTGAGTTCAAAACATCCAATCTCTGCGTCAACCACATGGATGCAGGTAAAGGGTGTGAACAGGAGCGAAAGATTGAAAACCCTTCGCAATAGATTGATATTACGTGCTGGTTTCGCCTTGGTCTTGAATATTTTGGACTCAATTTTCTCATCCACAATTAAATAGACGCCCAAAGAAAGAATATTTATCTATTGTAACTGCTTCCAAGATAGCCGTCCCGTTTCTCCCGCTAACTTTGCAAGTTCTCGCACATGAATTGATGTATCTCCTGTTCCTGGAGTGTATTGCTTATTACTTAAAAAACTTGATTGTGCCGGCAGTCCATTATTAAATGCTTGGCCTATCGCCACTCGATTAGTTATTCCATCATTGACCTTATCATTATTATCGACCCCTGCGGTTCCATCCGTATCAAATATAGAAGAATCTGGCTCACCACCATTAAGCATTTCTACCGACATTAAAAAACCACTCCCACCTGAGTCACACTCTGATGATGATGGTATCCAGGTATTAAAAAACACCAGACTTCCTCTGATTTGTGGATCTACAACTGAGCGCTCACCAGTTGATGAAAAATCAAAAAACCACCCTTTATTCGAATTATAATTAACTGCATTATCAGAAATAAGTCGAAGTTCATCACCGTTAGTATCGGTGTAGCTGACTAAATCAAATGTTTGTTCAACCAAATTACTCCGTGTTATATTTTCGCTTCCTTCATCCCAAACACCATAAAAGCTGTGTTGGTCTGTTGATGTAATATCTGTAGCTTCAAGAAATTTTCCTGTACCAAAAAATACCATGATATTTGGGTTATGACTACCACCAGTAGGTGGATCTGGATGAAAGGCAACAACTGGCTTTTGTGTGATAGGCTGCCTATTTGATGAGGAATCTTCAGCTATAAATAGTGGTGCAGGTGAACCACTTGCGGAATAAGCAACACTCCATGGGGTTATTGCTGGATCGACACTACTTAAGTCAAATGCCCACATATTACCTTCAAGATCTCCAGCATAAGCCCTATCCGCAGTACCATTTTTGTCAAGATCAACAATTGCTGGGGTCGCTAATCCATTTGGTGTTCCTGTAGAACCTTTCTCAGTTGAAATAATAAAATAATCTGTACCTGCTGTCCAAGTACCATCAAGACCACCATCTAAATACAGAATAAACAGTTTTGCTTTTCCACTACCCGTATTGTTATATCCGTTTCCGAATATAGCTGCCCATTTTCCGTTATTCATCATTACAACGGTGGGTTTACTATAGGTGTATCCTAATTCTGCGTGAGTGAACTCCCATAACGCTATATCATCTGCATTAGCTTCACTAAAAGAAGAGGGAGCAGTTATGTCAAGAGCAAATAGACCACGTCCTCCAGATCTACCTCCACCTATTAAAACTGTATGCCATGCATTACCGCTACCCGTGTTAATAAAAACATCTGATACAGTCGGTGCCAAGTCAACGTAATATTGATGAGAATAATTAGGATTAGTCAAGTAATGAAGACCCTTTGTTGCCGATGAAGAATAGGTAAAACCAGGAATATAGGCTAATATTTCATTTCCATTAGATGTGTTAAACCCATGTAGCATGCCATCATTAGCACCCACATAAACGACCGATGTTCTCGGTGTTGAAAGTAAACCGGCCCTGAAATCAGAATATTTATTGGCTATTGGAAAGGGGGCTGAGGATGGCCATCCCAAGTTTGGTGTACCTACAAATATCGGGGCTGCATTGACTATGTCTCCCATGATATTTCCTCTTACTCTAAATTCCCCCGGCCCTTCATTAGTACGAACACCCCGAATAAAATTTAACGCATTTTCTCCATTCCCTCCTGAAGCAGTGTTTAAGTCAGCTTGTTGAGCCGCAGAAAGAACGGCTGTATCCCAGCGAAAAGGAATGCCATCTGACCCATTGTGAGTAATAATTGTCCGAGCATTTGGAGTTGCACTTTGTAGAATGGAGGCAGCAGACCAGTCAGGTATTAATGAAATATCACCCGTAGATCCTAATTCAAAAGAGAGCAGGTCTCCACTCCAATTTGAAGAGTTGAAAAAAGCAAAAAAAACAGCACTGTCGGTTTCTAGTGTTGCCGTATTAAAAGTCACTGCTGACGAAACTCCGATGGATGCTTGTATACCTAGTAATGCTCTTTTTAATTGCTCTTGTAAATCACTTGCAGAGGTCGCATTAAACATTTCACCGCGCCCATTTACAGCAGCATGATATAAATCATCAACTTGAGTAGCATCTCGAGTAGAGTTAGGGTTAGGCCAGACTGGTGGAGTTGTATACGCATCAGCAACTGAATTATGCGTAACATTAAAAATTGTTCCAGTCGCGCCTAACCCTACCGTAAAAGTATTCATATGCAGATTGCCGTTACAATCCAATAATGGGTCAACAGGTGTTGCTGAGCATCCCAATGCTTTTGGCACTTCTCCTGTTGTCAGAGAAGGGTTTAAATTTGTTTCGTAATATTTCCATGCGATGTCAGCGATTGTATTTGGATGACCATCTTGATAAGGACTGCCTTTCCCCCCGTCCTGATTACCAACACTTGGGATGCCACCTAAGCTTGCAAACCCATCTGTAAACAAAAGTGTAAAGTTTTTTTGACATTGAGAGGTAATAGGTGCGGATCCACCCGTTCTCATAAACTGCTGTCCCGCATATTCCATTGCTTGTCTATTGGGTGTTCCTCCGCTATTCCCATCTATTGCATATAAATGACTAAAAAAGGTATCTGAGGTACTATCCATATCCCACATGGTTACGTTTGATCGATGGTTAATGGTAAAAATTCCTGTACGAATTGCTCCAAAGCCAAAAAATGCCTGCCCCATGCCAGCCCTTAATGCTAGGTGCCGTTTTCGATAATAACTATACCAATTTGCAAAGTTTTGAGCTTCTTCTGTATAACTACAGGTAATAGATGAACAGTCAGTTCTAGTTGCAGCCCTTGGATAATTTAATATGGTTGACTTAATCTCGGTTTTAGTAAGACACTGACCTTCTGGCCCCAATGAATCAACATTTGTACCTGATAAAGAGCTAGGCTGATTATGAAAAGTTTCAAAATGTGCCGCCAAAGGTGTGGAGCAATCCCCTATGTTAGCCGGGATTCCTACTGTGTAGGTTCCCGAAGTTTTAGTCGTATAGTAGGTCGCTGGATAATATTGAATACCAAGATTAATAGTACCCGTTATTGGAACATCTGAAGTAGCTAAAGTTTTTGCTCCTAAATGATCATAGTATGTACCTGCAGGAATTTTCATCCCATTAAATACCTTAAAAACACTATTAGAACTCGTTAAATATAGATCAGTTACCAGATCTAACGTTGTTGATCCTGATATTGGATCCGAGGGTGCAGATCCAACCGCTATATCATTAAAATTAGTTGTATCATAATCAACCCAAGTACTATAAGTAACATTTGGATCATAATACATCTTGTTATATTCACTTGACCTTGCAAAAGCATATTGTTTAAAGGGTGGAATAGCAAAATGGTGGTTTGTACTGTCGGAATAAACCCTATTTCCGGAACCAGTTCCATTAGGAAATAGGTAGGTATATTTATTCCATACACCACTGGCACTCCCTGCTACGTTGTAGGTAACGTTTCCAGCTGAAACAAAACTTTGATTCGTTGTATTCCACCATAATGCACCATCATTAGTTGGAAAAAGAACTTCACTGTCCATGCTACCTGAGTCGTCAATGGCCAAAATCAGGTTAGGCTTTACCGAGTTAGTCGTAAATAAAGGTGCCGTTTCCAAAGAAAGTGGAGCAGCATTTATCTGAAAAGAAGTTACCAAGAAGTAAAAAAATAAAATTTGTCGAATTTTACACTTACTAGAAAATTTGTTTTGTGCGCTCATAATTTATCTCTCATTTCTATCTATTACAACTTAAAATCGTTTACCATAGTGGCTTTGTAAAATAACTCTAGCATTATCTGTACCCCCAGTTCCTCTGCTTGTAACTCTAAAAACTGTAATTTGAGAACCAGATAACTTTTCACCATACCCACCTAAATTTAAACCAGTATTTTTATCTGTAATCACATCACGAACATATTTGATAATATATCTTGGCTCAGAATTAATTATTGCAAGGCCACTACTGTATTCGGCAGAATTGGAAGCCGACCAAGTCGCTAATGAATTGTAAGAAGGATCCGGAGTTACTTCAGAAAGGAGTCCTATCTCTGTGCCATCAAAACCCGAAGGTAAGACCATAGAGTCAAGATAATTCTCAGCCCCTCTCAAGCCAGCTTCTGCTGCCTGAAAAGCTAAGTTTTGGTTTCGTGAGTTTCCAGCCATTTTTTCTTCAAAACTGGTTACCTGCATACCTGTGACTCCAATCAAGGAAAGTAGTAATAGCATTATTAGACTAATGATGAGCACTACGCCAGACTGACGTTTACACCGTATTATTTTATTTTTCATAGAGAGTCACTTTTAACTAAGGAAGTCGGTTTCGGACTGCAATTGTTGAAGAAAATACCTGCCTTAATCTTCTGTCAGTAGGCGTTATAGTTGCTCCGTTATAAGAGTAATCTATTGCTTGAGAACTTAAATTATTATCTAATGATGCAACAAGTATAGTGACACGAACACTAACAACCCGATCCATGTCTAAACCAGCTGTTTGAGCGGAAACATAATGATCAGATGTATTATCATCATTAGTATCTTCTCCGTAGAAAATTTGTAAATCTTCTATCCCTTCAATAAATTCTATATCTACACCATTATTATTCCTGAAAAGAGCCGGAAGCCCACTAGCTCCATTCTTGACCGAATATGATATGACTGTTGGTTTATAAACAGATGCATCACTTTGGTACACTTTGGAAAAACAATGCGTGTTAGTACCTGGGCAGCTAGGGTCAGAGATATTGATGTTTCCTGGATTTGTAGCTGCGTCAGTCAGATGCATTAATACTCCAGAGGTACCAGGGTTCACATTAGAAATTTGAAAAATATCTGCACTTGAGCAATCGGCTACGATAACTACATCTCCCTGAGTTAAGGTGTTGCCTGCCGAAACGTTAACTTGTGCAGAAGTCGTAGGTCCAAAAGGCGATTGAACAGCAATCCCATTATCATAAATCCCTCTCATGGTAATAGTATCAGGCGTGCTAGATGCTCCATTTGTTCCATCAATCCCTTTGTCAAAATTGTGCAAAGTAGAATCATAGCCAGCACCAGTAGTATTGAGATTATTAGTAATTTTATTTAAACCCTCTCTTAAGCAACCCCAGTAATCAGCCATTCGGACATCTCGAGAAATAAACTCCATAGCAAATCGTCCGTTTTCCTGCATTCTGGATAAGTTTTCTTGCATACGATAACTTTGTTGACTACCAATGAAAATCTGAATGATACCCCCTATCAAAAAAATACCTAATACCATTGCAATTAAAATTTCTATTAACGTCATCCCTACTTCACTTTTGTTACGATTCTTTAATTTCATAACAAAAAACTCATTTGAAAACTTGGATCATCGCCATCGACGTCACCATCTCGGTCTTCATCCCATTTAATCGTAATGGTATATATTGGCTCTATAACACCAATAGTCCACTGACCACTTGGTAGAATATTAGAATTGGTGATGGCACCTCCCCATTCATAAAGATCATTTTGAGCCATTTGTACAGTGGAGCAGCCCCCTGATATTGTTGTGCAACTTATTTGTTGTGTAGCAGTACCCGCATAATATGTACTGGTTTCATAATTTTGAGCATCCGCAATATTAGCCCGCATTCTATCAGCCATATCATAGGAAAACTGCGTAGCTTGACTTCTATGATAAGCACTGAGGTTATTTTGTAATCCAGTCATCTGCATAGCAGCAAACCCTAGTAATCCAATAGCCAAAATAGCTGTCGATATCAAGATTTCAATTAAGGTGAAACCACCATTATTCTTTTGTTTAACTATAAATGAAGAAAGCAAAGAAGTATTACCCCGAAAAAAAACACTCACCTGAACTTTAATTATGGACATGCTGTTGTTCCAATAGACACTCTAGTTTGACCTATAGCATTAATAATGAGTGAGCGAGAAATTGTTGTATCTTGAGACCTATCACATAACCTGAATGTATCCCCAACAATAGCTTTACTCATACCGGTTGCTTTAAATATGATAGTATCTTTATAGGTGGTATTGCCTACTGTCAATGTAAAACCATTGGGTAAACCCGAGTATGTTTTTATTAAGCAATCTTCTGTAGCTTCACAGAGTGAAGTATCACCATTATCATCAAATACTCCATCTTTATCCTGATCAATAAATATATCCCAACCATCTTTCCATTGTTGGCTAGTTGTCCCTTTTCTACGAATCGTCACTTGAAGTCCTTGCTTAATAGCTTCACTACGAGCTAAGTTTATTGCCGTAACAAGTTTATTTACACTTGTAGTCATCCTGTTATTGTTAATCACCTGTGAAAAACCAGGAACACCAATAGTCGTAACAATTCCCAAAATAGCAAGAATTATCATTAATTCAATCAAAGTGAAGCCTTTTTCCACTCTTCCTTTAATTTCAAAAAAACTTAGGTAACCTTGTATGACATCCATAAACAAATTTCTAGGGTAGACAATTGAAGTCTTACAATATTTAAAAAATGTAAGCACGTATGAGGAAAGTATAGAAAAGAAAACTGTTATTACTAGGTGTCTACTGGAATTAATTAGACAATTATCAGAAAGGGGCACGTAACTATTTACCAACTTATTGAAAAATAACTATTTACAAATCAGATTTTTTATTTGAAAATAAACAAAACAGCTAAATTAACGGCTATTACTTTATTTGGTAAGAAAAGTTGTAATCCCGGCTATTCCTTGAGCACCAGACTTTTTCGCAATCGCCTTATCAGTTTGTTGCAGACCACCTAATGCAAAAACAGGGAGATTAACGTTATTTGTTAGTGTCTTGAAAGATTCCCAACCTAAAGGGGGAGTATCGGGATGAGTTTTTGTTGGTAATATTGAGGCAAGCACAACAAAATCCACGCCTATTTGTTCAGCATGTTTTAATTCTGTTAAATTATGACAAGATGCAGAAACCCATGTGTACCCTGTCGGTTTTTTATCTAACGTCAACAAATGTTTTGATGTTAGGTGAAAACCTTCTGAATTAACTTTTTCAGCATTTTTTACCGCTGAATTGACTAATAAGCAAGCACCTTTTTCCCTGCATAATGGAGTCGCTAATCCAAAGAAATATTTTACTTCTTTAGCAGATAATAACTTTACCCTTGCCTGAATTAACTTTACTCCTTTACCCAATATAACCTGTAAATTTATCAATAGCTCATTAATATCTTCACCATTTAATATTGCGTATTCATCTGGTAACCTTGCAGCTGCGATAATAGGATAATTTGCTTGTGGAAAAGAATAACTTACTAACTGCTCTGGCTTGACCCATTTTATTTCTTGTCCTTCACGGCCACGGGGGTTTCCTGAAAAAAAAGAAACTGTCCAAACATCTAACAGTACTTTTAAATCAGTATATTGATGCTTAACTTTAATCAAAGGTGTTAATGCTTCTACTGAAATACCAAGTTCTTCTTTTAATTCTCTTGTTAAAGCTTGCTCCACTGCTTCATTCGGCTCAACCTTTCCTCCTGGAAATTCCCATAGGCCGCCTTGATGAGATGATTTATACCGGAGCGAGATTAAAATATTGCCTTCTTTATCCTTAATAACACCTACTGCAACATGTAAAGGAGTTTTAGTCTTCATGCTTAGCTTTATCCTAAATAAATCAGTTGAACGCTAAATTTTTCTTTAACTTGTTAAATAGTATGTTTAATCCAGTTTTCTACCACTCACTAAATGGATGATTCTATTTTCGCTTCACAGTTTTGTGAAAAATCTGGACGAAAAATTCGGCAGAATAGCTCTCAATAAGGACTACGGCCATTATCTTCGAGCTATTCTTTGTCTTTTTCGCCCAGATTTCCCACAAAATCCGTGCTCAACTGATTTATTTAGGTTTATCGAAAACTATCGAAAAAAAGCTGAAATAAGATCTTGCATAGATAAATTCCCTTTTTTAGAAAAAGGTATTTGTCCTACTGAAGTCATGACCCCTCCATTAAAAGTATATTCAGCTTTCCTTCGATTTAATACACTTTTTGCGGCTTTAATAAGGTCATCAGCGTTGAGCATAATAGGTAATGTGACTAGTTGTGTAGAATGTGCAGCCAAGCTTTGATCAGTTTCTGCATCAATACTGCCAATGATCATCTGGTTTAGAACAATATCCCCTTTCATTCCTGAGATTGGTAAGGAAAAAGCATTGGGATTATACAAAGCTATTTTAAAAATAGCCTGTTTATCTTTAACTGAAAAAGCGGCTAATTCAATACCTTTTACTTCGGGTGAATCAACAAATGCTTTGACTAAACTAGTCCCACAGCCTAATAAAGATAAAGACAATAAAAGAACAAGTGCTAATTTTTTCATGTTCTGTATTCCGCATTAATCCGAACATAATCATAAGAAAGATCGCAAGTTAGTACCTCTTCTTTTGCACTCCCTCTCCCTAAAATAACACGAACAAGAATTTCTTCCTGACTCATCACTTGTTGACCTTGTTCTTCTGTGTAACTGCTGGATCGTGAACCCTTTTTTACAATACAGACTTTATCCAGATAAATTTCTATTTTATCTAAATCCATTTGTTCGATTCCTGATCGCCCAACCGCTGCCAGAATACGCCCCCAGTTAGGATCACTGGCAAAGAAAGCGGTTTTAACCAAAGGTGAATGAGCTATTGTTTTACCAACGCTTAAAGCTTCTTCACTATTAGCTGCTCCTTCAATACTTATTCTTATCAGTTTTGTTGCCCCTTCTCCATCCCTGATAATTAATTCAGCTAATCGTTTACAAACATTAATGACTGCTTTTAAAAATATTTTATAATTTTTACTATTCTCTGTAATTTCAGGAGCAGATGAACGCCCACTTGCCATTAAGATACAAGCATCATTCGTTGAAGTATCTCCATCGACAGTTATTCGATTAAATGACTGTTCTGCTGCATCAAATAAACATTTTTGTAAAAGCATTTGGCTAATTTTTGCATCCGTTGCCACAAAGCCCAGCATAGTGGCCATATTAGGTTGAATCATTCCGGCACCTTTTGAAATGCCGGTGATAGTGATAGTTTGTCCTTCTATTTCAATCACGGTTGTCGCACCTTTTGCAAAGGTGTCAGTCGTCATAATTGCATGAGCCGCTTTATTCCAATGATCTTCACTTAAAGAAGATATCGCTTCTGGCAGTGCAGCTTCAATTTTTTCTACGGGTAATTTTTCTCCGATCACTCCTGTTGAAAAAGGCAAAACCTGTTGATAACTTGCCTTTAAAATAGATGCTAAGGATAAACAGCAAGCATCGGCATCTTTCATGCCTTGCTCTCCTGTCCCTGCATTGGCATTGCCGGAATTAATCAACAGCCAATGAGGGCTATGCTGTAAATGCTCCTTTGCAATATGCACCGGTGCTGCACAAAAGGCATTTTGGGTAAACACCCCGGCACATGTTGATGCTTCCGTCATTTCTATAACAAGGATATCATCACGTTCTGTTTGTTTTATACCCGCATTACTTGTTCCTAATTTTATCCCTGAAACTTTGTACATTTCAGGAAAATCAACATTTCCTACTGCCATATTAAATAACCGTAATTAATTATTGTTTGAGTTGGGTAACTATACATCAGAACAAATAATTGATGTTTTGCGAGAGATCAAACCTGATAAATCAATATTAAATGTTGCACACAGATCAAACTCCTGAGTTATTTTAAGGCTAAAGTAGCACAATAAAAAGTAGACTCATCATATTATGGCATATTATGGATCCTGCCCCTTTATTCTTGTGACTGGATTTAACTTGTGATATTTACTGTTAGTAAAAAAGACATCACTGAATAGAGCTTCCATACCCTATATGTGTAAGACTATCCAGACACGGAATGAATCTTGAAGATAAATACCCAGCAGATTCAGGTTCTGTTCAGTTGTATTGGTTTTTTAGAACTGTTTTATTAAATCTTTACTAATTAAGAGATATTATGTCTTTAACGCCAGAAGAAAAACAGGCTTGTTCAGAATTATTCTATGCCGCCACAGGGGAAAACCTCGGTGACCATTTATGGAATGAAGATGCGGCTATTTTACTTTATAAATTAATTTACGAATTATCCAGTTGTTCTCGCGCATTTTCATGGATAACTAGATTCCCAGCTTTTCCAGTAACAAGTAAAAGTAAGCTCCCAATTACGTTTAAGGTAGTGAAACCTGACAAACCGGATTGATCCAGTGGTTGGGTCATAAGTTCCTGACGTTTCATTGACGACTTCCCATGTTGCAATTTGTAATGCCAATGCATTAACTGCAGTAGCAGTAATTCCATCTAGGTCATTTCCAAAAACGGGATAAACGTCGGAATATAGTTCACGTAAAACGTTTGCTTTAGTTGATCCCATGGCTCCTGTGCCTGGCGTATCTTATGGAGCAAGTAATTCATATAAAGTTACATTTCCAACATCTACAGGTTCACCTATTTCAGTGCATAATGATAAAAATTCATGATTAATGCCTATACCTGTTGCTGAGCTAATGAGGTGTTATTCAATATTTCAACTTCTAAAGTACTAGCAAATACTGGTTCAATAGGAGAAATAAAAAGTGTAGTGCTGAGTAAAAATGAGTTAAGAACTTTATTGTCCATAAGTTTCCTTTTGAATGTGAATGAATTCAAAATTATAGAGACTTATGTTTGGATTATAAGGGCTTGTTCTCAGCAATAAGCAAGTTCTTTGAGGTCCTAGGTAACACGTAATAAATAACCCACCAGTTTTGCGTAGGATTTTTGTTTGTCTTCGAGACGCAACGTAGGGCGCATAGCAGGCTATGTAACCGAAGTTGCAACGCAGAAGACAAGCAAAAATGGTGGGTTATTTATTGCGAGTTGCCTCAGTCACAGATTAAGAAAAAGTGTATGATAGTTTGGATAATCTACTGATTTTTCAGGTTAGTTTTTTTTCAGCTCGTAATTCCCATAAAAAATGACTAAATCTTCGTGGATTTATAATCTTTTTTTGGATTTTATATAGCGTTTTAGATAAAGAAATTTCAGCTGTTGCTACCATTTTAGGAATGACAAATTCGGCTCTGGACTGACTAAATTGACCGGTAAAACCATAAATAGTGGCGCCGGGTAAATCACCACAGAAGTATTCATGCGTTTTATTAGTAATTATATTGACATGTGTTGGATCCTGGAATGCAACGGCAGAAGGGTAAGCAGGAGTCACTGCGTAAAAATGACCGCTAGGTTTAAGGACTCTCCAGATTTCGTTCATTAATTCTATAAAGGGGAGAATAATGCGTTGAGTGTCAGGAGATAAAAGTTGTCTGGGAATGTGTTCAATAAAATCGAATGCAGATACGCAGTCAAAATAATTATCTGGAAAAGGAATTTTTTCTAACGCTAGGTTCGCTTGTCGATAAGTTACATTGTTGATTTCTAACTGTCCCAGATCTATGCCATATAGTTCGTTGTAACCGTATGGATTGCGTGGGCAATCATTACATCCTAGGTCTAATGATTTTGTTGTCATTTTTTAAATATGTATGGTTAAAGGGAGTTTTTTTGATTTCTACTAGAGTCGTTGAGTTAGAGCAAAAAATGGATTGAAGTTGCAGTATACTATTACAAATTTATGGTTATCAATCTAGGAAAATAAAATAATAGTTATTTGTCGGACTGTGATTTTTATTTGTAATCTATTATGTTTTTATTGTTATTTTTATTCATCTTTTTATTATCCTATCAAACACAGGCGGAAGTGTATCAATGGAATGAGTCTTATTTTTCTGATCAGCCAAAGGCTGGGGCAAAAAAGTTAAAGATTGATTCTGGCTATACTTACTACTCTGTTAAGAGGGTTTTCGAGGTGATACCGTTTTATTAGAAAATGGTACGAGAGACAGGTTGTTGGGTATTAATACCCCTGATCAGCACTACTTCCAAATTTTTGCATAGCAGGTGAAATCACGCATTATGGGTATAAATTTAATATCCTAGATGCTTATAATGTTGCACCCAGCTTGTCAGATAATGATAAAGAAATTATCCTCATAAGGAATGATAATAATAAAGTTGTGTTTTCAATTAAGAAAACAAAAAAAGATGATAAATTTTTCTTCCAGCTTAAAGATTATGGGGCTAAAACTTACCGCGATTTGTTTTATCAGATTTATGGTGATGCCCCAACTAAAAATAAAGCGATTCTTGAAATTAGAAACATTAATAACCTACATAAATTACAATAACTTAGTATTTCAGAGAAAAACGACTTTGTATTTTTTAAGAAAAATAATTCAGATAATAAACTACACGAAACTTCAATTTTAATTTCAACACCGGTAAATGATGAAGTCCTTGTATTGTTTTTTCTAGATAGAACAGATAAAAAAT